>DASZJZ010000026.1:0-8086 GCA_035947555.1 Thermoleophilaceae bacterium | reverse complement strand
CTCGCCCTCGTCGGCGCCCGGCTCGTCCGAGGTCAGGCCCACGGCCGTGTTGGCCGGGCTGATCTGGGCGATCGGCACCTCGTTCAGCAGGGGCATCGAGATCGCGCTCGCGCCCGAGTTGAACTCACCGATGTAGGCGATTGCCGCGTCGTCCTGCGCGACCCTGCGCGCGTTCGCCGAAGTGGCCTCCGGCGTCCACGTGCCCGCCTGGGCGGTCGAGTCGTCCAGGGACGTGTACTTGACGGTCAGGTCACCGGCCTTGCCGTTGTTCTGCTGCAGGGCAAGCCTGATCCCCTCGACCATCGCCGTGGTCTGCGGCCGCGAGGCGCCCTGAAGCGGAAGCGATGAGTAGACGTTGACCGTCTCTCCCCCGCCGCCACCTGCGCCCCCGCCGCCGTCGTCGTCGTCGTCGTCGCCGCAGGCGGTCATGCCTAGGGCGAACGCCGCGAGAAGGCAGCTGAATACTGCCAGCCAACGTACTCGCAAGATGTCCCTCCTATAGGAAGATGGGCTCCTACCTGCCCGGCATCCTATGCACGCCTGGGGATGTCGTGCGTTGGCGACGCCCGCTCTTAACGAGGAGAAAATCTGCCGCTGGAGCCGGTCGAAGCGCCGATTTTTCGTCACTCGAGCATGCGCTCGAAGGTGAAGCGGCCGTCGCGCAGCGCGTGCAAGGCGAAGCGCGTGGTCTCGACCTCGCCGGTGGCGCGGATCCGGTACGTGCCGAGCGGGGAGCCGCGCCGCGCGCGGATGCGCAGTGCCGCGTCGATCACCCGGGCGCGGTCGGCCCCGGCCACGCGGATGGCGTCGAGCACCAGGCGCATCGCCTCGTATCCGTACAGCGCCTCCGGCCGCGCGACCGCCGGGCTCTGCGTCTCACGCAGGCGGGCCAGCAGCTGGCGCCCCTTCCTGGGCAGCTCTCCCGGCGGCGGCACCGGCGTGAGCGCGGTGACGCCCGCGGGCGCCGCGGGGATCGGCACCTCGGGGTCGCGGGCCAGCATGCCGGCCGTGGCGTACACCGGCACGCCCGGCAGCTCGCGGTCGAGCTGGGCGAGGATGCGGCCGGTGCCGGGGCCCGCGATGCTTGCGTAGAGGATCACGCCGGGCCGGTCCTCGGCCACGTCGCGCACCACGTCCGGGATCTCCTCGACGCGGCCGCGGTACTCCTCGATCTCGACGGGTTGCGGGCCGTCGCGGCGGGCCAGCGCCTGCAGGATCCCGCCCAGCTCGCGCGAATGGATCTCGCCGTCGAAGAGCACGGCCGCCCGGCTCGCCCCGCTCTCCCTCACCTGCTCGAGGAGCGCCTCCGCCATCAGCTCGTCGGCCGGCACGAGCCGCAGGAAGCTGCGTTCGCCCTCGGGGTAGTAGCGCTCGGGCCCGGCGCGGGGGCGGCCGAGCGGCGCTCGCGTGAGGCTGGTCAGGCCGTCGAGCGGCGAGACCTGCAGGAGGCCGGCGTTGTTGGTGATCGGCACGGACACAGCGGAGGCGCCGTAGTCGAGCTCCCCGATGTAGGCGATCGCGCGCGGGTCGTCGGCCGCCTCCTGGGCGTTCAGGCTGACGACGTCTGGGTCCCACAGCAGCTCCTCCGGCTCCGACGAGTCCAGCTCGACGAGTTCTATCTCCAGGTCGCCGGCGCGCCCCCCGGCCTCCTCCAGGGCGAGCCGCTGCCCGGCCGCGACGGCGTCCGCGGCGGCGGCCGAGACGCCGTGCCGCGGCAGGCTCGAGTACACGGTCACCGTCCCGCCCTCGATCCGGGTCGAGCGCTCCTCGCCGCCGAGGCAGCCGCCCAGGGCGAGCGCCAGCACGGCGAGCAGGGCTGTGGTCGAACGCGCCAAGCGGCTGATTGTGACGGCCGCGGATATCTTCTCCGCTGTGCGCATCGGACTGCTGACGGGGGGCGGCGACTGCCCCGGCCTCAACGCGGTCATCCGGGCGGTCGTGCGCAAGGGAATCGACGCGTACGGGCACGCCATCGTCGGCTTTCGCGACGTCTGGCGCGGCCCGCTCGAGAACGTCTACGACGAGCTCACGATCGAGTCCACGCGCGGAATCCTGCCGCGCGGCGGGACGATCCTGCGCTCGTCCCGAACAAACCCCTTCAAGCACGATGGCGGGCCCGAGCGGATCGCCGAGAACATGAGCAGCCTCAACCTCGAGGGGCTGGTCGCGATCGGCGGCGAGGACACGCTCGGCGCCGCGGCGCGCCTGCACGGCGAGCACGGGCTACCGGTGGTCGGAGTGCCGAAGACGATCGACAACGACCTCGGCGGTACGGACATGACGTTCGGGTTCGACACCGCCGTGCAGATCGCCACCGAGGCGATCGACCGGCTCCACACAACGGCCGAGAGCCACAACCGGGTGATGCTGGTGGAGGTGATGGGCCGCCACGCGGGCTGGATCGCGCTGTACTCGGGGCTGGCGGGCGGAGCCGACGTGATCCTGATCCCCGAGCGGCCGTTCGACATCGAGGAGGTGGTCCGGCTGATCCGGCGGCGGCACTCGCGCGGGCGCTTCTTCTCGATCGTGGTGGTGGCGGAGGGGGCGACGCCAGTCGAGGGGACCCTCGAGGTGATCGGAGGCAAGAAGGACGAGTTCGGCCACGAGCGGCTGGGGGGCATCGGCCAGCTGCTCGAGCGCGAGATTGGCGAGCGCACGGGGTTCGACACGAGGGCCACGGTGCTGGGGCATATCCAGCGCGGGGGCACGCCGACGGCGTTCGACCGCGTGCTGGCCACCCGCCTGGGCCTGGCCGCCATCGACGCCGCCCACGAGCGGCGCTGGGGCGTGATGCCGGCCCTGAAGGGCACCCGCATCGAGCTGGTGGCGCTGGAGGAGGCGGTCTCGAAGCTGCGGCTGGTTCCGCCGGAGGAGTACGCGGCCGCCGCCGCGTTCTTCGGCTAGCGGGCGCCCCGCTCCTCGAACGAGGCGGCTTCGCGGCCGAGGAGCTGGTCGAGGAACGGCTTGATCAGCATGTACGCCGCCGCCGAGACCACCAGGAACGCCGTCAGCAGAAAGGCGTCGAACGCCTTGATGCCGAACGCCCAGGCCGTTATCCACCAGACCAGCCCGACCGTCAGCGCGACCAGCACGCTCACCGGCCGGACCTCCAGTCGGCGACGGCGCGGCGCACCTTGGTGGCGGCATTGAACGCGCTCTTCATGGCGTTCTCGGCGCTCGAGTCCTCGGGCGGCATCAGGCCGACCTGCCGCGCGAAGCTCATGCCGTCGTAGTAGCCGGTGCTGCCGGTGATCTTGCCGTCCTCGACCTCGAAGAGGTCGAGCCCTCGCATGTCCACGCGGCGATCCGTGGGGTCGAGGCCCTGGAAGGGGGCGCCGGTGAAGTGGCCGGTCATCCGCCACTCGATGGCGGCCTGGGTCTCGCCGGCGACCACGCGGGTGACCGTCGTCTCGAGGTCGGGCACGGCGGCGAACAGCTCCCGGAAGAAGGCGACGAGCTCGCCGGTGCCGCGAAGGGGGCGGAGCGGCACGATGTCGGCCACGCCGTCCTCCCTCCAGTGGGCGGCCATCGCATCGGGGTCGCGGCTCGCGATGGCGTCGAAGTAGCTGCGCACGTGCGTCTCGACCGCCTTGCGGCGCGTGATCCGCCGGCGCTGGGGCTTGGCCTCGGTGGGGTCCGGGGCGTCGGTGGTGGTCTCGGTCTCGGCCATGGTGAGGCTCACCCTATACCTCAGCGCAGCGCTTCGGCCAGCTCTCCGATCAGCGCTCCCACCGCCGGCGGGCCGCCCTCGGCGGCGGCCCTCACCACGCGGCTTCCGACGATCACGCCGTCGGCGATGCCCGCCACGGCGCTGGCGTGCGACGCGGTCGAGATGCCGAACCCGACCGCCACCGGCAGGTCGGTGGCCGCGCGGACGCCCGCCACCGTCTCCGTTAGCGCCGGCGGGAGCTGCTCCCGCTCGCCGGTGGTGCCGGTCAGGGACACCGTGTACACGAATCCGCGGGCCTGCCGGCCGATCGAGGCGACGCGGTCCGGCGTCGTGGTCGGGGCCACCAGCGGGACGAGGGCGAGCCCCTCGGCGTCGCAGGCCGCCCGGACCTCGTCCGCCTCGTCGTGCGGAAGGTCGGGCACGATGAGGCCGGAGGCCCCCGCGGCCGCGGCGCGCAGCGCGAACGCCTCGGCGCCGGCGGACATCACCACGTTCACGTAGACCATCAGCACGACGGGCACGCGCTCGGCGACTCGCTCGCACACGCGGAGTACGCCGTGCGGTGTGGCGCCGCGCTCGAGCGCCTCGGTGGCGGCGGCGTGGATGACGGGGCCGTCGGCGAGCGGGTCGGAGAAGGGGATGCCGAGCTCGATGAGATCGGCGCCGGCGTCGGCCGCGGCGAGGCCGGCGTGGACCGACGTGTCGAGATCGGGGTGCCCACCCATGAGGTAAGGCATGAGGGCCGCGCGTTTGCCGTGCGAGGCGAACGCGGCCGCGATGCGGTCGACGCCCGTAGCGGCGACGCTCATGCCCGCGCTGCCTGCTCCAGCGCAAGCACCTCCGCCAGATCCTTGTCGCCGCGGCCCGACAGGGTGACCAGGTGCACGCCTTCCGACGGGTTCGCCATCAGCCACGCCAGCGCGTGCGACGGCTCCAGCGCCGGCAGGATTCCCTCCAGCGCGCTCACCCGGCGGAACGCCGCGAGCGCGTCGCTGTCGTCCACGGCGACGTAGCGGACCCGGCCCGTGTCGCGCAGGTGGGCGTGCTCCGGCCCCACGCCCGGGTAGTCGAGGCCCGCCGAGATCGAATGGGCTTCCAGGATCTGGCCCTCCTCGTCCTGCAGCACGGCCGACATGGCCCCGTGCAGCACGCCCCGCGCCCCGGTCGTCAGCGGCGCGGAGTGGCGCCGCGTGTGCAGCCCCTCGCCCGCCGCCTCGACGCCGATCAGCTCCACCTCGGGGTCGTCGACGAAGCCCGCGAAGGTCCCGATCGCGTTCGACCCCCCGCCCACGCAGGCCAGCACGCGATCGGGCAGCCGCCCGGCCGCCTCGAGCATCTGCGAGCGGGCCTCGTCGCCGATGGTCCGCTGCAGGTCGCGCACGAGCGCGGGATACGGCGACGGTCCGACGCACGAGCCGATGATGTAGTGCGTCGACTGAACGTTGGTGACCCAGTCGCGGATGGCGGCGGACACGGCCTCCTTCAAAGTCCGGGCCCCGGCGTCCACCCCCACGACCTCAGCACCGAGCAGCCGCATCCGCTCGACGTTCGGCCGCTGGCGGCGCATGTCCTCGGTACCCATGTAGACGATGCACTCGAGCCCGAGCAGCGCGCATGCGGTGGCCGACGCCACGCCGTGCTGGCCCGCGCCGGTCTCCGCGATCACGCGCGGCTTGCCCATGCGGGCGGCGAGCAGCGCCTGCCCGATCGCGTTGTTGATCTTGTGCGAGCCGGTGTGGGTGAGGTCCTCGCGCTTGAGCCACACCTCACCGCCTACGGCCTCCGACAGCCGCCCGGCGCGGTAGAGAGGCGTGGGGCGCCCGACGTAGTCGCGCAGCAGCCGGGCGAGCTCGCCAGTGAAGGCGGGGTCCGAACGGGCCGCCACCCACGCCCGCTCGAGCTCGTCGAGGGCCGGGATGAGCGTCTCGGGCACGTAACGGCCGCCGTAGGGGCCGAAGCGTCGCTCGACCGCGGGGGCGCTCACGCCGCGGCCCCGCGGCGCTCGTCGGCGGCGGCCACGGCCCTCATGAACGCCGTGAGCTTCGCAGGGTCCTTCCTGCCGGGCGCGGCTTCGGTGCCGCTCGCCACGTCGACCGCGAACGGTCGCGCCGCCCCGATCGCCGTGCCGACGTTGCCGGCGGTGAGGCCGCCGGACAGCACCACGGGCGGGTGGCGCGGGTGGAGTCGCGCCAGCTCCCAGTCGAAGCTCTCCCCCGTCCCGCCGGGGCTGCGGGGCGAGTAGGCGTCGAGCAGGTGATAGTCGGTGTGGAAGCGTTGGAGGTCGTGGACCTGGGCCGCGGTGCGGACGCGCGCGGCCTTCATGACCTTGGCACCCGTGCGCCGAGCCGCCTCGCGGCAGTAGGCGGGGCCCTCGTCGCCGTGCAACTGGAGCATCGAGAGGCGGCACAGGTCGGCGGTGGCGGCCACCTCGTCGAGCGGGGCGTTCACGAACACCCCGACGAGCTCGAGCCGGCGATGCAGCTCGGACCCGATCGCCTCGGCATCCTCGATCGCGCAGGCCCGCGGGCTGTCCGGCCAGAAGATCATCCCGAGCGCCCAGGCGCCCAGTTCGGCGACCCGGCGGGCATCCGCCGGGTCGGTCACGCCGCACAGCTTCACGCGGGTCGTCACCCGACCAAGGCTACGCGCTGGGCGCTACGGGATCGGGAACAGCGGCTCGTCTTCCTCGCCCTGCGGCTGCCCGCCGCCGAGCTCGTCGGGCCGCTCTCCCAACTCCACGCGCACGGTTCGCCTCTCGTCGCCGCGGTAGACCTCGAGCTCGGCGGTGTCGCCCGGCTGCATGCCGGCCACCGCCGCCACCACGTCGTCGGCGGTCCGGACCGGCTCGCCGTCGATGCTCACGATCACGTCGCCCGGCCGGGCGATGTCGCCCGACAGCTCGTCGATCTCCGTGCCGCGCAGCCCCGCCTCCTCGGCGGGGGTCCCCGCCTCGACGCGCTCCACGAGCGCGCCGGAGTCCACGGGCAGGTCGGCCTCCTGCGCCACCTCCTCGTTCACGTCTGCCATCGATACGCCCAGGTAGGCGCGCTCGATGTCCTCGCCGGCGCGCAGCTGCGGCAGCAGATCCTTCGCGGTGTTGACCGGCACCGCGAAGCCGATGCCGACCGAGCCCTGGCCGCCGCCGGTCGCGATCTGCGAGTTGATGCCGATCACGCGGCCCTGCGCGTCGAGCAGCGGGCCGCCGGAGTTGCCGGGGTTGATCGAAGCGTCGGTTTGGATCACGTTGCTGATCGAGAAGCCGCTCGGAGCGTCGATCTGGCGCTGAAGCGCCGACACGATCCCGGTGGTCACGGTGCGCTGGAGGCCGAAGGGGTTGCCGATCGCGACCACGGGGTCGCCCACCTCTACCTCGGACGAGTCGCCGAGCGGGATGACGGTGAGGTCCTCGACCTCGCTCGGGTTGATCTTCAGCACGGCGAGGTCGGTGTCGGCGTCCACGCCCCTGACCTCGGCGTCGATCGACTCGCCGCCCTCCTCGAAGCTGACGGTCACCTCCTCGGCGCCGTCCACGACGTGCGCGTTGGTGAGGATCGTTCCGTCCTCGTCGACCACGAAGCCGGAGCCGGTGGCCGTGCCCCCCTCCTGGCCGAACACGGAGGAATCGCTGACGCCCTCGGCCTCGACGAAGACGACGCCGCGGCCCTCCTGGCGATAGATGTCCTGCACCCAGTCCCCACTGCTCGCTCCGGTATCGGCGGCCGGCTCCGAGACCGGGGACGTCTCTCGGACGGTTCGGGTGTCACCGGTGTCGATCACGTCGGTGGCGATCAGGACAGCGCCGAGCACGAGCACGACGAGGCCACCGAGGATCCCGGCTACGACCGTCGAGGCCACGCCACGCTGCTTGTCGGGGGAGGTCGCGGGAGTCATGTCACACGTTGTAGAGACGAAACCTTAGAGGCGCGTAAACGGGCCGCCGCGGCGGCCGCAGCGCCGTCAGACCGGCCGCGGGCCGCCGGGCGGGATCGCCAGCAGTCCCCTCAAGCGGCCGATCAGACCGGCCCGCGAGCTCAGCTCGCGCCGCAGCTCGCGCCGCTCCTGCCACCCGGGAGCGCGGGGCGCTCGCGGGTCATACCGGTACGCGCGCAGCCCGGCGGCATAGCGCGCCGACGCCGGCCCCGCCAGTCGCCCGAGCCGCCGCTCCAGACCGAGCAGCGTGGTGGCGGCGGGCACATCCCAGTCAAGGCTTGCGAGCGCGCGGCGCAGCTCCGCGAGCTGGGCGTCCGCGAGCTGTTCCGGCGTGAGCCCGCGGCGCGCCCGCACACGCAGGACCACCCAGGCGCCGGCCGCGCCGAGGGCCGCCAGGACCAGCAGCCCGAGCACCCGCAGGATCCAGCCGGGGCCCTCCTCCTCCTGGTCTGCGAGCTGCGGGCCGAGGTCCGCGCGCTCCGCGGC
>DASZJZ010000025.1:0-7220 GCA_035947555.1 Thermoleophilaceae bacterium | reverse complement strand
GCGCCCGGCGCCGCGCTCGCCCACCGGGTCGGCCTGCCACGCCTGGCGCGCCGGGCGCCAGCGCGCGCATCCGTCCCGGACGGGTGAACAGCTCGAATACAAGCCGGCGGTGAGAGCGGTCGAGCGGCGGCCGGTCGAAGTTGCGCTCCACTTGAGCGCGGGCGTCTTCCAGCAGCTTGTCGTACTTGACGCCCGACGGGCAGGCGGTCACGCAGGCCATGCAGCCGAGGCAGTTGTCGAGGTGCCGCACGAGCGGCGCGGAGATCTCCTCGTGGCCCTGCTTCATCAGCACGATCCGCCCGCGCGGCGAGTCCATCTCCTCGCCCCAGAGCACGTACGTCGGACAGGTCGGGAGGCAGAACCCGCAGTGGACGCAGTCGTCGATCAGGTCGAGTTGCGGAGCGCGCGTGTCGTCCCAGGCCGCCATCAGAGGAGCTTGTGATTCGGGTCGAAGCGTTCCTTGACCCGTCCGGCGAGCATCCGTGCGCCGGTGCCGGAAGGCTCGTGTGGGCCCGGCTCGACCCCGGCGGGGTGGTCGAGCACCACAGCCGTGAAGCGCTGCCGGAGGGCGCTGAGCAGGGGCGAGGGGTCGCCTGCGTCGAGACGGAGCCAGAAGAGCCCGAGGCCGGGCCGCCCGACCAGGAGGGCGCCGTGGTCGCGGGCGATTCGTATCAGCGCGGGGAGATCGGTCTGCAAGGCAGACACCTTCACAACCATCCCGGCAGGCGAGCGCTGTGCGTCCCTCTGGGCTTCCCAGAGTGCATCGTCGTCCTCGACAACCTCCGCGTCGCCGAGCAGTCGCTGAGCGGCTTCGGCCTGGGCCACGGCGGCCAGGCCGCCGAACCGCGACAGGACCGCCCCGGCCCCGTCCTCCCAGCGTACGTCCAGCCCCATCTGCTCGATCCGCGCGTGCGACAGCGCAAGGGCCGCGCGGCTCAGCGCGTCGGGATCCGCCGACCGTCCCACCGCGCTCGCCGTGGCCGGCGGCAGCGGGTGAAGCCGCACGGAGATCTCGAGGATCGCCCCGAGCCTGCCGAACGAGCCCACGAACAGCTTGGCGAGGTCGTAGCCGGCCACGTTCTTGATCACCTTGCCGCCGCTCTTGGCGACGGTCCCGTCCGCGAGCGCCACCCGCATGCCCACGACGAGGTCCCGGGCGCCGCCGTAGCGCGTGCGGAGAGGGCCGGAGTCGTTCGCGACCACCACGCCGCCGATCGTGGCCCCCCGGTCCGGCGGGTCGAGTGCCAGCATCTGGCCGGCCTCGGCGAACTGCGCCTGAGCACGCGCCAGCGGGACACCGGCCTGGAGCACGGCGGTGAGGTCGCCGACGTTGTGCTCGACGATCTCGTCGAGCCGCTCGGTGGAGAGCTCGAGGCCGGCGGGTGCCTCCGGCGCCCAGCTCAGCTTGCTCCCGCCCCCGCGAATGCGCACGGTGGTGCCGGCGCCGGCCAGCGCCGCGGCCAGCTCAGCGCCGCTCGACGGCGACACGACCGTGGCGCTCGCCATCAAAACCGCTCCGCCAGGCCGGCCTGCTCCAGCGGATGGCGGCGGTATGGCCCGGGCACCTCGCCGCACAGGCGCGGGGCCGGCATCACCTTGCCCGGGTTCGAGCGCTGCTCGGGATCGAAGGCGCAGCGCAGCCGCTGGAAGGCGCCCAGGTCCGCGTCGCTGAACATCTCTGGCATGTAGCGCTTCTTGTCCACGCCGACGCCGTGCTCGCCGGTGATGGACCCGCCCGCGTCCACGCAGGCCTTCACGATCATCCCGGCGCACTCCTCGGCGCGCTCGGCCTCGCCGGGGTTCGAGCCGTCGTAGCAGACCAGCGGGTGCAGGTTGCCGTCGCCCGCATGGAACACGTTCGCCACCTGGAGGCCGTACTCGCGGCCCAGCTCGTCGATGCGCCCGAGCACCTCGGCCAGCCGGGTGCGGGGGATCACGCTGTCCTGCACGTAGTAGTTCGGCGCGATCCGGCCCATCGCGGCGAAGGCGGCCCTGCGCGCCTTCCAGATCACCTCCCGCTCGGCTTCGTCGCGCGCGACGCGGATCGAGTCGCTGTCGGCGCCCTCGCAGATCTCGACGACTTGCTCGAAGCGGGTCTCGCACTCGGCCTCCGAGCCGTCGAGCTCGACGACCAGTGCGGCGCCGGCGTCGGTGGGGTAGCCGGCGCGGCTGTAGTCCTCGGCGGCGCGGATCGAGAGGTTGTCCATCATCTCGATCGCGCCCGGGACGATGCCGCCTGAGACGATCTGCGAGACGACCTCGCCGGCCTGCACCGGCGAGCCGAAGAAGGCGACCAGCGTGCGCACGGTCTCCGGCTTGGGCACGACGCGCAGCCAGATCCTCGTGGCGACCCCGAGCGTGCCCTCGGACCCGACGAACGCGCCCAGCATGTCCGGCCCGGAAGGGTCGAGCTCCTTGCCACCCAGCTGCACGAGCTCGCCGTCGGGAAGCACCAGCTCGAGCCCCGTCACGTAGTTCGTCGTGAAGCCGTACTTGAAGCAGTGCGCGCCGCCCGAGTTCTCGGCCACGTTGCCGCCGATCGTGCAGACGATCTGGGAGGAGGGGTCGGGCGGGTAGAAGTGGTCGGGCGCCACGGCCTGGGAGACGGCGATGTTGGTCACGCCCGGCTCCACGACCACGCGCTGGTTCGGCAGGTCGACCTCGACGATGCGGCGCATGCGCGACAGCGAGATCAGCACGCCGTCCTCCACGGGGAGCGCGCCGCCCGACAGGCCCGACCCGGCCCCGCGCGCCACGAACGGCGCGCCGGCCCGGTGGCAGGCGCGCACCACCGCCTGCACCCCGGCGGTCGAGTCCGGCAGCACCACGGCGCCGGGGGTGACCGCGTACTGGAGCAGGCCGTCGGACTCGTAGGTGCGCAACTGGTGCTCGTGCGTGAACACGTGCTCGGGGCCGACGGCGGCGCGCAGCTCCTCGACGAGCGGCCCGAGGTCGCGTGGCTCGCGCTCGGCCTCGCCTTCCGTCTGCGGCCGCGGGCCCTCGCCCCAAGCAGCCCCAGCACCCACGCTCACGCGACGATCATCCAACTCGGGAAACCTTACGGTAGCCACTGCATGCGCGTCTCGCTCTTCGTCACCTGCTTCAACGACACCCTGTTCCCGCAGACCGGCCGTGCCGTCGTGCGGCTGCTCGAGCGCGTTGGCTGCGAGGTGGACTTCCCGCTCGAGCAGACGTGCTGCGGGCAGATGCACTTGAACTCGGGCTATGCCCGCGAGGGGATGGCGCTGGCGCGGCGGCTGGAGCGGGTGTTCGAGGATGCCGAGCACGTGGTGACGCCCTCGGCCTCGTGCGCGGGAATGCTGCGCCACCACGTGGACACCCCGGTCCACGAGTTGAGCGAGTTCCTCGTGGACGTGCTCGCCGTGGAGGACGTGGGCGCGCACTTCCCCCACCGCGTGACCTTCCATCCGACCTGCCATTCGCTCCGCGAGCTGCACACCGCCGACCGGCCGCTTCGCCTTCTGCGAGCCGTCTCCGGCATCGATCTGGTCGAGCTGCCCTCCGCGACCGAGTGCTGCGGCTTCGGCGGGACGTTCGCGGTGAAGAACGCGGAGGTGTCCTCGGCGATGCTGGCGGACAAGGTGCGCGCCGTGCTCGACACCCAGGCCGAGATAGTCTGCGCCGCGGACAACTCGTGCCTGATGCACATCGGCGGGGCGCTGTCGCGGCAGCGGACGGGGGTGCGGACGATGCACTTCGCGGAGGTGCTGGCGTCGTGAGCTTCCCGAAGGCCGCGTCCGTGGCGCTGCGCGACTCGCAGTTGCGGCGGAACCTGACGAAGGCCACCTCTCACATCCGCGCCAAGCGCGAAGCCGTCGTCTCCGAGCTGCCGGACTGGGCGGCCCTCCGCTCTTCCGGCCGCGCGATCAAGGATTCCTCCCTCGCTGCCCTCGATCAGCACCTGATCGCCCTCGAGGCCGCTGTGGTATCCGCCGGCGGCGTCGTTCACTGGGCCAACGACGGCAACGAGGGGTGCTCGATCGTGGTGGACATCGCCCGGTCGCATGGGGTCGACGAGGTGGTGAAGGTCAAGTCGATCGCCACGGACGAGATCCGGTTGAACGAGGCGCTCGCGGCGGCGGGCGTTCGCGCTGTCGAGACCGACCTGGCCGAGCTGATCATCCAGCTCGGCGACGACGTGCAGTCGCACATCCTCGTGCCCGCGATCCACAAGAACCGGGCGGAGATCCGCGAGCTCTTCGCGCGGGAGCTGGGCCGGCCGGATTTAACCGATGAGCCGGAGGCGCTGACCGAGGCGGCGCGGCTGCACCTCCGCCGCAAGTTCCTGGACGCCCGCTTCGGGATCTCGGGGGCGAACTTTGCGGTGGCCGAGACGGGCACGGTGAGCGTGGTCGAGTCGGAGGGCAACGGGCGCATGTGCACCACGCTGCCCGAGGTGCTGGTGACGGTGATGGGGATCGAGAAGCTCGTGCCGACGTGGCGGGACATGGAGGTGTTCCTCCAGCTGCTGCCGCGCTCGTCGACGGGCGAGCGGATGAACCCCTACACCTCGTTCTGGAGCGGCGTGCGGCCGGGCGACGGGCCGCGGGAGTTCCACCTGGTGCTGCTCGACAACGGGCGCACGGGCGTGCTGGCGGACCAGGTGGGGCGGCAGACGCTGCGCTGCATCCGCTGCTCGGCGTGCCTCAACGTGTGCCCGGTCTACGCCCGGACCGGCGGTCACGCGTACGAGTCCGTCTATCCCGGACCGATCGGGGCGATCCTGACGCCGCAGCTCAAGGGGCTCGAGTCGGGGCGCTCGCTGCCGTACGCGTCGTCGCTCTGCGGGGCGTGTTACGAGGTGTGCCCGGTGGAGATCGACATCCCGCGGGTGCTGGTGCACCTGCGGTCGCGGATAGTCGACTCGGAGCCGGCCTGGAAGCCGGAAAAGGCGGCGATGAGAGCCATGTACCGTGCCTTCTCGTCGGCCCGCGCATTCGAGCGGGCGCAGCGGGCGGCGCGAATCGGGTCCCGGCCGCTCGCGCGGGCGGGCCGCATCGGGCGCCTGCCGTGGCCGCTCTCCGGGTGGACCGACACGCGCGACCTGCCCGAGCCACCGAAGGAGACCTTCCGCGACTGGTGGCGCCGCGAGCGGGGCGGGTCCCAGAGCGACGCCGGCACTCCGCCCGCCACCGCGGAGCTGGATTCCCCTCGCAGGGCGAGGTCGGTGCAGCTCATCGCCGAGCACGGGGGCGAGCCGAAGGACGCCCGCGGCGCCGTCCTCGCCCGGATCCAGGTGGCGTTGAAAGACCGGCCAGAGCCGCCGGAGGTGCCGCGCGACTACAGACAAGAGAGCGACGAGGCGCGCTCCGCCGTCATTGCCCGCTTCTCAGAGCGCGTGGGCGAATACCGCGCAACGGTGCGGAGCGCCAAGCCAACCGACCTGAAAGCCGTGCTCGAAGAGCTGTGCAGCGAGGCCGGAGCGGAGCGTCTCGCGGTCCCCAAGGATCTGCCTGACGAATGGCGCGCTGACGGCAGAGAGCTCATCCCGGACACGGACCTCAGTCCCCACAGCCTCGACACGCTCGACGGCGCCCTCACCGGCTGCGCCCTCGCCATCGCCGAAACCGGCACGATCGTCCTCGACGGCGGCAGTGCCCAAGGCCGCCGCGCGCTCTCGCTCGTCCCCGACTACCACCTCTGCATCGTCGAAGCGAGCAGCATCGTCGCCACCGTCCCCGAGGCCGTCCGGCGACTGGAGCCCGCCGTGAAGGACGGCCGTCCGCTCACCTTCATCTCCGGGCCCTCGGCCACCTCGGACATCGAGCTGAACAGGGTCGAGGGCGTCCACGGGCCGCGGACGCTCCACGTGGTCGTACTCGGCTGAGCTGTTTGCGCACAACGATTGAACACCCGCTCCCACCGGCGCGTACTACGCGCTCGAGGGTTCATGGAAGACCGGCGACCGTGGGCGCAAGAGCACACCGGCCGTTTGGCCGGGCTGTGGGCCGCTTTGCAGGTCGGCGTCGCCCTCGTTGCGGCGCCGGCGGCGGAGGCGGCGGATCAGACGGTGAGCGCGCTGGCGTCGAACGTCTTCAGCCCCGCCGACGTCTCCATCGCTCAGGGCGAGGCGGTGACCTGGAACAACGTGGGCGGCGGCACCCACAACGTCAGGTTCGACGACGGAAGCTTCGAGATGCCAGCGGAGCCCAGCGCTTCGGCATGGTCGGTCCGGCGGACCTTCGACCAGCTGGGGGACTTCACCTACTACTGCGAGGCGCATTCCGCGATGACTGGCATCGTGAGGGTCGGCACGGGCACGACGCCGGCACCGGGTCCCGGCCAACCAGGCGGTTCCCCACCCGGCGGGACGACGCCCGCACCAGGAGGGACGACGCCTCCGCCCCCCGGGTCCACGCAGATCCCTGTGCGTCCGAAGGTGACGTTCCTTGTGAGCCGCTCCAACCCCCGCGCGGGCCGGCGGATTCGCCTGTTCGGTTCGGTGCGCCCCGCACTCGACGAGCAGCGCGTCCAGATCCAGCGCCGTACCCGCACCGGATCGTGGAAGACACTCGCCACCGTCAAGCTGCGCGATGCCGGCGAGGAACGCTCCAGGTTCGGCGTCCGCCTCCGCGTCTTCCGCGACAGCGTGTTCCGCGCTCGCGTGCCGTCGGGTGCCGGCCACGAGAGCGCCACCAGCCGCCGCAAGCGCGTGGACGTGCGCCCAGGTCGTGCGTAGCAGTCACTCAAACCGCTCGTTCGAGGCGTGCGGCGAGGCGGCGCGTCCCGTTCAGCGTGGCTTCGGGAGGGCAGCCGACACTGGATCAAGGGCGGCGCGACGCGCTCCGCCACCCTGCACTGACGCCACGGCGCCAAGGCGACGGGCGGTTCGCTTCAGTCGGTGCGAGGGCGGGTCTGATCGCCCTCCACCGACCGCGGATTCATGACGAACGGAGTGATACGGCCTCGCGTCCGCTTTCGGTCCGAGTGCGAGCGCCCAAGGTGTCGGCCATTGGCGCGCCTGGTCTGGACGAGAAGGACGTGGCTCAGGTGACGCCCGCGTCGCCGCCGCACGCGCGCTTTGCGCTAGTGAGCCGACGCTGGGGCAGGACACTCGCCCATGAATAGGCTGAGCCCGAGGTGGAGCCGGTCGCCGCCACGCCGAGCTGCCCGCGCTGCAGAGCGGAGGTGCGCGCTGGTGCGGACCGCTGCGGGCGCTGCGGCTTCGCGCTGCTTGACGCGCCTCGGCGGCGTCGGGG
>DASZJZ010000024.1:0-8593 GCA_035947555.1 Thermoleophilaceae bacterium | reverse complement strand
AGGTTGACGGTGAGCGCCACCACCTCCGCCTCGTACTCGTCCTGGATCCACTTGAGCATCACGCTCGTGTCGAGCCCGCCCGAGTAGAGCAGCAGCACGCGCCCCACCTCGGACGGGTCGGCCTCGTAGGAGGCGGTCTTGATCAGCGTGTGGCGGTCGCGTGCCAAGGGCGCCGGAAGCTAACAGCCGCTCGGACCGAACCGTTCTCCGCAGACATCCGTATGACCTCGGTCGTCGATCGACTCAGGGAGGATTCTCCATGCGCAAGCCGCTGACCCTCGCGCTCTCCGTGGCCGGACTCGGCCTGGCGGTCGCGGCGCTGCCCTCGACGGCAGCGGGCCCCTCGACAACAGCGGACCAGGACGCCGCGGCGTCTGCGACCAAGCGAGTCAGGGTCGGGGACTTCTTCTTCCGAAGCAGGTCGATCACGATCCAGCGCGGCGACAGGGTGCGCTGGGTGTGGGTGGGACAGGCGCCCCACAACGTCACCGTGACCCGCGGACCGGTCGAGTTCAACTCCCGGACGAAGACCGACGGCGCGTATCGGAAGCGGCTGAGGAGGCGGGGCACCTACCGGTACATCTGCACGTTGCATCCGGACGACATGCGGGGCAGGGTCGTCGTGGAGTGACGGCTCATCCGCGCCTGAGCGTCCTGAACGTGACGGAATAGCGCAGCTCCTTGCCCGGCGGGATCGAGTGCTGCCAGGACCAGCGCGCCTTGCCGGAGAGCACGTAGGCCGAGCGCGGGGCAAGCTCGACCGCGGCCACCTCGCGCTCGCCCTTCACCGTGCGCTGGAAGCGCATCCGGGCCGGCGCGCGGAGCGACACGCCCACGATGCGCGAGCCGAACATCGGCGCATCCCGGTGCCAGCCGATCCCGGCGCCCTCCGGATAGCGCGACACGAGGATCTGGACCAGGTCCTCCGGCTCGCGCTCGATCAGCGCGGCGGCCCGCTCGCGGAGCCACTCGAGCCCCTCCGGCAGCGGCTCCACGGGCGCCAGCTCGCCGCGGTCGTAGTCGTAGCCCAGCCCGAAGTGGCGCACCCTCCGCCTCGCGACCTGGCCGCGCATCTCGATCGTCCGGAAGTCGAGCGGCTCGATCAGGTCGAGGAGCTCGCGCTCCTCCTCGCGGGTCACGAAGTCCTCGACGTAGATGAGGCCCTCTACCACCACTTGCGCTCGAGCGCGCGACGGGTGCCGCCGGTCTCGTCCAGGGCGTCGAGAGCGGCCATGTCCTCGTCGCTCAGCTCGAAGTCGAAGATCTGCGCGTTCTCCTCGATGCGCTCGCGCCGGGTGGACTTCGGGATCGTCGGGATGTCCCGCTGCACGCACCAGCGCAGGAGCACCTGGGCGGGCGTGCGGTCGTAGCGGCCGGCCACCTCGGCGATCCGCGGGTCGCCGAGCTGCCTCCCGGTGGTGAGCGGGCTGTAGGCCTCGAGCACCACGCCGGCCTGCTCGCACGCGTCGAGCAGCGCCCGGCGGTGCTTGAACGGGCTGAACTGGACCTGGTTGACGACCGGCGGGACGTCGGCCTCGGCCATCACGGCCTCGATCTGGCCGACGTCGAAGTTGCTCACCCCGATCGAGCGCGTGTAGCCGAGTTCGCGCGCCCGCTCCATGCCCCGCCAGGCCCAGGTGGGGCCGCCCTGAGGCCAGTGGATGATGTAGAGGTCGACCTGGTCGACGCCGAGCCGGCGGAGGCTTCGCTCGGCCTCGGCCGCGGGGTCGCGCGAGCCGGGATGGAATTTGGTGGTGATGAACACGTCCTCCCGAGGCACGCCGCTGTCGCGCAGTGCGCGGCCGACGCTCTCCTCGTTCCCGTAGGCCTGCGCGGTGTCGATGTGGCGGTAGCCGAGCTCGAGCGCCCAGCGCACCGCGTTCTCGGTCTCCGGGCCTGGGTCCACCTGCCAGACGCCGAGGCCGAACAGGGGGATCGCGTTGCCGTCCGAGAGGCGGCGGGTGTGGTCGGCGGTCATGGCCGAACGACGCTAGCGATCTGCGCGGGGGCCGCGCCGATCTCGCCGATCGCCGCCGTTGCTCGGGGGCGGCAGGCGCCTATCGCGGCGGCCGAGCCGCCTCGTCGCGCAGGGCGGCGAAGCTCCCGCACGGTCGGCACGCGTAGAGCCGGGCGGTGCCATCTGAGCCGGCGGTGGCGATCCGCTTGCCGTCCGGGTGGAATTCGGCGCGGTTGACCTCGCCGTCGTGTGCGCGGATGACGGCGAGGCTCCTGCCGCTCGTGTCCCATACGCGCGCGGTGCCGTCGGATCCCGCGGTTAGCACGAGCCGACCGGTGGGATCGAAGACGGCGTCGTTGACGCTCAGCTTGTGACCGCGAAGGACTGTCAGCTCGGTGCCGTCCACCTCCCAGATCCTGGCGGTGCCGTCGTGGCCACCGGCCGTGACGACGCGCTCGCCGGCTCGATCGAACGCCACGCCGAAGATCTCGAACGCGTGCCCCCGCAGCAGGGCGGTGCGTCCGCGATTCTCCCAATTCCATATCCCTACGGTGCCTCCGGACGTCCCGGAGACCTCCGAGCCCAGCGACGCCAGGCGCGTTCCGTCGGGACTGAACGCCGCCCCGTTCAGGCCGCCCTCCCCCTCCGTCCCGACCCGGCGGAGGGTGCGGGGAATCAGGCGCTGCCCGGCCCAGATGCGTGCCCCTCCGCCGAGCGCCGCGGTAAGCACGAGATCGCGGTTGGGATGGAACGCCGCGCTCATCGCACCGTCCTCGTGCCCGCGGAGCACAACCGGCGAGGCTCCTCCGTCGAGCCGCCATACCCTCGCCGTCCCGTCGAGACTCGAGGTGATCGCGCGCTCGCCGCCCGCATCGAACGCGGCGCTCGTAAGGCCGGCGCCGTGACCGCGGAGAACCCGCACTGACTTGCCGCCGCGCCAGATCCGCGCGATGCCATCGGAGCCCGCCGTCAGGATCCGGCTCCCGTTGGCGTCGAAAGCGATGTCGGTCACGCCCTCCCTCTGCTCGGGGTCCAGCACCGCCGGGTTACCGGAGCGCTTATGGCCGCGAAGGACGGCCAACCTGCGGCCGCTCTCCGCGTCCCAGATGCGCGCAGTCCCATCGGCGCTCGCGGTGACCAACCGCTCTCCGCTCGGATCGAACGCCGCGCTGTTGACTTCCGACCGATGTCCGAAGAGGCTCGTCAGCGCCCCGCCAGTCGCCACGTCCCACACGCGCACCGACCCGTCGGTGCCGGCGGTGACCACGCGCTCGCCGTCGCGGTCGAAATCGGCGTCCACCACCGCCAGCTCGTGCCCCATCAGGGTCTGCAGGCTCTTCCCGGTGGTGGACTCCCAGAGCCGCGCCGAGCCATCGCCTCCCCCGGCGGTCACGACCAGCTTGCCGTCTCGGCTGAACGCCGCCGCGGTCACGACTTGGGGGTGGCCCCGCAGCTCAGCGGGCGGCCCGCGGCCGCGGAGAGTCCAGACCCGGGGCGTTCCGTCAAAGCCGGCGCTGACGATCCTGTCCCCGCTCCGGTCGAACGCGGCGCTTGTCACGCCGTGGTCGTCGGCCTGCAGGACACGTCGCTGCTCTCCGGTCCGCGCGTTCCAGATCCTCACCGTTCCGTCGCTGCCCGCGGTGACCACGCGGTCGCCCTGCGAGTCGAACGCCGCGCTGCTGACGAACAGGAAGTGCCCGCGCAGGACGGGCCCGGGCTCTCCGGTGCGCGCGTCCCAGATTCGCGCGGTCTCGTCGTCGCTGGCTGTCACCACGCGACCGCCGTCGGCGTCGAACGCGGCGCTGTTCACGTCATCGCGGTGGCCGTCGAGGACGAGCCGCGGCTTTCCGGTCCGGGCGTTCCAGATCCGCGCGGTCCGGTCCTCGCTGGCCGTGACGATCAGCTCGCCGCTCGGGTCGTAGGCCGCGGTCATGACATCAGCGTCGTGGCCGCGTAGCGTCCTGATCCCGTGGGATGCGGCGACGGCGGCCCTGAGGGCGTCCTCCGCGGAGCCTTCGTCGAGCTCGGCCGCGTCCATGGCGAGGCGCACGGACCGGGCCGGATCGACGGTCAGCGACGTGAGCGCGCGCGCCGCCAGCTCGCGGGCGCGCGCGACGTCGCGCTCGTCTGCGGCGTTTTGGCTCTGCCACAGCGCGAGGAGCGCCGCGACGCTGATCAGCACGAGGGCGATGCCCATGCCAACGAAGGTGCGTCGCACGCGCCGCTGCTCGGCCCGCCGCTCCTCGTCGTGACGCGCGATGCTGGCGTCGAGGAATGCCCGCTCGAGCTCGCTGAGGTCGAGGGTCGATTCCGCGGAGCCGACGCCCAGGAAGCGTCGTGCGGTCTGAACCCTCTCGTCGGCCAGGAGGTACGAGTCGGGGCGGCCCGCGGCCTCCCAGTCGAGCGCCAGCCGCTCGATCTCGGACCGCAGTCGCAGCCGGTCGCGCGACGCCTCGATGGCCTCGCGCAACGGTGCCCAGACGCGCAGAAGCGCCTCGTGCGCCACCTCCACGATCGCATCGTCGCCGCTCTCCTCGCTCTGCAGGAGGCGCGCTTCGACGAAGGCCTGGATGACCTCGTTCTGGGCCTCGCTCAGGTCGGCTCGGCTACGCCGACGGCGCGTGGGCTCACCCCGGGGGTCGAGGGTGATGAGCTCGAGCATGGTCGGGATCACCAGCTCGCCCTTGGCCTGACGCGCGAGCTCGTCGCGCAGCCGGTCGGCGCGGCTGCGCAGCGCGCCGAGCACACCGCCGATTGCGTCGTACATGGCGTCCGTGATCTTCCCGTCCGGGCCGACCCGCTCGTGGAGCTGCTGGAGGGTGTACGCCAGGAGCGGCAGCGCGTCGCCGCCCTGCGTGTCCTCGACCATGCGACCGACCAGGCCCGCGTCGAACTCCAGCCCCGCTCGCTGGGCCGGGCGCTCGATCACAGCGGGGAGCCGCGAACGGTCGAGCGGCCCTAGCACCACTGACGCGCCGATCAGGTGGGCGAACCCGGGCTCGCGCAGCGACCTGCTGAGGAACTCCGAGCGAAACGTCGCCACGACCCACAGGCGCGCGGCCTCCTCGAGCCCGTGCCGGAGGATGTCGAGGAACTCAATTCGCTCGCGCTCCGAGGCGAGCGTCGCGAGCTCCTCTGCCTGATCGATCACGACCAGGACGGAACGCGGCATCTCCCGGCCCGCCGACAGCTCTCGCACGAGCTGCTGCAGCTCGCGCGGGTCGCGTCGCAGCCGCTGCTCGAGGTCACGCCGGCCGGAGGCCGCGCCCGTCGTCGTCAATGCCGCCTCCAGCGCCGCGGCGAGAGCGGCGATGGGCGCTTCACCGGGAGTGAACGGCGGGACCACGTTCCAGCGCTCGGGTAGGCGGCGGAGGCGGGGTATCAGCCCGGCGCGCACGAGCGAGGACTTGCCGCTGCCCGACGGGCCGATGACGGCGACGAAGCGTCCCGCCGCGCGTTCGAGTGTCGGATGGAGGTGCGTGAGGAGCTCGTCGATCTCCTCACCGCGGCCGAAGAAGACCGCGGCGTCCGCGGCCTGGAACGGCGACAGACCGGGATAGGGAGCGCGTCGTGGGTCGTACCTGAAGGCGTCGCGGGGATCGAAGCCGCTGCGGGAGAGCGTCGTCCACAGGCGCTCGAACCCCTGCTCGTCACCGCTGGACAGGTCGATCCATTGAAGATCGTCCAGCAGCGGGTGACGGCTTCCTCCAGCGATCCGGATGGGGAAGATGGGCTTGCCGACCGAGCGCGCCAGCGCCAGCTCCGCGAAGCACCACTTCGATTCGACGCCGTCCGGGCTGCCCAGGAAGATCACGCCGTCGGCACGGCGGAGCTGCACATAGAGCTCCCGCTCCCAGTTGCGGCCTCCGGGTATGCCGTGGTCCGGGTCGAAGTCCAGGAAGAACGATTCGTAGCCCTCGCCCAGCAGGCGGTTCCGCAACTCCTCCGCAGCCCCCGCGTCGCGGCTGCTGTGACTAACGAAGAGCGAGGCCATGAGCCTCCTTCCTGAAGCGACGCTATTGCCTCGCCGATCCTCTAGTCAAGGGACGGCTCCCGGATGGGTGACGGGCGGATACAGCCCTCAGCGAACGAGCGCGCCGACGCGCCGCACCGCCTCGTCGATCTCGTCCTCGCTCACGGTGAGCGGTGGCAGGAGGCGCACGGTGTCGGGCCCGGTCGCGTTCGTCACGAGGCGCTGCTCCAGCAGGAGGCGCCGCGCGAGCGACGGCCCGTCGTCCCAGGCGAAGGCGAGCATCAGGCCGCGGCCGCGCACGTCGAGGCCGAGGTCGCGCAGCGCGCTCGCGAGCCGCTCGCCCTTCGCCCTCACGGCCTCGAGGAAGCCCGGCTCCTGTATCACGCCGAGCACTGCATTGGCGGCGGCCGCGACCAGCGGGCCGCCGCCGAACGTCGAGCCGTGGTCACCCACCTGAAGCACATCGGAGTACGCCGCGCTCGCCACGCACGCCCCGATCGGCAGCCCGCCGCCGAGGCCCTTGGCCGCGGTCATGACGTCGGGCCTCACGCCGGTCTGCTGCCAGGCCCACAGGGTGCCCGTGCGCCCCATGCCGCACTGGATCTCGTCGAACACGAGCAGAGCGCCCGTCCGATCGCACGCCTCCCGGGCGGCGGCGAGCAGCTCGGGATCGATCGGGTGGATCCCGCCCTCGCCCTGGATCGGCTCGACGATGACGGCCGCAGTGCGCTCGTCGACCGGCAGTGGACCGTCGCGCGGCGCGACGCGGAAGCCCGGCACGAGCGGAGCGAACGGCGCCTGCTTGGTCTCCTGAGGAGTGGCCGAAAGCGCGCCCATCGTGCGACCGTGGAAGCCTCCCTCGAGCACCACGAACTCGCCGGCACTCCGGTGCCGCCGCGCGAGCTTGATCGCGCACTCGATCGCCTCCGTGCCCGAGTTGCAAAGGAAGACCTTGCCGCCGAGCGACCCCTCGGACAGTCGCGCCGCCAGCCGCGTCCCGGGCTCCGTATGGAAGAGGTTGCCGACGTGCATGAGCCGGCCGGCCTGCTCACGCACGGCCCCTACCACCGATGGATGGCAGTGGCCGAGCTGCGCCACGGAGATGCCCGCGAGGAAGTCGAGGTACTCGTTGCCCTGGTCGTCCCAGAGCCGTGTGCCCGCCCCCCGCACGAACGCCACGGGGTGGCGGGCGTAGGTGCCCATCAGGGCCACAGCTTGGTCCCGCTTCCCTCGTCGGTGAACAGCTCGAGCAGCAGCGAGTGGGGCTGCCGTCCGTCGACGATGTGCGCGTTGTCCACGCCGGCGTCGAGCGCGTGCAGGCAGGCCTCGAGCTTTGGGCGCATGCCGCCGCTCACGCCGTCGAGGCGCTCCCGCACCTCGGCGGCGGTGGCCTCTGAGATGACGCTGGCCGGGTCCTCGGGGTTCATCCGCCAGCCCTCCACGTCCGTCAGGAACATCACCTTGAAGGCGCCCAGGGCCTCCGCGACGGCGGCGGCCGCGGCGTCCGCGTTGACGTTGTAGGACTTGCCTTCCGTGTCCGCCCCGACGGAGGCGATCACCGGGATGTAGTCCTCCGCTATGTGGAGCAGCACATCGGCGTCGACTCGCTCGATCTGGCCCACGAAGCCGATGTCGGTCTGCCCCGCGGCGAGCTGCTTGCGCACGGTGAACAGCCGGCCGTCGTCGCCCGACAGCCCGACCGCCGGCTGACCGTGCCGGTTGATGCGCAGCACGATGTCCGTGTTCTGCTTGCCGACCAGCACCATCTTCGCCACCTCGACCGTCGCCTCGTCGGAGACCCGCAGGCCCTCCACGAAGCGCACCTCCATGCCGAGCCGCTCCATGTAGCGCGTGATGTCCGGCCCGCCGCCGTGCACCACCACGGGGTTCATGCCGACGTACTTGAGGAGCACCACGTCACGCGCGAACTCCTCCTTCAGCTCGGGCTCTGTCATCGCGGCCCCGCCATACTTGATCACCACCGTCTTGCCGTGGAACTGGCGGATGTACGGCAGGGCCTCGAGGAGGGTGGCGACGTCCCTCATGACGTGTAATCCGCGTTGTAGCTCACGTACTCGGGGCTGAGGTCGCTGAAGAAGACCTCCGTCTCGCCCCCCTCGCCGGGCATGGTGAGGACGTACTCGACCTCTTCGCCCTGGACGAGCTCCGCGGGCGCGGGCTCCACCGCGTCGCCGGCGGAGACCACTTGGTGGCCCTCGATCTCGAGGTCGGCGACGAACGGCTCGCCTTCCGGCCAGGCCTGCCCGGCGGCCTGGAGCAGGCGGCCGAAGTTCGGGTCGCCGCCGTGGAGGGCGGCCTTGACGAGCGGCGAGTTGGCGATCGAGCGGGCCACCGGCTCCACCGCGTCCGGCCGGCCGTTCACCACGATCCTGCCGACGCGCCTGGCGCCTTCGCCGTCGGCGACGATCTGGAGCGCAAGCTGGCGCATCAGGGCGTCCATCGCCTCACCGAGTCGCAGCTCGTCGGCGCTCTCGGGTCCCACGGCGATGCCGGAGGCTCCATTGGCCAGCGCGAAGACGGTGTCGCTGGTGGAGAGCTGGCCGTCCACCGAGATGCGATCGAACGAACGCTTCACGCATACGCCTGTGAGGAGGTCGAGCGTGTGTTGTTGCAGTGCGGCGTCGGTCTGGAGGAAGCAGAAC
>DASZJZ010000023.1:0-1721 GCA_035947555.1 Thermoleophilaceae bacterium | reverse complement strand
GGACCAGTCACAGCATACGCTCGCGGCGATGTCATCGACTGTGCGCGGATCGCTGCGGGCGGCCGCCGCTCTCGCCCTCGTCGGGTCGCTGGTCGCTGCCGCCGACCTCGTCGAGGGCTATCCGCTCTCAACCGGCCAGGCCCTGAGGTACGCGCTGGCCGGCGGTGTTCTGTTCGCCATCGCCCGCGGCCGCCTCCCCCGGCTCGACAGGCGCGAGGCCGTCGGCCTCGTCGCCCTCGCAGCCACCGGCCTCGTCCTGTTCAACCTGTTCGTGATCGAAGGGGTCCGCGAGACCGACCCCGCCACGGTCGGCGTGATCGTCGGGTGCGTCCCCGTCGTGCTCGCCGTCGCCGGCCCCTTGCTCGAGCGCCGTCCCGTCAGCGGCCGCGTGCTGGGCGCCGCTGTGGTGGTCGCGCTCGGCGCCGCCGGCGTCCAGTGGGCCGGCGGCGGCATCACCGCGGCGGGGCTCCTCCTCGCGCTCGGCGCCCTCGGCTGCGAGGCCGCGTTCTCGCTCCTCGCCGTGCCGCACCTGAAGCGCCTCGGCCCGCTGGCCGTCTCCACCTACGCCTGCCTGTTCGCCGTCCCGATGCTCGCCCTCTGGAGTCTCCTCGCCGAGGGCCCCACCCTCCCGGTGCCGGACGCCGGCCAGGCCGCCGCGCTCGGGTATCTGGCCGTCGGCGTGACGGTCCTCGGCTTCGTCTCCTGGTACTCCGCCGTCGGGCTCCTCGGCGTAGAGCGCGCCGGCCTCTTCTCCGGGGTGCTGCCGGTCAGCGCACTCGTCTTCTCGGCCGCGCTCGGAGTGGCCGAGGTCACCCCCGGACGCCTCGGTGCAGTGGGGGTGGTGGCGATCGGCGTGACGCTGGGCGTGAGAACCGGCGCGCGGGCCGTCGGAGAGTCGTCCAGAGGGCGCTTGCGCACTGCCCCTAGCGGTGCTTAGCTTCCTCGGCCGATAATGACCGAGGCCCGCGATTTGCGGGCCATTTCGGGTTGAACCCCAGCCCCGGGAGGGCGCGTGGCCGCAAGCAAGACCGCCGAAGCGAAGACGAGGTCCGCGAGGACGGCGACCAGCGACGACGGACCGAAGCGAACCGCCACCTCACAGCGGTCTGGCGGCAAGCAGCCGGCTCGGCCGGCTGCGCGCGGATCGCTCTCCGGCAACGGCGCGGCCGGCGTCCCCACCAGCGTGCTCGAGGAGATCCGCGACGCGCTGATCGCCGCTCGCGACGGCGACTTCTCCCGCCGCCTCTCCCGCCGCCGCCGCGGCGTGCTCGGCGAGATCGGCGCCGCCTACAACCAGCTCGTCGCGATGAACGCCGGCATGGAGAAGGAGCTGGCGCGCGTGCGGCGGGTGATCGGCCGCGAGGGCCGCATGGACCAGCGCGCCTCGCTCGGCCGCACGGCCGGCGGCTGGGGCAGCAGCCTCGAGTCGCTCAACGCGCTGATCGACGACCTCGTGCGTCCCACCACCGAGGTGGCCTCCGTGCTCGACGCCGTGGCCGACGGCGACCTCGACCGCAAGATGGCCCTGACCATCGAGGGCCAGCCCGTGAAGGGCGAGTTCCTCCGAATCGGCACCACGGTGAACACCATGGTCGACCAGCTCTCGAGCTTCGCCGACGAGGTCACGCGAGTCGCCCGAGAGGTGGGTACCGACGGCAAGCTCGGCGGTCAGGCCGAGGTCAAGGGCGTAAGCGGCACCTGGCGCGACCTCACCGAGTCCG
>DASZJZ010000022.1:0-2435 GCA_035947555.1 Thermoleophilaceae bacterium | reverse complement strand
GTCACCGTCGATTGCATCAGACCGCTCCCGCCGCGCTCAGCCGCTCGAGCTCGTCGTCTTGGATGTCGAGCAGCTCCTCCAGGATCTCGGCGCTGTGCTCCCCGAGCAGCGGCGAGCGCTTGACCTCCACCGGCGAATCCGACAGCGTGAACGGGCACCCGACCGTCGAGTACGTGCCCCGCTCGGGGTGGTCGACGTCGACGATCAGGCCCTCGGCCCGCAGCCCCTCGTCCTCGATCAGGTCCTTGGTGCTGAGCACCGGCCCGCACGGGACGTTGATCGAGTTGAGCTCCTCGAACGCCTCCCACTTGGTCCTCTGGATCGTCCACTCCTCGATCACGTCGAAGATGTCCTGCAGGTGGGGCAGGCGCGCCTCGGGCGTGGCGTAGTCGGGGTTCTCGATCAAATCGGGCCGGCCGATCTTGTGCATCAGGGGCTCCCAGACGTGGGGCTGGATGACGACGTACAGCCAGGCGTTCGCGCCCTTCTCCGTGGTCGGCTTGCAGCGCACGGCCCACCCGGGCTGACCGCCGCCGGAGGCGTTGCCGGAGCGCGGGACGAAGTCGCCGAACTCCTTGTTCGGATACTCCCGAAGCGGCCCGTGCGCGAGCCGCTGCTGGTCGCGGATCTTCACGCGGCAGAGGTTGAGGATGCCCGCGCGCATCGAGATCTGCACGCGCTGCCCGCGGCCGGTCTGCGTCCGCTGGTACAGCGCGGCGCAGATCGCCCCGAACAGGTGCACGGCGTTGCCCGAGTCCCCGATCTGGGCGCCGGTCGCGACGGGCGGCCCGTCCTCGAAGCCGGTGGTGCTCATCGCCCCGCCGGTCGCCTGGGCGATGTTCTCGTAGGCCTTCGCGGTCTCGAGAGCGCCGGGCCCGAACCCCTTCAGCGAGGCGTAGATGATCTTCGGGTTGATTTCGTGGATGCGCTCCCAGGTGTAGCCCAGCCGGTCCATCACGCCGGGGCCGAAGTTCTCGACCACGACGTCACTGCGCTCCAGCAGCTTCGTGAACACCTCTTGGCCCTCGTCCGACTTCATGTTCAGCGTCAGGCTGCGCTTGTTGCCGTTCAGCATCGTGAAGTAGAGGCTGTCGACGTCGGGCAGGTCGCGCAGCTGGCTCCGGGTGACGTCGCCGCCGCCCGGCCGCTCCACCTTGATCACGTCCGCGCCCATCCAGGCGAGCAGTTGCGTGCAGACCGGCCCGGCCTGGACATGGGTCATGTCCACGACGCGGACCCCCTCGAGGGCTTTGCTCATCCCGCGCTCCTCCCTACTTGTACATCGTCTGGTTCATCGTTCCGGGCGCAAACGCGTTCTGGTCGATCCAGACGTTGATCAGCGCCGGCTTGCCCGACTCCCGGGCACGCTCGAGGGCGGGACGGATGTCCTTGGGCTCGCGGACCTCCTCCCCGTAGCCGCCGAGCATCTTGGCGAAGAGGTCGTACTTCACATCGCCGAGCTTGTTGCCGACGTCCCCGCGCTCCTCGCCGTACTTCTGGATCTGCCCGTAGCGGATCTGGTTCATGTACGAGTTGTTGCCGACCACGCCGATGAACGGGAGGTCGAAGCGGACCATCGTCTCGAAGTCCCAGCCGGTGAGGCTGAAGGTGCCGTCGCCGAACAGGCACACCACCTCGCGGTCGGGCCGCGCGAGCTTCGAGGCCATCGCGAAGGGAACGCCGACCCCCAGCGTCCCGAGCGGACCGGGGTCCATCCAGAGTCCCGGTCCGCGCGGCTGCACGACGCCACCGGAGAAGGTCACGACGTCACCGCCGTCGCCGATGTAGACCGTGTTGTCCGTGAGGAACTCGTTGATCTCGTGCGCGAGCCGCAGCGGGTGGACCGGCGCGTCCTCGCGCATCAGCTTCGGGAGGCGCTCCTCCTTGGCCTTCTGCTCTTCGTCGCGCAGCGTCTGGAGCCAGGACTCGCGGTCGCGCGCGGCGCCCTTTGCGCCGTGGCCCTCCGCGGCGTCGGCCACGGCGGTCAGGATGGCGCCCGGGTCGCCGACGAGCCCGAGGGAGACGTCGCGGTTCTTGCCCACCGTGCGGTAGTCCATGTCGATCTGGACCACCGTGGCGTCCTGGCTCAGGCGCTTGCCGTAGCCCATCCGGAAATCGAACGGCGTCCCGACGATCAGGATCACGTCAGCGTTCTTGAACGCGAAGCGGCGCGTCTGGTGGAAGTGGTGCGGATCGCCCGGCGGCAGCGTGCCGCGGGCCGCGCCGTTCATGAACGCGGGGATGTTGAGGCGGCGGACGAAGTCCTGCGCGGCCTCGGCGCCGCGCGAGGTCCAGACCTGGCTGCCGAGCAGCACGCACGGCCTGTCGGCCTTGATGAGGATGTCCGCCAGGCGATCGATGTCGTTCGGATCCCCGGTGCTCTTCGTCGAGGCGCGGTAGTGGCCCGGCTGGGGGATGACCGCGCTCTCGAGCGG
>DASZJZ010000021.1:0-6201 GCA_035947555.1 Thermoleophilaceae bacterium | reverse complement strand
GTCGAGGAGCTTGGTGCGGCCTTCGAGCCGCACCCGGCCGCCGGGCTGGTCACGGCGTCGCGCTCGATCGTGAACGCCCACCAGGAGCGCGGCGGCGATCCCGGCTCCGCAGCCGCAGCCGCCGCGGAGGAGCTGCGCGCGGCGGCGTGGGCCGGCTGAGGGCCGGAGGCGCCCGCGGCGCTGACGCCGAGCGCCGGCATGGCGCCGCGGCAACCGGTCGCCCGGCGGCATCGAGTACGCCGCACGTGTCACTAAGCTGCGCCCCGAATCCGCCTGCATACACCCGGTCCAGCCGGGTGCCTGCGGCCGGGGTGTGAGGGATGCCCAATCACGGACGACCAGGAAGAAACCCCGCCCGCCTCGTCGCCCCCGTGGCGCTGGTGGCGGCCGTAGGGGCCGTGGCGTTCGTGGTCTCGAACTCCACCGGCAGCGACGACGGCGGTGGCGGCGGCACCGCGACCCCGACGGCGGAATCGCAGCCGCGCGAGCAGGCCCGTCAGCAGCGGCGCCGGCCTCAGCGCACCTTCTACCGCGTGAGGCTGAACGACACGCTCGGGCTGATCGCCGAGCAGACCGGCGTGCCGGTGGAGCAGCTCGAGGCGCTGAACCCGGAGCTCGACCCGCAGAACCTGATCGTCGGGCAGCGGATCCGGCTGCGAGAGTGAGGCGCGCGGCGGATCCCGCGGCGAGCCGGCCAGCGACCGCGCTCGTGAAGCGCGCGGGGGCCCTGATCCTCGCCCTCTTCGCGCTCGCGCTCGGCGCCCCCGCCGCGCTCGCCCAGTCGAGCGGGCGCCCGCCCCCCGTGCCGGGCGCCGACGCCGCGATCGTCGTGGACGGCCGCGACGGCGAGGTGATGTTCGCCAAGAACCCCGACGAGCGCCACTCGATCGCCAGCACCACCAAGCTGATGACCGCCCTGCTCACGCTGGAGCAGGCCCGGCCCCGGGAGGTCTTCACCGCGGCCGACTATGTCGCAGCGCCGGTGGAGTCGCAGATCGGCCTTCGCCCGGGCGAGCGCATGACCGTGCGTGACCTGCTCGAAGCACTGCTCCTCGAGAGCGCCAACGATGCCGCGGCCACCCTCGCCGTGGGCGTCTCGGGCTCGGTGGACGCCTTCGTCGCGGACATGAACGAGCGGGCCGACGAGCTCGGCCTCGACGACACCAGCTACGCCAATCCGATCGGCTTCGACGACCCGCTCAACTACTCGACCGCCGAGGACCTGGTGGTGCTCTCCCGCCACCTGCTCGAACGGCCCCGCTTCGCCCGCATCGTCGACATGCCGGAGGCCCGCCTCGAGTCCGGCGCCCGCCCGCGCACGATCGACAACCGCAACACGCTCGTGGCCACCCACCCGTTCGTGACCGGCGTGAAGACGGGCCACACGCTCGGGGCCGGGTACGTCCTGATCGGGTCGGCGGACGGCCGCGGCGACGCCCGGGTGATCTCCGTCGTGCTCGGCGAGCCCAACGAGGCCGCCCGCGACGCAGACACGCTGAAGCTGCTGCGCTGGGGGATCGGGCAGTTCCGGCGCGCGCGTGTGCTGGACGACGGGCGCGTAATGGCCCGCGCCGACATCGAGTACCGGGACGAGCGCGCCGCGCTCGTGCCCGCCCGCGACACGTTCCTCATCCTGCGGCGGGGCGAGCGGGTTCGGCGGCGGGTCAGCGCGCCCGACGAGGTCGAGGGACCGCTCCCCGCGGGCGAGCGCGTAGGCTCGATAACGGTGTTCGTGGACGGCGAGCGGGTCCGGCGAGTGGCCCTCGTAAACGCAAGGGATGTCCCCGAAGCGGGCACCGCCAGGGTGCTCCTCTCGGTGCTGGGCGTCCCCTTGACCGTGTTGCTGCTCCTCGCAATCCTGCTCGGCGCCGGGCTTGGAGCAATGAGGCTCCGCGGGCGCGTCAAGCTGGTCAAACGATGATCATCACCGTCACCCTCAACGCGGCGATCGACAAGACGCTGGCCGTGCCCAACTTCCGCCTCGGCCGGCGCCACCGCGCCGTCGAGCAGACCGCGATGGCGGGCGGCAAGGGCGTAAACGTGGCGCGCGCCCTGCGGGCGCTCGGGCAGCCGGTGATCGCCACCGGTATCGCCGGCGGGCCCACCGGCACCCGGATCGTCGAGCACCTCACGGACGAAGGGATCCTCAACGACTTCGTGCGCATCCGCGAGGAGTCGCGCACCTCGACCGCGGTCGTCGACCCCACCAGCGGCGAGCAGACCGAGATCAACGAGCACGGCCCGCACGTGTCCGACCAGGAGCTCGAGCTGTTCGTCGACAAGCTCCTCTACCTCGCCAAGGGCGCGGGGGTGTGCGTGTTCGCCGGCAGCCTGCCGCGCGGCGTGGACACGGACCTGTACGGGAGGCTGATCGAGGAGATGCGCCGGCTGGGCGTGACCACCGTGCTCGACTCGGAGGGCGAGCCGCTGCTGACGGCCACGCGCAGGCGGCCGGACGTGGTGAGCCCCAACGAGCTCGAGGCGGAGGGGCTCGTGGGCCACGAGTTCTCCGACGAGGAGGACCGCCGCCGCGCGCTCGGCGAGATGGTCGAGATGGGCGCTCGCGAGGGCATCATCACGCTGGCCGACGGCTGCCTCGCCGTGCTCGGCGAGGGGTCGGACCGCTGCCTCTACCGGGCCACGCTCGAGCCGCTCGAGCCGGTCTCCTCCGTGGGGTCGGGCGACGCCCTGCTCGCCGGGTTCGTGGCGGCCCGCTACGGCGGCCGCGATCCGGAGGACTGCCTGCGCTTCGCGGTCGCCTGTGGGGCCGAGTCCACCCAGCACTTCGGCGCCGGCGTGCTCGAGCAGCGCGAGGTCGAGCGGCTGCTGCCGGAGGTGCGGGTGGAGACCTTCGAGGCCCCCGCCATCCAGGTTGGCTAAGGTCGTCCGTCAGCGACCCTAGGATGCCTCCATGGAAGTAGAGATCGGGCGCGGCAAGAAGGGCCGCCGCGCATACGGCTTCGATGACATCGCGATCGTGCCGAGCCGGCGCACCCGCGATCCGGACGACATCGACATCACGTGGATGCTCGGTCCCTACCGGTTCGAGCTGCCGCTGCTCGCCTCGGCGATGGACGGCGTCGTCTCGCCGGAGACGGCCGCGATCCTCGGCAAGCTCGGCGGCCTCGGCGTGCTCAACCTCGAGGGCATCTGGACCCGCTACGAGGACGCCGACGAGCAGCTCGAGCGGATCGCCGGCCAGCCCAAGGAGATCGCGACCGTCGAGATGCAGCGCATCTACTCCGAGCCGGTCAAGGAGGAGCTCATCGCGCAGCGGGTGCGGGAGATCAAGGACGAGGGTGTGGTGGCGGCGGCCTCGCTCACCCCGCAGCGGGTGCGCGACCACTGGGAGACAGCGCTCGAGGCGGGGCTCGACATCCTCGTGATCCAGGGCACCGTGGTGTCGGCTGAGCACGTCTCCACCCGCACGGAGCCGCTCAACCTCAAGGAGTTCATCCGCGAGATGCCTGTGCCGGTGGTGGTCGGCGGCTGTGCCTCCTACGCCACGGGCCTCCATCTCATGCGCACGGGGGCGGAGGGCGTGCTGGTCGGCGTCGGCCCGGGCGCGGCCTGTACCACCCGCGGCGTGCTCGGAATCGGCGTGCCCCAGGCCACCGCGATCGCCGACGTTGCCGCGGCCCGCTCGCAGCACATGCTCGAGACGGGCGAGTACGTGAAGGTGATCGCCGACGGCGGCATGCGGAACGGCGGCGACGTGTCGAAGGCCATCGCCTGCGGGGCCGACGCCGTGATGATCGGCTCGCCGCTCGCGCGCGCCTACGAGGCGCCGGGGCACGGCTACCACTGGGGCATGGCCACATTCCACCCGTCGCTCCCGCGCGGCGCGCGCGTGAAGACGACCCAGAACGGGTCGCTCGAGCAGATCCTGATGGGGCCGGCGCACGAGAACGACGGCACGTTCAACCTGATGGGAAGCCTGCGCACCTCCATGGCCACCTGCGGTTACGAGGACATAGCGGCCTTCCACAAGGCCGAGGTGATGGTGGCGCCGGCGCTGTGGTCAGAGGGCAAGCAGCTGCAGCGTGAGCAGGGGATCGGAATGGGGGCGACGTCGGCGGCGGCGCCGGCGCCGGATCCGTTGACCGTCGAGTGACCGTCAACGTCCCGACGAGCGAGGACCAAGCCCGGCAAGGACGCACGGAGCGGACAGGGCTAAGCCCGTCCGCGACCGAGGACGCCGCCGGGCGCCGGTCCGCAGCCGTCGGGGACGAGGTGCTCGTCTTGGACTTCGGAGGCCAGTACTCCCAGCTGATCGCGCGGCGCGTGCGCGAGTGCGGCGTCTTCGCGGAGCTGCTCCCCCACCATGTGCCGCTGGAGGAGGTCACCCGCCGGCGCCCGCGCGGGCTGATCCTGTCCGGCGGCCCGGCCTCGGTCTACGCCGACGGCGCCCCGAAGCTCAGGCAAGAGCTGCTCGAGCTCGGCGTGCCGGTGCTGGGCATCTGCTACGGCATGCAGGCGATGGTGCTCGAGCTGGGCGGGCGCGTCGAGGGGGCCGAGGTGGGCGAATTCGGGCGCTCGCGGCTGACGGTTGCCGAGCAGGGGCGCCTGCTGCGCGACACGCCCCCCGAGCAGTCATGCTGGATGAGCCACCGCGACACGGTGTACGAGCCGCCGCCGGGCTTCACGGCGCTGGCCTCCTCGACAGAGTCGCCCGTGGCGGCGGTGGAGCACGCGTCGCGCGGGCTGTACGGGATCCAGTTCCACCCCGAGGTGGTCCACACGCCGTACGGCAGCCGGATCCTGGAGACCTTCCTGCGCGACATCTGCGGCTGCTCGATGGACTGGTCGGCGGCGTCCGTGGTCGAGGAGCAGGTGGCCCGCATCCGCGAGCAGGTGGGCGACGGCAAGGTGATCTGCGGCCTCTCCGGCGGGGTTGACTCGTCGGTGGCGGCGCTCCTCACGTACCGGGCGGTCGGCGACCAGCTCACCTGCGTGTTCGTCGACCACGGGCTGATGCGAAAGAACGAGGGCAACCAGGTGGTCGCCGCGTTCCGCGACGAGTTCAAGGTCCCGTTGATCGCCGTGGACGCCGAGGAGCGCTTCCTGGGCCGCCTGGCCGGGGTGAGCGACCCGGAGCGCAAGCGGAAGATCATCGGCGAGGAGTTCATCCGGGTGTTCGAGGAGCAGGCGGGGCGGCTCGGGAACCCGTGCTATCTGGTGCAGGGCACGCTCTACTCGGACGTGATCGAATCGGGTGGAGGCACGGGGGCCGCGACGATCAAGTCGCACCACAACGTGGGCGGCCTCCCGGAGGACCTCGAGTTCGAGCTGGTCGAGCCGCTCCGGATGCTGTTCAAGGACGAGGTGCGTGAGGTGGGATCGGAGCTTGGCCTGCCCGACAAGCTGGTGTGGCGCCAGCCGTTCCCTGGCCCCGGCCTGGCGATCCGGGTCGTAGGCGGCGAGGTCACGAAGGAGCGGCTGGAGATCCTGCGCGACGCCGACGCGATCCTCCAGGAGGAGATCCGCGCCGCCGGGCTGTACCGCGAGCTGTGGCAGTCGTTCTGCGTGCTGCCGGCCGACCTGCGCAGCGTGGGCGTGCAAGGCGACGAGCGCACCTACGGCTACGTGGTGGTGATAAGGGCGGTCACGAGCGACGACGCGATGACCGCCGACTGGGCCCGCCTCCCCTACGACCTGCTGGAACGGGTGGCCTCGCGAATGATCAACGAGATCGCGCAGGTGAACCGGGTGACGCTGGACATCACGTCGAAGCCACCCGGGACGATCGAGTGGGAGTAGGGCGGTAGCGCCTTCGCCCGCGGTTTCACGCGCAAGCGATAGCAAGCTGTACTCGAAGAGTTCGGGGCGCTCCTGACGCCGCCAGGACTGCTGCGTACTCGTCGGCGTTCGGCTTGAGCCGTGATCGAGGACGGGTGGATGCTTGTTGGGACCCAAAGGCCGCCCTCGGCCGCACCCATGGAGGTTTCAGCTGAGCTGCTCGGCCAGTCCGATGATGATGCCCTCAGGGCCACGCAGGAAGCAGAGCCGGTAGATGTCCTCGTACTGTGCGATCTCGCCGACGAGTTCGCCACCGTGGCCGCGCAGGCGGGCAACGACGTCGTCGATGTCGTCGACAGCGAACATGATGCGGCGTATGCCCAGCGTGTTCGCCGGCGCGCTTTCCGGCTCCGCTGTGACCGCCGGCGGCGTGTGGAACTTCGCCAGCTCAACCCGGCCGTG
>DASZJZ010000020.1:0-8279 GCA_035947555.1 Thermoleophilaceae bacterium | reverse complement strand
GGCGCACGGGCGGCGGGTCGACCGGGGTGATGGCGATGCCCATCGACCCGATCGCGACGCCGCCGAGCACGAAGCCGATGGCGAACAGGAGCATGGTGCGGGGAGCGACGGCGCCGTGCTCGCCACGCGGGCGCGCGCGGTCGGGCCCGGTCCGGGGGCCGCCATTAATGAGATCGATCTCATGTACGTCGTGTTCCGGCTGGGCCACGCGCCCCGCGGAAAGTGGGCTCGTCCCGTGAGGGCACCATGAGCCGCGGATGAGAACTCTCTCATGGAGGGGTCGACCATTCGTCCAGTAGGTATGGCTGTCGGCTTTCGTCGAGTGGGTCCGCGAACACCGAGCGTCTCCTCGCAGGTTCGCGCTCCGCGGCGGTGCCTCCACACCGAGGCTACCCCGTTGTGAGAGCACTCTCACCCCGCGCTAACCACGCGCTCATTGGCCCTGTAAAGGATCGAACGCGATGGGTTCCCCGCACGAGAGCTGGAACTTCGCCGAGGGCGACGAGATCGCCCCCGGCCGCCGTGCCGTCAGCATGCTGGGCGGCGGATATCACTACGAGGCCTGGCTCGCCTGGGACGAGCGCCTCCGCACGCTCGTGGTCGCGAAGCTGCTCCGTCCCGACCGGACGGAGGACCGCAGCGCCCGCGACCTGCTCGCGCGTGAGGCGGCGATGTTGTCGCGGCTCAACCACCCGCTGCTCGTGCGCTCGTTCGGGTGGGACCCGGACGGCCCGCGCCCTCACCTGGTGCTCGAGTTCGTCGAGGGGCCGCGCCTCTCGACCCTGATCCGTCGCTTCGGCCTGGTCCTCGAGCAGGCCGTGCCGCTGGCGCTGAACCTCTGCTCGGTCTTGCACTACCTGGCCGAGGAGGGCGTGGTGCACCTCGACGTGAAGCCGCGCAACATCATCATGGCCGGCTCGCCGCGGCTCATCGACCTGAGTGTCGCCCGCCGGCTCGACGACTTGGACTCCCTGCACGGCCCGGTGGGCACCGACGCCTACATGGCGCCTGAGCAGTGCATCCCGGACCGCCGCGCCGAGATCGGCCCGGCGAGCGACGTGTGGGGCCTCGGCGTGACCGTGCACGAGGCCTTCAGCGGCGAGCTGCCCTACCCGCGGCCGTCCGCCGGCACGAAGTACCCGCAGCTCACCCATACACCGCGCGCGCACGAGGGCGTTCCCCCGAAGCTGCGCCCCGTGATCATGTCCTGCCTCGAGCAGCGCCCGGAGGACCGGCCCCGCGCCGGAGACCTCGGCGACGCGCTCGAGCCCTTCGTGGCCGCCCTTCCCGCTCCGAAGATCGGGCGCTTCCGGCCGGGCGGCCAGCAGCTGCTCGAGCGGCTGGAGGCGTCATGAACGACTCCTCACCCGGTGCTCACCGACACCTCACCGCCCGGGGGCAAGCTCGAATCAACCGCAACCCCCATTGCACTAGGAGGTAGATCATGGGAATCGGAACTGGAAGGCTCGTGGTGTTCATGCTGGCGTGCCTCGTGGCCGCTGGTGGTCTGGGCGCTGCGATCGGAGAGGCGGTCGGTGGCAGTGACACCGGTCAGGGCCTCGAGCCGGTCGAGCTCCGAAAGGACGACCAGGGTGATGAGCTCGTGTCCGACGACGACGAGGACGACCCCGACGGCGACGGCACGCGCGGCGCCGACGGCACCGCCGCCGGCGACAACACCGGCGACGGCGACGGCACGCGCGGTGACGACGGCACCGGCGGTGGCAACAACACCGACGGCGACCGCACGCGTGGCGACGACGGCACGCGCGGCGGCGACGACACGCTCGACGGCCCGCGCACGGCTGGTCACGATGGCACCCGTGACGGAGACAACACGGACGGCGGCGACCGTACCCGCGGCGGCGACGACACCGTCGACGGCCCGCGTACCGCCGGTCACGACGGCACGCGCGACGGCGACGACACCGGTGGCGGCGACCGCACCCGCGGCGGCGACAACACCGCCGACGGGCCCGCGACGGGCGGCCAGGACGGCACCCGCGACGGCGACGCGACCGGCGGCAACGACGGCACGCGTGGCGGCGACAACAGCTACGTGGCCCCGGCGCCGGCCCCCGCGCCCGATCCGTACTTCGGCGGCGGCGGCGGCGGCACCGACGACGGCGGTGGCGACACCTAGTCCCGGGCAGACACCCAGGCAGCAAGCGAAGGGGACGCCGCGAGGCGTCCCCTTCCGCTTGGGTCGGACGCCGCGCGGCGCGCGTTCCGCTTGCGCGGAAGGCGTTCCCGTCGCAGACTACGCATGGATGGCCGCAACCCCCGAGCAGCTCCGGGTCGTCCTCGTTGACGATCATCCCGTGTACCGGGAGGGTCTCGCCAGGCTGCTGCTGGAGTGCGGCGTGGACGTCGTCGCCCAGGCGGGCAACGGCCCCGACGCGATCCCGATCGTCGAGGAGACGGCTCCCGACGTCGTGGTGATGGACCTGAACATGCCCGGGATGTCGGGCGTGGAGGTCACGCGCCGCCTGATCGAGCGCACGCCCTCCAGCCGGGTGCTGGTGGTGAGCGTGTCCGCCCAGGAGGAGGACGTGACCGAAGCGATCCTCGCCGGGGCGAGCGGCTATGTGCTGAAGGACGGCCCGGTCGAGGAAGTCGTGGCCGGCATCCAGGCGGCCGCGCGAGGCGAGTCGCTGATCTCGCCGCGGATCGCGACGATGCTGCTGCGGAAGATGCGGCTCGACGAGCCGGTCGACCTGGACGTCCCCGTGACCACGCCGCTCTCGGAGCGCGAGCTCCAGGTCCTCCGGCTAGTCGCCGAGGGGAAGGGGAATCAGGAGATCGGGGAGGAGCTCTACATCGGACAGAGCACCGTGCGGAATCACATCTCCAGCATCCTCATGAAGCTCCAGGTGGAGAACCGGGTGCAGGCGGCTGTGCGGGCTGTGCGGGACCGGATCGTCTGACGCCGAGCGTATACGTAGCCGCATCGGCCCCCGGAGCGGCAGCCGCACCGCCGCTTCGCGCCCGCCTAAGAACCCTCTCATGAAGTGCTCATCTTCGCTTCATGAGAGGCGAAGAGCATGCGCGAGCCTGGACCGGCCAGGCCTGTGAGACCAACCCACCATGGGGCTCGGAGGCACAAACGGCTCACTCAGCCGCAGCGCGGGGGGTCAACGACGTCCCGCCCAGCCGTCCGGCCCGCTCCGCGTCGTCATTGCCGACGACCACCCGTTCTACCGGCAGGGGCTCGCGAGACTCCTCTCGCAGTCCGGGGTCGAGGTCGTGGGCCAGGCCTCGAACGGGCCGGCCGCCATCGAGCTGGTCGAGCAGACTGCACCTGAGGTCGCCGTGGTGGACCTCAACATGCCCGGGATGTCCGGGGTCGAGGTAACGCGCCGCCTGAACGAGCGCATGCCCGCCAGCCGCGTGCTGGTCGTGAGCGTGTCCGCCCAGGAGGACGACGTGACCGAGGCCATCCTCGCGGGCGCGAGCGGCTATGTGCTCAAGGACGGCCCGGTCGAGGAGGTCGTGGCGGGCATCAAGGCCGCCGCGGCCGGCGAGTCGCTGCTCTCGCCGCGCATCGCCGGGACGCTGCTGGAGCGCATCCGCGACCGCGAGCAACTGCAACCCGAACTGCCTCCGATCCCGCTCTCGCAGAGGGAGCTCGAGGTCCTGAGGCTGGTCGCGCAGGGCCGTGGGGACACCGAGATCGGGGATACCCTCCGCATCGGAGCGGGCGCCGTCACGAAGCACATCTCGAGCCTCCTGATGAAGCTCCAGGTGGAGAACCGCGTGCAGGCCGCCATGCGAACCGTGCGGCATCGCGTCGAGTAGCTCCACCGACCCGAACGCTCGAAGGGGCTTGCGCGCAGGAGAAACCGGTCGTAGCCTGGAATCCCTCAGACGGGCGAGAAACCCCCTCACGAGACTCGCGCACACGATACGAATGGACGCCGCAGCGGCGAAGAGGCCCGTGACCGAGAACGCCCGGTACGCCGTCACACTCACGGCGGCCCTGGGCCTCGCGGCCACGCTGCTCATCACGTCGGCGGGCTTCGCGCCCGCCTATCAGAACCGCGCTCTGCACGTGGCGAAGGAGACCGCGGGCGCGCTCGTGCTCCTACTCGTAGCGGCGCTGCTCGTGGGGCGGTTCGCGCGCCGCGGCACTCTGCAGGACCTGCTCGCGCTGGCCGGCGTGCTGGTGGTGGCCACCAAGAACCTCGTCTTCTCGGTCATCACCGCGATCCTGAGCGAGATCTCCGGCGGGCCGACCACATGGCGCACCACCGGCGCCGGAATGCTCGGCGCCGCCCTCCTCGCGGGCGCGGCGCTCTCGGCGCCGCGGCTCGTCCGCAACCGCCGGCGCGCGCTGCTGATCACGGCCGGAGCCTCGGTGTTCGCATTCGCGCTGCTGTCGTCGATCGCCGACATCTTCGAGTTCCCGGGCGCGTTCACGGAGGAGCCCGAGACACGGGAAGAGCTCCGATTACTGAGCGGAGATCCGGCCCTGGTGATCGCCGACGTGGGCGCGAGCGTGCTGTTCCTCGTGGCCGGCGCCGCCTTCGGGCGGCGCGCCGAGCGCGAGACGGACGAGTTTCAGATGTGGCTCGGCATCGGCTGCACGATCGCCGGGATCGGCTACCTCAACTACGCGCTGTTCCCCTCGTCGTATACGGACTTCCTCTACGCGGGTGACCTCTTCCGCGTGGCCGCCGTGGCGGTCTGGGGCTTCGGGGCGGTCCGCGAGATCTCCACCTACCAGGCCGCCTTCGCCAGCGCGGCGGTGCTCGAGGAGCGCCGCCGTGTCGCGCGTGACCTGCACGACGGCGTGGCCCAGGAGCTCGCGTTCATCTCCTCGCAGCTGCACTGGCTGCGGAAGGAGTCGAGCGACGACGAGACCACCGGTCAGATCATGCAGTCGGTCCAGCGCGCCCTCGACGAGTCGCGCGGCGCGATCTCCGCGCTCAACCGGCCGCTGAACGAGCCGCTGCACCTCACGCTCGCCCACACGGCCGAGGAGGTGGCCGGACGCGTGGGGGCGCGCCTCGAGCTCGACCTGGACGAGTCGGTCGCCGTGCCGCCCGCGTGGGAGGAGGCGCTGCCGAGGATCGTGCGCGAGGCCGTGGTCAACGCGGTCCGGCACGGGGGCGCGCGAACGGTCACGGTGCACCTGCGCGACGGCGACGGCATCTGGCTGCGCGTGGAGGACGACGGCCAGGGCTTCGACGTCACCCAGCCGCGCCCGGAGAACAGCTTCGGACTGATGGGCATGCGGGAGCGGACCGAGTCGCTCGGCGGAGAATTCAGGCTTTCCTCGGAACCGGGTCGGGGCACCTCCGTCGAGATCGTGCTGCCATGAACGTCGCCGCCAATCCGCGCGTCTTGATCGCCGACGACCACGCGCCGACCCGCGCCGGGGTGCGCATGGCGCTCGAGCGGGATGGGATCGAGGTGTGCGCGGAGGTCGCGAACGCTTCCGACGCCGTAGAGGCCGCATTGCGCGAGCGCCCCGACCTGTGCCTGCTGGACGTGCACATGCCGGGCGGCGGACCGTCCGCCGCGTCGAAGATCACCTCGCACCTCCCGGGCACCACGGTGGTGATGCTGACCGTGTCGCGCGAGAACGCGGACGTGCTCGAGTCGCTGAGGCGCGGGGCGGTCGGCTACCTGTTGAAGGACATGAACCCGGCGAGCCTCCCGGTGGCCGTACGGGCGGCGCTCGGCGGGGAGGGGGTGCTGCCGCGCGCACTTGCCGCGGGGCTCATCGAGGAGCTGCGCCACCGGCCCGAGCCGCGAAGGGTGATGGGGCTGGCCCGGGATCGGCCGGCCCTGAGCGCGCGCGAGTGGGAGATCCTCGAGATGCTCGCCGAAGGCGCCGGAACTGCCGAGATCGCCCGCCGCCTGTTCCTCTCGCAGGTGACCGTACGGCGCCACGTCTCGAGCATCCTCGGTAAGCTCGGCGTCTCGTCCCGCGAGGAGGCCGTGCGGCTGATCCGGGGCGAGGATCCGGACGACTAGCGAGGGGTCTCTCATGGGCGCCTCATCTTGCGCTCATCGAGCGCCAGGAGGGTGTGCGCGCCGTGCGGAACGTAAGGGTGCTCAGATGCGGGTGGTGATTGCCGACGACCACGCCTTCTACCGCGAGGGCCTGGCGCGGCTGCTCCGCAAGTTCGGCGTCGACGTCGTGGGCGAGGCCCCGGATGGCGAGACCGCGATCCGGTTGGTAGAGGAGACCTCGCCGGACGTGATCCTGCTCGACCTGAGGATGCCCGGCGTCTCCGGGCTCGAGGCCGTTCGGATCCTGACCGAGAAGGCAGCCTCCGCGCGTGTGCTCGTGCTCAGCGTGTCGGCCGAGGAGTCCGACGTCACGGATGCGCTCGTCGCGGGCGCCAGCGGCTACGTCCTGAAGGACGAGCCCGTGGAGGAGGTCATCGCGGGCATTCGCGCCACCGCCGCCGGCGGGGCGCGCATCTCGCCGGGCACCGCGAGCGCACTGCTCGGTCGCGTGCGCGGCGCCATCGAGGCTGGGGACGACCTGGCCGGCGGAGGGCTCTCGACGACCGAGCTCCAGGTCCTCGACCTGGTCGCCGCCGGCAAGGCCGACCGCGAGGTCTCCGAGAGGCTGTCGATCGGCGAGGGCACGGTCGGCGACTACGTCCGCAGCATCGTCACCAAGCTCCAGGTGGAAAGCCGCATCCGCGACGCCCGGCGCACCGCCTAGACGCGCGCTGCGTATACGCGGCCGGCCGCGGCGAGAGTCGTGAGACGGGCCCCGATCCGTGGTTATGATCCCGACGAGAGGTAGGGCTCACACCTTCGGAGGATCACGCATTGGCGGGAAGATCGGGACTTTGGACGGCGTTCGCGGCAGCGGTGATCGTGCTGTCATCGGTGGCGGGTTGCGGGGACTCGGACGAGGACGACGGCGACGACGCGAACCGCAGGCCGGGGCCCGTCTCCGGCACCTACGTCGGCAAGGTCCCGAAGACCGACACTTTGGTGAGCGTCGTCGCGGACCCGGCCACGAAGGGCCAGGAGCGGCGTGCGGTCACGTTGTACGCGTGCGACGCCAGGCGTCTCTGTGAGTTGTTCTCGGGCTCCGCTACCGGCAACCAGTTCCGCGCGAACGCGGAGGGGGGCGAAGGACAGGCCGACGGCAAGCTCAGCCGCAGGTCGGCGAGCGGGTCGATCGAGCTTCCGTCCGGGGACTCGGTGAGCTACAAGGCCGACCGGGCCACCGCCGCCGCCGGCGTCTACAACCTGACCGTCTCGGCGAAGGGACGAATCCGAGGCGCCAGCGCCGCGGGCGTGGCGCTCACGGGAACCTCGACTCTGCCCGAGCCGGGGAGGGGCACGCTCAAGCTGGCGGATGGCTCGCGCCTCAAGTTCCGGACCACGAGGGCCTCAGCCGATGCAAGTGCGCTCGACGCCGGCCAGCTGCGCCTGATCGTGCTCTCGAACGGCCAGCTGAGGGGCATCGGCAAGACGCGGCGGACAGGGGGCGGGGACCAGCTGGTCTTCTTCGTCCGGTCGGCCGCAGAGTAGCCCTACACCTCGACCGGAGCATGACCGTTCGGCGGCCTTGGGGGGCCACCGGAACGCCCCCGCCAACCTAGCCGCTGCTTCCTAAACCGTTCATAAAAATGAACGCAAGACGGGTCATCTGACCCTGTCGCGGAGCCCCCAAGTAGTGACCTAATGGCGATGCATGAGTGCCTACCGACCTCGGTTTACCCTCCTTCTCGCCGTCGCTGCTGCACTCGCAGTGGTGCTGGGCCTGACGGCCGCAAGTTCCGCGAGCGCAGCCGGCCGGACCTTCGTGGTCGACAGCACAGCCGACGCCGTCGACGCCAACGTCGGCAACGGCATCTGCAGGAGCTCCGCCGGGGCCTGCACGCTGCGCGCAGCGACCCAGGAGGCGAACGCAGGGTCTGGCGCGGACGTGATCCGGATCGTTCCCGGCACCTACGCGATAGGGATCGCGCCGATCAACGAGAACGCCGCCAACGTCGGCGACTTCGAGCTCCTCGACCCGGTGACGATCGAGAAGGCGCCGGGGTACCTCGGCGACGTCGTCATCGACGGGGGCAATCCACTTCCCGGCGCGCCCATCATCGCTCGCGGCCTCGACCGCATCTTCGAGATCCATCCGGGCGCCGGTGACGTCACGATCCGGAACGTCACCCTCCGGAACGGGTACAGCCCCGAGGAGGGCGGCGCGATCCAGAACTGGTCGCTCGGGAAGCTCACGCTCGACGGCGTCACGGTCAAGGACAGCTACGCCGAGAAGTCCGGCGGCGGCCTGAACCACGCCG
>DASZJZ010000019.1:0-22210 GCA_035947555.1 Thermoleophilaceae bacterium | reverse complement strand
GAGGCCCGGTCGTCCAGGTGCCGCCCGGTCACCGTGTCGCTGTCCCGCAACGCTTCGACGGTGCCCTCGAAGACCACCTCGCCACCGCCGCTGCCCGCGCCCGGGCCGAGGTCCACGACGTGGTCGGCGATGGCGATCGTGTCGGGCTCGTGCTCCACGACGAGGACCGTGTTGCCCTTGTCGCGCAGCTGGAGCAGGAGGTCGTTCATCCGCTCGACGTCATGGGGATGCAGGCCGATCGTGGGCTCGTCGAAGACGTAGGTGACGTCGGTCAGCGAGGAGCCGAGGTGACGGATCATCTTGGTGCGCTGCGTCTCGCCGCCCGAGAGCGTGCCCGACGGCCGGTTGAGCGAGAGGTAGCCCAGCCCGATCTCGACGAAGGAGTCGAGGGTGTGCCGCAGCCGCTGCAGCAGCGGCGCGACGGACGGCTCGTGCAGGTCGCTCGCCCACTCCGCGAGGTCGGTGATCTGCATCGCGGAGACGTCGGCGATGCTGACGCCGTCGATCTTCGACGACCGAGCCGCCTCGCTGAGCCGGGTGCCGTCGCAGTCCGGGCAGGTGGTGAACACCACCGCCCGCTCCACGAAGGCGCGGACGTGCGGCTGCATCGCGTCGACGTCCTTGGACAGGAACGACTTCTCGATCTGCGGGATCAGCCCCGCGTACGTGAGGTTGATGCCCTCGACCTTGATCTTGGTCGGCTCCTTGTAGAGCAGGTCGTGGCGCTCACGCTTGTTGAACTTCTTGATCGGCTTGTCCGGGTCGAAGTAGCCGCAGCCGCGGTAGATGCGGCCGTACCAGCCGTCCATGCTGTAGCCCGGGATCGTGAGCGCACCCTCGTTGAGCGACTTGCTGTCGTCGTAGAGCGCGGACAGGTCGAAGTCGCTGACCGAGCCGCGGCCCTCGCAGCGCGGGCACATTCCGCCGGTCCGGCTGAAGCTCGCGCTCTTGGTGATGGTCTTGTCGCCGCGCTCGACCGTGAGCCCGCCGCTCCCGTGGACGGACGCGACGTTGAAGGAGTACGCGGCGGGCCCGCCGATGTGCGGCTGCCCGAGCCGGCTGAACAGGATGCGCAGCATCGCGTCGGCGTCGGTCGCGGTGCCGACCGTGGAGCGGGGGTTGGACCCCATCCGCTCCTGGTCGACGCTGATCGCCGTCGTCAGACCGTCGAGCACGTCGACCTCGGGCCGCGCCAGCGTCGGCATGAAGCCCTGCACGAAGGCGCTGTAGGTCTCGTTGATCAGCCGCTGGGACTCCGCGGCGATCGTGCCGAACACCAGCGAGCTCTTGCCCGAGCCGGAGACGCCGGTGAACAGCGTCAGCCGTCGCTTCGGGATCTCGACGCTGACGTCCTTGAGGTTGTTCACGCGCGCGCCATGCACGCGGATCAGATCGTGGCTGTCGGCGGGGTGGAGCGCAGGCGACCGCGTGGCCGTCAGCGTGGCCATGCTCAGCGCACCTCCTGGATGCGGATCAGGTTGCCGGCCGGATCGCGGAGGGCGCAGTCGCGAGCACCCCACGGCTGATCGGTCGGCTCCTGGACCACCTCGGCACCACGCGCCTGCACCCGCTCGAAGGTCGTGTCGAGGTCGGGGGTGGCAAGCATGAGGCTGGCGTATGTCCCCTTTGCCATCATCTCTGCGATCGTGCGGCGCTCCTCTTCCGTGATGCCGGGGTCGGCGCCCGGCGGGTGCAGGACGATCGACGTACCGGGTTGGCTCGGGGGCCCGACCGTGTTCCAGTGCAGTCCGCCCTGTTCGACCTGGTTGCGGACCTCGAAGCCAAGGGTGTCGCGATAGAAGGCCAGGGAGGCGTCGGCGTCGTCGTGCGGCAGGAAGGTTGCGTGAATGGTGATGTCCATGGGCGGCCACTCTAGGAGCGGCTCGGCGCCGCCGCTTCTCGATTCCTGATCGGTTTCGTCACGCGCTTGGCCACGCACGGCGGCATCCCCGCCATCGCGCCCGCCGCCTCGCGCCGGTAGGTGGTGGGCGGCACGCCGACCAGCTCGGTGAAGCGAGTGGTGAAGGTGCCCAGCGACGAGCAGCCGACCTCGAAGCAGACCTCTGTGACGCTGAGGTCGCCGCGACGGAGCAGCGCCATCGCGCGCTCGATGCGCCGCGTCATCAGGTAACTGTATGGCGACTCTCCGTAGGCGAGCCGGAACTGGCGGCTGAGGTGGCCGGCCGACATGTGTGCGCCGCGGGCTAGCGCCTCGACGTCAAGCGGCTGGGCGTACTCCCGGTCCATCCGGTCGCGCACGCGGCGGAGCCGCGCGAGGTCGCGCAGGTGCTGCTCCGCGGCGGCTCTGCTGGTCACGGCCCGATCATGGCACGTGGCGCCGGAGGTCCCGGCGTGGCCAGCCGCCTACTCGTCCCGCGGGTCCTCGCCCTCCACCTCCGTCACGCGGAAGTTGCGGTCCAGCTCCACCTCGACCTGGCCGCCGCGCTGGAGCACTCCGACCTCGAACTCGCCCCCGGGCTCGCGCTCCACTCCGATCACCACGCCGGGGCCGATCTCCTCGAACGTGGCTCGGACGGCCCGCACGCGGTCGCGCCCCGTGGCCTCGTCGGCCGCCAGAGTGCCGGCGGGGCCGACCTCTTCGTCCATGTCGAGTACATGGAGGCTCTTGCTCAGAATCACCTGCACCATCGACCCGTCGTGGCGGACCACGTCGACCTCCCACCGGTCGCCGTCGCGACGCGGCACCTGCGTCACGCCGTCGCCGACCGCATCAAGGGCGGCCACTTCCGCGTCCGCGGGGTTCGCACCCTCCCCGAGCTCGAAGCCCATGACCACCAGCGCGAGTGCTATCGCGCCGAAGACGATCAGGATCGTCGTCCAGACCACGCCCCCATTTGTAGCGCAGGCGCGTGAATGAGCAAGCGAGCGGCGCTAGCGGCCCAGCAGCGCCTCGAACCGCTCGCGGCTTCGCTCCAAGTCCTGCCTGTCCGGCTGCGGGTTTCCGCGCGGGCGCGTGTTGCGCCACGTGGGAAGCGGCTCACGAGCCTCCTGCTTGTCCTTGGCGTCCGCCCGGCGCTCCGGGCGGCGGTCGGTCTTGGTCGCCATCGCGGCGAATCCTCCCTGTCGGGATCGAGTCCTCTCTCGCCTCTCGACGTTCCGGGTCGGGCGAGGACGAAACGTCGTGCAACGGGAGATACTTGGCGCTGCGATGTCGCAGGAGAACGTGGAGCTGTTTCACGCCGGACTCGCGGCCTGGAACGAGGGCGACTACGAAACCATCGTCGAGATGTGCCATCCGGACGTGGAATGGACCTTCTCGGACCGCCTGCCCGACGCCACCGGCCACATCCGGGGCCGGAAGGAGGTCCGCAAGTTCTTCCAGGCCTTCACCGGCGACTGGTCCGAGATCTCCATCAGCGCCGAGCGGGTCGAGGACTTCGAGCACGACGTAGTCGCCGACGTGGCGTTCGTCGCCAAGGGACGCGACGGCATCGAGGTGAGCATGCGCTTCATCCATGTCTGGACCGTCCAGGACGGCCAGATCGTCCGGTTTCGCGGCTTTGCCTCCTTCGACGAGGCGGTGGCGGCGGTCAGGTAGCGTCCCGGCCGTGCTGGGGCTGCTCTACGACGTCCACGGCAACCTGCCCGCGCTCGAGGCAGTGCTCGCCGACTGCCCGGCCGAGCGCTTCCTGCTCGGAGGCGACTACACCGCCTTCGGCGCCTGGCCGACCGAGACGGTGGACCGCCTCAGAGAGCTCGACGCCGAGTGGATCCGCGGCAACGTCGACCGCTGGCTCGTCGAGGCAGACGACGCGCCGAAGGCGATGCTCCCCCTGATCGAGCGCTCGCGCGAGATGGCCGGCGATGAGCTGTGCCGCGAGCTGGCCGGCCTACCCGAGACCGCCACGCGCAAGGGCACGCTCTTCTGCCACGCCTCGCCGCTGTCCGACATGGACAGCTTCTATCCCGAGCCGCAGGACTCCGACGCCGAGCGGCTCATGGGCGTGGAGGCCGAGCGCGTGATCTTCGGCCACACCCACCTGCAGTTCCACCGAGCCGGGCCCGGCGGCATCGAGCTCGTCAACCCGGGCAGCGTCGGGATGCCGCTCGACGGCGACCACCGGGCCGCCTACGCGCTCCTCCACGATGACGACACGATCGAGCTCCGGCGCGTGGAATACGACTGGCGCGGCTCGGCGAAAGCGGTGCGCGAGCAGGTCGGGGATTTGCCCGCCGACCGCATCGAACAGGCACGTTTCGACGTACGTTGATGGTACGGTCACGCCCGGTGCGCCTCTCCAGCGTCATCGCGCCGCGGGAACGCGAGTTCTTCGACCTGTTTGAGGAGGCCGGCGGGAACATCCTGCGCGCCGCAGGGCTGCTCGAGGAAATGCTTCGCGACTTCCCGGAGCGGAGTGAGCTGGCGCGCGACATCCTCATCTGCGAACAGGACGGCGACCGGATCACGCACGACATCATCCAGCGCCTCAACCAGACGTTCGTCACGCCGATCGACCGCGAGGACATCTACCAGCTCGCCTCGGCGCTGGACGACGTGGTCGACTACACCGAGGAGGTCGCCGACTACCTGGGGCTCTACAAGATAGAGGCGCCGATGTCACAGGCGCAGGAGCTCGCCCGCGTGCTGCACGCGTCCGGCCGGCAGATCGCCGAGGCCATGCCCCGGCTGCGCGGCTTCAAGGACATCTCCCACTACACGGTCGAGATCAATCGGCTCGAGAACGATGGCGACCGGATCACGCGCGAGGCGATCGCCTCGCTGTTCGACAACGGCATCGACCCGATGGTCGTGATCCGCTGGAAGGACATCTTCGAGCGACTCGAGGAGGCGATCGACGCCACCGAGCACGTCGCGAACATCCTCGAGGGCATTGTGATCAAGAACTCCTAGGCGGGGTCTGATGGAGGGCGAGCTCCTCACCGTCATCATCGTGGTGGCGACCGCGCTGGCGTTCGACTTCACGAACGGCTTCCACGACACCGCCAACGTCGTGGCCACCTCGATCTCGACTCGCGCGATGGCCCCCCGGATCGCGGTCGGCTACGCCGCGGTCCTGAACTTCGCGGGCGCGTTCATCTCCCTCGAGGTGGCCGCCACAGTGGCAAGCGACGTAGTGGATCCGGGCTCGATCACGCTGCTGGTGGTGTTCGGCGGCCTCGTCGGGGCAATCGCGTGGAACCTGATCACTTGGTACTTCGGGCTGCCGTCGAGCTCCTCGCACGCCCTGATCGGGGGCATCGTCGGGGCGATGCTGGTGGCGCAGGGACCGGACTCGATCTTCTTTGGCGAGGGGATCGTGGGAAAGGTGATGATCCCGGCGCTGGTTGCGCCGACCCTCGCGTTCCTGGTCGGCGGCATCTCGATCCTCGTGCTGTACCGGATCGTGGGCAGGCTGCGGCCGGGGCCGGTGACCGGCGGATTCCGCGGCGGGCAGATCGTGTCCGGTGGCCTGCTGGCGCTGGCGCACGGGACCAACGACGCCCAGAAGACGATGGGCGTCATCGCGCTCGCGCTGGTCGCCTACGGATCGCTGCCGGCCGGCGACCCCACGCCGCCGTTCTGGGTGATCTTCTCCGCCGCCCTGGCGATCGCGCTCGGCACCTACGCGGGCGGGTGGCGCATCATCAAGACGATGGGCAGCCGGATCCACAAGATGGACTCGGCGCAGGGCTTCGCCGCCCAGGGTGCGGGCGCGGCGGTGATCCTGGCGTCATCGCACGGCGGCTTCCCGCTCTCAACGACACACACGATCTCGGGAGCGGTGATCGGTTCAGGCGCGGCCAAGCGCCTGTCCGCGGTGCGCTGGGGCGTGGCGGGCAACATCGTGACGGCGTGGGTGCTCACGCTGCCGGCCGCGGCCGGGATCGGCGCGCTGACCTACGGGGTCACCCGGATCTTCGGAACCGGCGCTGGCGGACCGGTGATCGTGTCGGTGCTGATCCTGGCGGGCTCGGCTTTCCTGTTCACGAAGCGCGCGCAGCAGAGCGTGTCCGGTCCGGCTGCGTCCGAGGCATGAGCTTCGCCTCGATCGTCGACTGGGACGCGCTGCTCACCGTGGTGTGGGCCTCGGTGGCGGCCGGGGTGGGCGTCACCGCGGCGTACGGCCTGGTGATCCTCGGCGCGACGCGCGCGGTCGATCTCGGCCGCGCGGGACGCTCGGGCGAGGCACTGCTGTTCGGGGTGGTGGGAGCGCTGGCGATCGTGGCGGTGTTCGCCGCGATCGTGTTCGGCATCGTGGTACTCAGCGAGTAGCCGACTCGGCGAGCCGCTCGACCTCGTCCTCGCTGTTCCAGGCGCCCACCGACGCGCGCACGTAGGGCGTGCGGGGGAGGTTGCGGACCACGAAGCCCGCGTCCCGCAGGCGAGCCACCTCGGCCTCGGGATCGGGGTGGCGCCAGGAGACGAGCGTCGAGCGGCCGCGCGGGGCGGCGCGGTCCTCGATGCGGTCGGCCAGCCGCTGGGCGAGTTGAACGGCGCGCGCGTGTACGGCATCGAGCCCGGGGTGCTCCAGCACGTCGAGCGCGGCGATGGCCCACTCCACGTGGTGCGGCGCGGGGAAGCCGATGCTGAAGCGGCGGGCGTCCGGGTGCAGGGGGAGCTCGAACGGCCGGGAGCTGTCCTCCAGCACGCCGTAGTTGGGCCATGGGGCGGGGAGGCTCGTGGCCAGTTCCGCACGCACGTAGAGGTAGCCGATCCCGTTGGGGCCGCAGAGCCACTTCTGGCCCGAGGCCGCGTAGAAGTCGCAGCCGAGCTCGGCCGCCCGGGTGGGCACGGCGCCGAGACCCTGGGCGCCGTCCAGCAGGACGAGGGCGTCGGTGGCGGCGAGGGCGGCGGAGTCGACCACCGCGCCGGTCCTCCAGGACACGTGGGAGCAGGCCACGAGGCGGGTGTCCGGGCGGACCTCGTTCGCGAGCTCGGCGAACGGGACCATCCGCACGTTCACGCCGCGCCTGTCCCGCAGCGCGGCCAGCGGCGCGAGCACGCCGGGGTGCTCCTCGTCGCTTGTGAGCACGTCGTCGCCGCGGCCGAGGTCGAGCGCGTTCAGCACGGCGTTCACGCCGTCGGTGGTGGAGCCCGTCAGGGCGACCTCCGCGGTCTCGCAGCCGAGCACCGCCGCCACCCGCGCCCGCAGGTGGTCGATGCGGGCGGCGTTCTCCTCGAAGTGAGACTTGTCGCCACGCCCCTCGGTGGCCTGGTCGTCCAGCGAGCGGCTCACCGCGTCGAGCGCCGCGCGCGGCACGGGGCCGTTCGAGCCCGCGTTCAGGTACGCGAGCCGGTCGAGCACGGGGAACTGGGCGCGCAGGTCGTCCACGGCGGGCGGATACTAGGCTGCCCGGAGATGATCATCGAAAGGTCGATGCAGGACGACTGGCTCTCCAACACCTACCTGGTCGCGGACGAGGAGGGCGGGACCGCGGTCGTGATCGACGCCGGTGGGCCGTGTGCGCCGCTGATGGAGGCCGCCGGGCGGCTGGGCCTCGACGTGCGGATGCTGCTGCTCACGCACCACCACCACGACCACGTGGCGGATGCGTCGGCGTGGGAGGGCGTGGAGGTGCTCGCGCACCCGGTCGAGGCGGAGCTGCTGGACGGCGTGGACCGGACGATCGAGCCGGGCGAGACACTGTCGGCGGGCGGCCTTCGGATCGAGACGCTCCACACCCCCGGCCACACCGCCGGGATGCTCAACTTCGTGGTCAACGGGAGCGACGTGTTCACCGGCGACACCCTCTTCAAGGGCTCCGTGGGCGGCGTGCGCGCCCCCGGCTCGACGAGCTTCGCGGACCTCCGGCACTCGATCATGGACGTGCTGATGAAGCTGCCGCACGAGACCCGGGTGCACCCCGGCCACACCGACCCCACCACGATCGGCGACGAGTGGGAGGGCAACGCCTTCGTCCGGGTGTGGCGCGGGCTCGACGAGGAGGGCGCCGAGCCGTGCCGGGTCGGGGACCAGGAGGCGACGCTGGTGCTGTGGGCCCCTGACTACGACGGCGGCCACAAGGCGTGGGTGCGGTGGCCCGACGGCCGCGACGACATCGTCGGCGGCAGCCAGGTCACGCGCGGGTAGGCGGGTGTTGCAGGAGGACGTCCGCCGCGCGCTGCTCGAGCGGCTGATCGACCACGCGGCGCTGTTCCCGCCGGCCAGCATGAGCATGGAGGAGGCGCTGGCGGAGGACCGCGCGGCGCGGACGAGCCCGTATGCCTGGATGCTGGACCGGTTCGTGTGCCCGGCGTCGAAGCTCGGCTCGCTCGACGCGCTCGATGCTCCGGTGAGCGTGGTTCTGGACGCCGATCTCGAGGCACCCGCCGAGGCGATCGAGGTGCGGCCGCGTGACACCCGTGATCTCGCCGCGACCGTCAGCCGGCTGCGCGAGCTGAGCCCCGAGGTGTACGTGGAGCTGCCGCCCGACGCCCTCCCGGACGCAATCGACTCGATCGCCTCGGCCGGGGGGCGGGCCAAGCTGCGGTGCGGCGGCGACGTGGTGCCGTCCGTCGACCAGGTCGCGCACGTAGTGGTGGCGTGCAGCGAGGCAGGCGTCGTCATGAAGGCAACGGCCGGGCTGCACCATCCGCTGCGACGGGGCGGGGAGCACGGATTCCTGAACCTGCTCTTCGGGGCCATGTACGCGCACCACGGGATCCACGTCGTTCGCGATCTCCTCGAGCACGAGTCGTTCGACGCTCTCCCACTCGATGAGCTCTCCTCGAGCGCAGTTCGGTCCGCCCGCAAGACTCTGTTCAAGGGCTTCGGATCGTGCTCCTGGCGCGAGCCGGTGGACGACCTGCGGGCGCTGGGTGTGCTGTCGTGACGCTTGCGTACGGGGTGCTGCGGGACGGGGGCGTGTGCGCCCGGGTCGACGGGCGGGTAGTGGACCTGTCGGCGCTGGACCCGGTGTTCGACGCGTCTTCCTTGAACGCGTTCATGGCGCGGGGGCGCTCGTTCTGGGAGGAGACGGCCGGGCGCGTTGAGCGGGGATACGACGTGGGCGCCGGCGCAGAGCTGGCGATGCCGTTCGAGGTGGCGGACTACGTGGACTTCTACTCGTCCCTGGAGCACGCCACGAACCTGGGCCGGATGTTCCGGCCCGATGCCGAGCCGCTCCTGCCGAACTGGCGCCATTTGCCGGTCGGCTACCACGGGCGCGCGGGGACCGTGGTGCCGAGCGGGACGCCGGTCCGGCGGCCGTCGGGTCAGCGCCGTCCGCCAGGGGCGGACGCCCCGAGTTTCGGGCCGAGCGTGCGGCTCGACATCGAGCTCGAGGCCGGGTTCGTGATCGGCGTGCCGAGCCGGCTCGGCGAGCCCGTGCCGGTGGAGCGGGCGCTCGAGCACGTCTTCGGCATGGTGCTCGTGAACGACTGGTCGGCCCGTGACATCCAGGCGTGGGAGTACCAGCCGCTGGGGCCGTTCCTGGGGAAGTCGTTCGCGACGTCGGTGTCGCACTGGGTGGTCCCGCTGTGGGAGCTGGAGGACCGGCGGGTGCCGGCCTCGGAGCCTCAGCATCCGGAGCCGCTGCCGTACCTGCGCGAGGAGCCGTGGGCGTTCGACATACCGCTGTCAGTCGAGTTGAACGGCACGGTGGTGGCGCGGACCAACACGCGCCATCTGTACTGGTCGGTGGCTCAGCAGATAGCGCACCTCACGGCGAACGGCGCCTCGCTGCGCACGGGCGACCTGTTGGCGACCGGCACGATCTCGGGCCCGGCGCGGGAGGAGCGGGGGAGCCTGATCGAGCTGTCATGGAACGGGTCGGAGCCGCTGGAGCTGGCGGACGGCTCGACGCGCACGTTCTTGGAGGACGGCGACGAGGTCGTGCTGCGGGGCGAGTCGCTGGGCGAGGTGCGGGGCCGGATCGAGCCGGCGGCTTCCTGAGCGGCCGCGCGCGGCCAGGCGCTCCATGACTCGCCGGCCGGTCTTGCCGGTGCCGCCGAGTACCAGCGTGGGTTCTTGAGAGCGCCGGTTCATGCTCGGACCTCCGCCGGCTGTGGCGCCGGGCGCGGCTGACCGCGGCGCCTCGCGAGCCAGGCCAGCGGTGCGAGGACGATGCGCTGCAGCCAGCGGGGCGGGAACGCTCCCTGTACCTCGTCCTCGAACTCCTTGGTGAACAGGGCGAGGTCGAGGGGCCTCGGGATGCCGCCCAGCATCGTCCGGTCCTCCTCGGCGAGACCGACGGCGGTCTCGAAGAGCTGCTCCATCTTCAGCGCCGGGCGCACCTCGACGCGGACGAGCGCGTCATCGTCGCCGACGTTCGCGAAGTCATGCTTCTGGCCAGGCGGGACGACGACCACCTCGCCGGGCCCCGCGACGATCCGCTTGCGTCCCATCCTGAAGCGCATCGTGCCCTCGACGACCTCGAAGCGCTCCTCCTGCTTCGGGTGGATGTGCTGGCCACCCGGGACCCGCCGCTTCGCGGGAAGCTCGAGGTCGATCGCCAGCAGCTCGCCGCCCGTGTCCGCCGACGTCTGGCGGAACGTGATCCGCTCTCCGCTTGCCGGGTTCTCGAGAGTCTGTCCTGTGTAAGCCATAGTCGCTCCGGGTCTGGTCGTCAGTGCAGTGCGTCCAGTGTTCCGGGTCGATCTACGACTGTCTATGACTGGAACGCGGGCATTCATGCTCAATCGTCCAGCCTCCTGGACGAGTCGCGGACGAACCGTGCATACTTGGCGTCATGGATGCACCCGACCCCTTCCCGCCGGCCGATCCCCTCGGCGAGGCACTCCACTTCCTGCGGATGGACGGCCTGTACTACTGCCGCTCCGAGCTCACCGCACCCTGGGGACTGACGCTGCCGCCGACGCCGGAGTGCATGTGGTTTCACGTGGTGACCTCGGGCCGGATGTGGCTCGAGACGGGGGAGGAGGACCGCGATTGGATCCGGCTCGGGGACCTCGCGCTCGTGCCGCACGGGGAGGGCCACGTCCTCGGCAGCGAGCCCGGAGCTCCTGCGTCCGGCATTCTCGAGCTCGAGCGCGAGGTCGTTAGCGATCGCTACGAGATCCTTCGCCACGGCGGAGGCGGCGCGCCGACCGGCCTCATCTGCGGTGCAGTGCGGTTGGCGCACCCGGCCGCCGGCAACCTCCTCGAGATCCTGCCGAGCACGATCCGCATCGAGGCGTCCAGCTCGCCCAGGCTGGAATGGATGCAGAGCGTGCTGCGGCTGATGGCCTCCGAGGCCGGCGAGCTCCGGCCCGGCGGCGAGGCCGTGATCACGCGCCTCGGGGACATCCTCGTGATCCAGGCAATCCGGGCTTGGATCGAGAGCTCTCCGGCGGCGCAGAGGGGCTGGCTGGGAGCTCTCCAGGACCCCCAGATCGGCCGCGCCATCTCAAACGTTCATCGCGACCCCGCTCGGAACTGGACCGTCGCCTCCCTGGCCCACGAGCTGGCGATGTCGCGCTCGGCGTTCGCCGCCCGCTTCACCGAGCTCGTCGGCGAGCCGGTGATGAGCTACGTCGCCCGCTGGCGCATGCAGGTAGCGGTCGCTGCGCTGAAGGAGGAGGGCGCCACGGTCGGCCAGCTCGCCGACCGGCTCGGCTACCGCTCCGAGGCCGCGTTCAGCCGCGCCTTCAAGCGCGTCATCGGCGTCTCCCCGGGCGCGATCAGGCGAAGCGCCGCCGAGCAGGACCGCGGGCTGTTCGCCGCCGCCAGCTGAGACTGCGGAGAGCGCCCGGAGGCCGCGCTACCGCCGGCGCAGCGGCGGCATCGCCTCGATACCGACCTGCTCGCGCAGCATGCGCTGCGGATAGATGGGCGGGGGCGGCGCCGGCGCCTCGAGCCGCGCCCGTTCCTCGGCGCTCAGCCGCAGTTCGGCGGCGGGCAGGAGATCCTCGAGGTGCGCCAGCGTCCGTGCCCCGAGGATCGGCGCCGTCACGCCGTCCGTGCCGAGCAGCCAAGAGATCGCGACCTGCGGAATCGTCGCGCCGTGCGCCTTGGCGATCTCGGCGGCCGCGTCGATCACCTGGAAGTTGCGCTCGACGGCACGGCGTTCGAACGCCTCCTCGTAGCTCGCCCCCGCGTCCGCGATACGGCTGCCTTCGGGCGGCGCCGACAGATCACGCCGGTACCGGCCCGCCAGGAACCCGGCCCCGAGCGGCCCCCAGGCCAGCACCGCGATGCCGGCCGACCGGCAGAACGGCAGCGACTCGAGTTCGATCGATCGTTCGACGAGCGAGTACTGCGCCTGGAGGCACACGAACGGGGTCCAGCCCTCGCGGTCCTGCACCGCGACCGACCAGGCGAGGAGCCAGGCCGGGAAGTTCGAGGCGCCGACCGCACGCACCTTGCCGGCCCGCACGAGACCTTCGAGCGCCTCGAGTGATTCCTCGATGGGGACGGCCGGATCGGGCGTGTGCAGCTGGTAGAGGTCGATCACGTCCACGCCGAGCCGGCGCAGGCTGGCGTCGCACGCGGCGCGGATCCGGTCCGGATCGAGGCCCGCGCCGCCGGGGTCGGACACTTCGAAGCCCACCTTCGTGGAGACCACGACCTCGTCGCGATGGCGGGCGAGCCAGGGCGCTAGCGCGCGCTCGGACCCGCCGTTCTCGTACACGTCGGCGGTGTCGACGAAATTGCCGCCGGCCGCCAGGTAGCGGTCGAGGATGCGCTCGGCCTCGTCCGGCGGCGTCCGCCCGCCCATGAGCATCGCGCCGAGCCCGAGCCGGCTGACGGTCAGCGGACCCATCGCGGTGGTCTCCATCGCGCTGACACTAGAACGCCGTGGGGGCCGTCCGCCGGCTAGTTCCGCCTCCTCGATCCGCTCGCCCTCCGCCTGCGCCTGGCAACGGCGAGCTGCCGCTCGAGCCGGTCGACCGGGCGAGCCTCCTTACTCCGCCAGCGTCCGCTGTCCGACCGGCGCTCCGGGCGAAACGGCACCCACCGACTGGAGCGCCTTCGTGCGGCTCGCGAAGACCTCCAGCCGGACCACCTTGCCGTCGCGCAGCTTGAACACGTGGGCGCCCTCGTGGCGAATCTCGACGCCGCTGCCCTTGCCCCGGCCGACGTAGCAGGCGAGCACCACCACGTAGTCGCCGAGCTCGACGTAATCCACCGCCCGGGCACGCCAGTGCTCCCACTCGCTGAGCCAGGTCAGCAGCCGCGGGTTCGGGGTCCGGTGGTCCTCGTACACACCCGCGATGTCCGGGAACTCATCCGTCACCCCCATTCCATGTGCGGGTGGTACACCTCGAACCGGGGCTCTCCTACCGCTGCGGGATCAGCCCGGGCGCGGCCCGGGAGCAAGTGCGGGTGGCGCGGAAGCTTGCGGAGCTCCCGCATCTGCGGGCGGCCTTCGCCAAGGGCGAGCTCTGCTACTCCCAGGTACGGGCCATCACGCGCGTGGCGACTCCCGGCACCGAGGCCGATCTGCTCGAGATCGCCCTCCACGCCACGGCCGCCCAGCTGGAGACGATCGTGCGCGCGTACAGGGGCGTGCTCGAGGTCGAGCTGGCGGATTCCTCGGAGCAGTATCGCCGCCGCTTCGTTCGCTGCGAACACGACGACGATGGCGCGCTCCTGATCCAGGCGCGGCTTCCCGCCGAAGAGGGTGCGCTGGTGCTCGCAGCGCTGGAGGCATCGCGGAAGGCTCTGGCGGAGCGCGCTTCCGCCGAAACAACCCATAGGGGGGACAGCGCGGGAGTGGTTCTTGATAGCGACGAAGGCCTCGCGGTCGACGACGAGGACGCGGAGGAGCAGGAACCGGAGGAGGTGGAGCGCTTCAGGCCCTCGAACGCCGACGCCCTCGTCCTCATGGCGCAGAACGCTCTGTCACGAGAACTCGCCGAGAGCGCCGGCGACGAGCACCAGATCGTGGTGCACGTGGACGCCGCCACGCTCGCCCACGACGAGGACGGCGCCTGCGAGCTCGAGCACGGACCGGCCCTGGATCCGGAGACGGCCAGGCGGCTGGGCTGCGACGCGAGCGTGGTCCGGATCCTGGAACGCGATGGGCGTCCGCTGTCGATCGGACGGAAGACGCGAGCCGTGTCGCCCGGGCTCAGGCGAGCGCTGCGCAGCCGCGACCGGACCTGCCGCTTCCCGGGCTGCGGACAGCACCGGTTCCTGCACGCCCATCACATCCACCACTGGGCGCAGGGAGGCCGGACCGACCTATCGAACCTGATCCAGCTCTGCACCCACCACCACCGACTGGTGCACGAGGGCGGCTACAGCGTCGAGCGACGAGGGGCCGGCGCGGTGTGCTTCCTCCGGCCGGACGGCCGAGCAGTCCCTGCGATCCCGAGCGCACTCGAAGGCGAGGCGGCCGCGCTGCCACGGCTCCACCGAGCGGCCGGCGTCGCGGTCGACGACGAGACGTGCGTACCGCGCGTCCACAGCCAGAGGATGCACCTGCCCTGGATCGTGGACGGGCTGGCAGAGGCAGATCCGCGACTGCGCGCGCTGGAGCCGCCGCGTATGGGGGTGGGTGAGGGCAAGGCGGACGAGGGCGAGTGTCGTACAACCGCCGCGCACGCCGCTTGAACGGAGGGGGCGGCAGCGGGACGATGCTGAAGCCGAGCATTCGCGGGCCGAAGGCGACGCGTTGCGAAGCGCCCCGAAGCCCGCGCATGGCGGCGGACCGCCGCGGTTCGCCGGTACCGTCCAGTCCTCATGAAGGTCCACCTGCCCGACGGCACCGAGCTCGAGCTTCCCGACGGCGCCAGCGGCGGCGACGCCGCCCGTGCCATCGGCGAGGGTCTCGCCCGCGCCGCGCTCGGGATCAAGGTCGATGGCGAGCTCCGCGACCTGGGTGCTCCCCTGCACGACGGCGACCGCATCGAGATCGTCACCGCCCGGGACGACGAGGGCCTCTGGCTCCTCCGCCACGACGCCGCCCACGTTCTGGCCACCGCGGTCATGGAGCTGTACCCGGGCGTGAAGATCTCCATCGGTCCGCCGATCGAGGACGGCTTCTACTACGACTTCGACTTCCCCGACGGCACAAAGCTCACCGAGGACGACTTCGAGCGCGTCGAGGAACGGATGCGCGAGCACATCCGCGCCGACGAGCACTTCGAGCGCACCGAGGTGCCGGTGAACGAGGCCATCGAGCGGTTCAGGAGCGAGGGCCAGGACTACAAGGTCGAGCTGATCGAGGACCTCGTCCGGAATCAAGGCGTCGACACCGTCTCCCTGTACCGCAACGGCCCCTTCACCGACCTCTGCCGCGGCCCGCACGGGCCGGGGACCAAGCGGATCAAGGCGATGAAGCTCACCAGTGTGGCCGGCGCCTACTGGCGCGGGGACGCGAGCAACCCGATGCTGACCCGCGTCTACGGCACCGCCTTCGCCAGCAAGGACGACCTCGAGCAGCACGTGCAGCGGCTCGAGCAGGCGCGCGAGCGGGACCACCGCAAGCTCGGGCGGGAGCTGTCGCTGTTCATGCTGTCGGACCTGTCGCCCGGCTCGCCCTTCTGGCTCCCCAAGGGCACCCACATCTGGAACGAGCTGACGAAGCTGTGGCGGACCACGAACGTCGAGCGTGGCTACCAGGAGGTGCGCACCCCGATCCTGTTCGACCAGGAGCTCTGGAAGCAGTCCGGCCACTGGCACGTCTACCGCGACAACATGTACTTCACGGACGTGGAAGACCGGAAGATGGGCCTCAAGCCCATGAACTGTCCGGGCCACTGCCAGATCTACAAGCGCGAGCTGCGCTCCTACCGCGACCTGCCGCTGCGCCTCGCCGAGCAGGGCCTCGTGCACCGTCACGAGCCGAGCGGGACCCTCCACGGCCTGCTCAGGGTGCGCCACATCACGCAGGACGACGCCCACGTCTTCTGCACCGAGGCGCAGATCGAGGAGGAGGCGATGCGCTGCCTCGACTTCGGCTTCTTCATCTACGAGCAGTTCGGCCTCGAGCCGCGGCTGGAGCTCTCGACCCGGCCCGAGAAGCGCGTGGGCACCGAGGAGATGTGGGACAAGGCCGAAGCCGCGCTCGCCCGCACGCTCGAGAACAACGGCCTCGAGTACGACCTCAACGAGGGCGACGGCGCCTTCTACGGCCCCAAGATCGACGCCCACATCACCGACGCGATCGGGCGCTCCTGGCAGCTCGGCACCGTCCAGCTCGACTACTACATGCCCGAGCAGTTCGAGCTGACCTACACCGGCGCCGACAACGCCGAGCACCGCCCCGTGATGATCCACCGGGCGCTGATGGGCTCGTTCGAGCGCTTCATAGGCATCCTGATCGAGCACCACGCGGGCGAGTTCCCGCTCTGGCTGGCCCCGGTGCAGGCGGCGGTGCTGCCGATCGCCGACCGTCACCTCGACTACGCGCGCGAGACGGCGGCCCGTCTCAGGGAGGCCGGCCTGCGGGTCGAGGTGGACGAGCGCACCGAGTCGATCGGCAAGAAGATCCGCGAGGCGGAGGTGCAGAAGGTGCCCTACATGCTGGTCGTGGGGGACCAGGAGCAGGAGGCCGGGGCCGTGGCCGTGCGGCGCCACCGGGAGGGCGATCTGGGGCCCGAGCAGGTCGAGGAGTTCGCCCTGCGCGCTCGGGACGAGATCGCCGAGAGGCGCTAGTATCGATTTCAGATGACGTGCGTCCACATACGCGCCCTTTGACAGCACGGCGCAGCCTCTTCGCCTAGTGCCGATCCCTCGCAAGTTCGATCGGCGCCCTCCGGATCGCGACGAGACACGGATCAACGAGCGAATCCGCGTACCCCAGGTCCGCCTCATCGGAGAGGACGGCAACCAGATCGGGGTGGTCGACACCCAGCAGGCGCTCCGCTACGCCCAGGAGCGCGATCTCGACCTGGTCGAGGTTGCGCCCGACGCCCGCCCGCCGGTCACACGTGTGCTCGACTACTCCAAGTACCGGTACGAGCAGGAGCAGAAGGCGAAGGCAGCGCGGCGCCACCAGAAGCAGGTGAACGTCCGCGAGATCAAGCTGCGGCCGAAGATCGCGACCAACGACTACAACACCAAGAAGAACCACGTCGCCCGTTTCCTCAGGGGAGACGACCGGGTGAAGGTCACGATCATGTTCCGCGGCCGCGAGCAGACCCACCCCGAGCGCGGCGAGGCGCTCCTGATGCGGCTCGCCGAGGACGTGGCCGACCTGGGCCAGATCGAGCAGCACCCGCAGCAGGACGGGCGCAACATGACGATGCTGCTGGCGCCGCACAAGCGCAAGGCCGCTGAGCAGCCGGCAGCGGCTAGCTAAGCGTCTGCTTCAATAGGCCGTTCATGCCGAAGATGAAGACTCACTCCGGCGCGAAGAAGCGCTTCCGCAAGACCGCCACGGGCAAGCTCCGCGCGCGGCACTCCTTCACGAGTCACAACCTCGGCAAGAAGCCCGCCAAGCGGAAGCGTCACCTTGGGCGGCCGGTGGAGGTCGCGAAGCAGGACCGCAAGCGGGTCGAAAGGCTGCTTCACAAGTGAGCCGCGTCAAGCGATCCGTCCACGCGCGCAAGAAGCGCCGCGCAGCGCTCGAGCGCACCAAGGGCTATCGGGGCCAGGCCTCGAAGAGCTACAAGCGGGCCAAGGAGGCGCTGCTCAAGGCCGACTCCTACGCCTACCGCGACCGCCGCAACCGCAAGCGCGACTTCCGGCGCCTGTGGATCGTGCGCATCAACGCTGCGGCGCGCCGCGAGGGGCTGTCGTACAACCAGTTCATGCACGGCCTGAAGGAGGCCGGCATCGAGGTCGACCGCAAGGTCCTGGCCGACATCGCCGTGCGCGACCCCGAGACCTTCCGACGCTTTGCCGACCGGGCCCGGGAGGCCGTGGCCGCGTAACCCACGCGAACCACGGAACTGAAATCTCCCGGGCGCCCGCTGAGGCGCCCTTTTTTCGTTCCATGATCCGATCCCCCGACAACGAGAAGCTCAAGACGATCCGCAAGCTCCAGCAGAAGCGCTGGCGCGAGAAGCTGGGGCTGTTCGCGGCGGAGGGGGAGGACCTGGTCCAGGCCGCGGAGGCGGCGGGCTGGGAGCCGGCCTTCGTGCTGCGCGCCGGCGAGGACGTCGAGCCCGAGCTGCTCGGCGGGGTGAGCGCGCTGGGGTCCGGCAGCCGGGTGATCGGGGTGTACGAGCAACGCTTGGCCGATCCGGCCGGCGACGTGCTCGTCTACCTGCACGGGGTGGAGGACCCGGGCAACGTGGGCACCATCATCCGCTCCGCGCATGCTCTGGCGGACGCGACCGTGGTCCTCGGCCCGGGCTGCGCCGACCCGTTCTCGCCGAAGGCGGTCAGGGCGTCGATGGGCTCGATCTTCGCGAAGCCGCCAGCCCGCGCGGAGGTGCCGGAGATTGCCGCGCGACCGCTGGCGCTCGACCCTTACTCCGACCGCGACCTCGCCGACTGCGACCTCGCACCGCCGCTCGTGCTGGTGCTGGGATCGGAGCGGGGCGAGATCCCGGAAGGGCTCGAGACCGCGCACATCCCTGTGCACGCCGACTCGCTGAACGTGGCGATGGCGGCCACGGTGGCCCTGTACGAGGTGGAACGTAGGATGCGCGGCCATGCCTGACCTCGACCAGCTCCGCTCGGAGGCCGAGTCGGCCATCGGCGCCGCCGGGTCCGCGGCCGAGCTCGAGGAGCTGCGCGTCCGCTACCTGGGCCGCAAGTCGGAGCTCACTGCGGCGCTGCGCTCGATCGGCGAGCTGCCGCCCGAGCAGCGCGGCCCGGTGGGCAAGCAGGCGAACGAGGTGCGACGCGCTCTCGAAGCCCTGCTCGAGCGCCGCACGGCCGAGCTCGAGGCGGGGGAGCTCGACAGGCGCCTGGCCGAGGACCGCATCGACGTGACGATGCCCGGCGACCCGCCGCTCCCGCCCGGCCATCTGCACCTCGTCTCGCAGATCCGGCGCCGCATGGAGGACATCTTCGTGGGGCTCGGCTTCTCGGTCGTGGAGGGACCGGAGATCGAGTACGAGTACTACAACTTCACCGCGCTCAACCACCCGGCCGAGCACCCGGCGCGGGCGCCGCAGGACACCTTCTACTTCGCCGAGCGCGTGCTGCTCCGCACCCACACCTCGCCGATGCAGGTGCGCGCGATGGAGCTCCAGGAGCCGCCGATCTACATCGTGGTCCCCGGTCGCGTGTACCGCCCGGACACGCCGGACGCCACGCACGTGCCGATGTTTCACCAGCTCGAGGGGCTCGCCATCGACGAGGACATCACGCTCGCCGACCTCCAGGGCTGCCTGCTCCAGTTCGCGCGTCAGATGTTCGGCGAGACCACCGAGGTGCGGCTGCGTCCCGGCTACTTCCCGTTCACCGAGCCGAGCGTGGAGGTGGACGTGTCCTGCTTCCGCTGCGGCGGCACGGGCTACGAGGGCGCGGCGCGCTGTGGCACCTGCAAAGGCGAGGGCTGGATCGAGATCCTCGGCTCCGGGATGGTGGACCCGAACGTGCTCGACTACGTGGCCGGCAAGGGCTACGACAACGAGCGCGTGCAGGGGTTCGCCTGGGGGATGGGGATCGAGCGCATCGCCATGCTCGTGCACCAGGTGCCGGACCTGCGGATGCTGTTCGAGAACGACCTGCGCCTTCTCGAGCAGTTCGGAGCCGGGCCATGAGGGTGCCGGTCGGGTGGCTGCGCTCGTACTGCGATCCCGGGCTTTCGGTTCAGGAGCTCGCGGACACGCTGACGATGGCCGGCCTGAAGATGGAGCGCATCCATCACACGGGGGTGGGCGACGTGTCCGCGTTCCTGGTGGGCCGGGTGCTCGAGTCCGAGCGGCATCCGAACGCCGATCGGCTAACCGTGTGCGAGGTCGACGTAGGCCGCGGCGAGCCCCAGACGATCGTCTGCGGCGCACCCAACGTGGCCGCCGGCCAGACGGTGGCGGTGGCGCTGCCGGGCGCGGTGATGCCGGACGGCACGACGCTGGGCGAGGCGAAGCTGCGCGGCGTCAGGTCGAGCGGGATGATCCTGGCCGAGGACGAGGTGGGGATCGGGGAGGACCACAAGGGCATCATGGTCCTGCCGGACGGGCTGCCCGTGGGCGGCCCGCTCGCCGAGCACCTCCCAATCGCCGACCACGTGATCGAGATCGAGATCACGCCGAACCGGCCGGACGCGATGGGCGTGTACGGGGTGGCGCGGGACCTGCACGCCGCGACGGGCACGCCGCTGGCCGACGACCCCACGGCGGCCGACGCCACGCCAACCGGTGGGGACGCAGCCGACGACCACATCTCGATCGAGATCGACCCCGAGATCTGTCTGCGCTTCACCGCCCGCGTGTTCGAGGACGTCAAGATCGGCCCGTCGCCGCTGTGGCTGAAGCAGCGCCTGATGGCGGCCGGGCAGCGGCCGATCATGAACGTGGTCGACATCACGAACTACGTGATGCTCACCTGCTCGCAGCCGCTGCACGCGTTCGACCTGGAGCGGGTGCGCGGCGGGCGGATCGAGGTGCGGCGGGCGCGCGAGGGGGAGACGATGGTGACGTTGGATGGCGTGGAACGCCGCTTCTCGTCCGAGACCGCTTTGGTGTGCGACGCCGACGGACCGAGCGGGATCGCCGGGATCATGGGCGGCCAGATCTCCGAGGTCTCGGAGGAGACCACGCGCGTGTTGATGGAGGCGGCCACGTGGGTCGGGCCGAACATCATGCGGACGTCGAAGGCGCTGGGGCTGCGGACGGAGGCGTCGGCACGCTTCGAGAAGCAGCTGCACCCGGAGCTGGCGATGGCCGGGCAGCGACTGGCGGCGCGGCTGATGGTGGAGCTGTGCGGGGCGCGGATGGTGCCGGGGACGGTCGACGTGTACCCCCGGCCGGCGGAGCGGCGCGTGGTGCCGCTGCGATACGCGCGGATGGAGAAGCTGCTGGGGGAGCGGATCGACCCGGAGACGGCGAGGGCGATCCTGGAGCGGCTGGGCTTCGAGCGGGTGGGCCGGGAGGCCGCCGCCGCGGAGCGGGCGCCGGCAGCAGCGGACCGCGCGGGTGCCGCTCAGGAGGCGGACCCCGCCGCGGAGCGCTGGCGCGTACCCCCCTGGCGCGACAGCGACGTTCAGCGCGAGGCCGATCTCATCGAGGAGGTCGCCCGGATCCACGGGCTCGACAAGCTGCCCACTACGTTGCCGGCTCGGCGTCAGGCGGTCGGCCGCCTCACTCGCAGCCAGCGGCTTCGCCGGCGGCTCGAGGACCTCCTGCGCGACCGCGCCTTCAACGAGTGCGTCTCCTACAGCTTCACCTCGCCGGCGGCGATCCAGCGGCTCCGGCTCGGCGACGTGCCCCTCCTGCGGCTCGAGAACCCCCTCAGCGAGGACCAGAGCGTCATGCGCCCCCTGCTCTTGCCCGGCCTGCTCGACGCCGCCCGCCACAACGCCGCCCACGGACGCCCGAACGTGAGGCTGTTCGAGTCCGCGCACGTGTACCGGCCCTCAGAGCCGCTCGACGCGGCCCCCTCGGCGGACCCCGGCGGGCGGCTTCCGGCCCTCGAGCGCCATCACCTCGCCGTGCTCCTGACCGAGGCGGCGCCCGGCGGCTGGCGAAGCGAGCGCCGCCCGGCCGACTTCTACGCTGCGCGTGCGGTTCTCGAAGCCGTGCTCGAGGTGGCCGGCGTCGATTGGGTGGCCGAGGAGGGCGGCCGGCCCTTCCTGCACCCGGGCCGCGCCGCATCGATCGTGGCGCGCGAGAGCGAGCGAAAGCTCGGCTGGCTGGGCGAGGTGCACCCGCTCGTGGCGGGCGAGTGGGACGTGCCGGGGCCGGTGGCCGGGTTCGAGCTCGACGTGGAGGCGGTGCTCGAGGTGACCGCTGGGCGGGAGGACGTGTACCGCGACGTAACGAGCTTCCCCGCCGTGTTACAGGACATCGCCGTGGTCGTGCCCGAAGGGGTGCCCGCCGCCGAGGTCGAGGAGGCGGTGCGAGCGGGCGGAGGCGACCTCCTCGCGGGCGTGGAGGTGTTCGACCTCTACCGCGGCGAGCAGGCGGGGGAGGGGAACAAGTCGCTGGCGTTGCGACTGGAGTTCAGGGCCCCCGACCGCACGCTGACCGACGAGGAGGTGGCGCGCCGCCGCGAAGCGATCGAGAACGACCTGGGGGCGATCGGGGGGCGGCTGCGTGCGTGAGATGGGCGCGGGCGCGAGGCGCTCCGGGCTGGCGATCGGGGGGCGGCGGGGTGCCTGACCACCGGGCGGCCGTCGTCGGCGCGGCCGGCTTTGGCGGGGCGGTCGGCGCCGCCATTCTGTGGCGGCACCCGTCGATCGAGCTCGCCGCGGTCACCGCGCGCTCGGATGCCGGGCGTCGGCACGACGAGATCTATCC
>DASZJZ010000018.1:0-5444 GCA_035947555.1 Thermoleophilaceae bacterium | reverse complement strand
CCGGCAGCCGCCACGCCGCCCGCGGGCCTCGAGACGGTGCCGCTCACCCTGCAGTTCCAGGGCAACTTCTTCAAGCTCGCCGACTTCTTCCACGACCTCAAGCGGTTCGTGCAAGTCACGAACGACGAAGTCCTGGTCAGCGGGCGCCTGCTCAGCGTGAACGGCGTGAACTGGGTCAGCGACCCGGAAATCTTCCCTGCGGTTCGCGCCGAGGTCACCGCGACGGTCTACCTCTCGCCATTCGCGCAGGGCGTTACCGCCGGCGCGACCCCCCAGGGTCCGGCGCCGACCACGCCCCCCACCACTCCGGCCGAGAGCGCTCCTGCGCCGCCGGCCACTGCCCCGACCGCCAGCGCGACCCCCTAGACCAGTCATGAAGAACCTCTTGCTCGATCTCTGGCATGACCTGCGCGCAAAGCGGCTCTGGCCCGTGGCGCTGGTGCTCCTGGCCGGCCTGGTCGCGGTGCCCGTGGTGCTGTCGAAGAAGGCCGAGGAGCCCGCCGTGACTCCGCCGACGCCGGCGGCCGACAAGGCCGAGCCGTCCAAGGCCGAGGGTCCGGCCGAGCTCGCGCGGGTGAAGCTCGAGGAGCTGGGCCAGGGCGCCGGTTCGTCGCTCAGCTCGTTCAACGATCCGGAGAATCCCTTCGCGCCGCCACCCAAGGTGATCGACAGGATCCGCGCGGAGGCCGAGGGTGCCGCCGCGCCCGACGGTGGCGAATCGGACGACGGTGCCACGGCCCAGGGCGGCTCCGCCGGTGGCGGCTCAGCCGGGGGCGGCTCGGACGCGGACCCCGAGCCCGCCGACGGCGGATCCGGGAGCACCGGCGGAGGCAGCACGGGCGGAGGCGGCGGTGGGGACACCGGTGACACCGGCAACGCTCCCGCGCCCCCGGTCGACGGCGGCGAGAAGACCACCACCGTCGACTACACCTACGTGGCCGACGTCACCTTCCGGGCGAACGACCGCCGCCACAAGATCAAGGCGATGCGGAAGCTCGACATCCTCCCGGATCGGGCGAACCCGCTTCTGATCTTCTTGGGCGTGACGCAGGACGCCGGCAACGCGGTTTTCCTTGTCGACTCGACGCTGGTGGCCGCCGGTGAGGGCGCGTGCAAGCCGAGCCGCTCGGCGTGCGCCTTCCTATACCTGGGCCCCGGCTCGGAGCACGAGTTCACCAACGCAGTGGGCGATTCCTACACGCTGCGAGTGGACGAGATCCGTCGCGTCCAGCTGAAGCCGAAGAAGAAGGCGGGCGCGGCCAAGAAGCGGCTCGCGGGCGCCTCGCTGGACCAGCCCTCGAGCGGTCGCGCCGCCGCGCGCCGCCGCTTCTCGGTCCCGCTGCTCACCGACGTGGTGAGCGTGTCCAGCGTCGAATCGATCGACTCAAACAGCAACTCGAAGCTCCGATAGGGGAAAGGCAATGCGACGTATCTCCATCCTCTGCCTGCTCGCCCTGTCGGCGACGGCTCTGCTCGCGACCGCCTCCGCGGCGCCCGCCGCGAAGAAGAAGGCGGCCAAGCCCTCGATCACCCGCGTGACTCCGATGCGCATCAGCGTCGGCGCCCGCCTCACGATCTTCGGGAAGAACTTCAAGGCGAACGGCAAGGACAACACGGTCATCTTCCGGGCTCCGAACGGCCGCTCGGCCTTCGCCAAGCCGCGCAGCGCCTCGCGCCGCAAGCTGGTCGTGGTCGTGCCGAGCGCGGTCTCGCGCCTGCTCGGCGGCAGCTCCAGCGACCCGGCGCCGACGCGCCTCAAGCTGCGCGTGCTCGCCGGCAAGTTCAGCGCGTTCACCACGCGCCGCCTGTCGCCGGTCGTCACCGGCTTCGGCAGCGGAGACGGCCCCGGCGGCGGCTCGCCCGGCGGCGGGTCTCCCGGCGGCGGCTCGCCCAGCGGCGGCTCGCCCAGCGGCGGCGGCTCCACTGGTGGCGGCGGCACCGCGACGCCTACTTGCACCAGCAGCGCGGACCACGACGGCGACCTGCTCGCGAACGCGCTCGAGCTGGAGATCAAGACCGACCCCTGCAAGGTCGACACGGACCTGGACGGCGTGCAGGACGGATACGAGTACAAGTCGGCCGTGGACCTGAACAACGACGAGTATCAGGAGCCGAACCAGAGCCTTCCGTACCCGGGCAAGCGGCCCTATCCGAATCCGCTCGACCCGTCGGACGCGGGCACCGACTACGACGGCGACACCCTGAGCGTGAGCGACGAGCAGAGCCTGTGGCTGTTCTCGACCTCCGCGGCAAGCCGTTCGCTCGCCCTCACGTATTCCGACGGCCTCCAGCACTCGATCTACAGGCACCTCCCGGGGCACGGCGATCGCCGCTTCGCGGCGCTCGAGGCAGCCGGGTACGCCAAGCAGACCGAGTTCACGAACTGGGCCGAGAGCGCCGGCTACCGGTGGGACCTGTTCATCCCGGATCCCGGCGCGACACACCAGGGCACGTACATTCAGCGTGACCTCTTCGATGCCGACCTCAACGGCACGGAGACCCCGGGCGAGGCCCTGCACTACGACCTCGACGGAAGCGGCTACCTCTCCGACGAGGAGCGCGACGAGGACGCGGACGGGCTCCTCAACTTCGACGAGAACACGGGGCGCATGCGAGCGGACTGGTGGAGGAGCTGCTACGACTTCGAAAAGCCCTACTACGTCACGTACGCGGGCACGGACCTGGCCGACCCGGATACCGACGGCGACGGCGTGCGCGACGGCGCTGACGACCAGGACCACGACGACGTTCCGAACGTCATGGAGCTGAGCCGCATCGCCGCGTCGGCGCACGACGACCGGGAGATGGGTGAGACCTGCCGGGTGGCCGAGGCCATCGAGAACCTGTTCGAGGACGTCGATCCGCCTCACTACTGGCATCCGGGCGACTACGGGCGGGTGAACCCGTTCAACCCGTGCCTGCCCATGACCCACTCACGGACCTGCAACCGCTTCCCGCGCTTCGACCAGGAGTGGGCGCCGTTCGACCAGTCGCCCAACTGGTACGCGCTCAACTAGCACTTCCTCTCCATCTGAAGTACCTCCTCTCTCCGACTGGCGCCTGCACCCTGCTGAGTAGGGTGTGGGCGCCATGTCGTTCCGCTTCGTGACCGCCGGTGAGTCGCATGGTCCAGGCCTGACGGCAATCGTCGAGGGCCTGCCCGCCGGCCTCGAGCTGCGGCCGGAGGAGATCGACCGGGACCTGGCCCGGCGGCAGCTCGGGCACGGCCGCGGCGGGCGCATGAAGATCGAGAAGGACCGGGCCGAGGTGGTGGCCGGCGTGCGGCACGGGCGCACGCTCGGCAGCCCCGTCGCGCTGCGCGTGGAGAACCGCGACTACCGCAACTGGGAGGAGCGGATGAACCCCTGGCCGGTCGACGGCGACGTCGACGAGGTGCATCTCCCGCGGCCCGGCCACGCGGACCTCGCCGGGGTGCTGAAGTACGGCCACACCGACGTGCGCAACGTCCTCGAGCGGGCCTCCGCGCGTGAGACCGCGGCGCGGGTCGCCGCCGGGGCGCTCGCCAAGGCCTACCTGGCGGCGATGGGGGTGGAGGTGCTTTCGCACGTGGTCCGCATCGGCAGCGTCACGGCCCCTGAGCGCGACGACCTGACCCCCGAGCACTTCGACGGCGTGGACGAGTCGCCGGTGCGCTGCCTCGACCCCGCCGCGAGCGAGGCGATGGTGGCCGAGATCGACGCCGCGCGAAAGGCCAACGAGTCGCTCGGCGGCGAGTTCGAGGTGCGCGCCTTCGGGCTCGTGCCGGGCATCGGCTCGCACATCTCCTGGGAGCAGCGGCTCGACGGCCGGCTGGCCGGCGCGGTGATGTCGATCCAGGCGATGAAGGGTGTGGGGATCGGCGACGGCTTCGACCTCGCCGGCCGGGTGGGCTCCCAGGCCCACGACGAGATTTTCTGGTCCGAGGAGCGCGGCTTCTTCCGCGAGACCAACCGCGCCGGCGGGCTCGAGGGCGGCATGACGACGGGCGACCCGCTCGTGGTGCGGGCCGCGATGAAGCCGCTGCCGACGCTGACCAAGCCGCTCCGGAGCGTCGACCTCGCCACCAAGGAGCCCGCACAGGCGCTGCGCGAGCGGACCGACTCATGCACGGTTCCCGCCGCGGGCGTAGTGGGGGAGGCCATGGTGGCGCTCGTGCTCGCCGCCGCCTACCGGGAGAAGCTGGGGGGCGACCACATCGACGACGCGCGCGCGGCGCTCGACGCCTACGTGGAACGGATCGGGTGGAGACGGGCCACGTAGACGGCGCGCTCGTGCTGGTGGGCTTCATGGGTGCGGGCAAGTCGACCGGCGCCCGCACGCTCGCCGCGGAGCTGGGGGTCGAGCCGGTGGACAGCGACCGGGAGGTCGAGCGGCGGCTCGGCGAGCCCATCGAGGTGTTCTTCGACCGCGAGGGCGAGTCGGCGTTCCGGGCGGTTGAGGAGGATGTGGTCGCCGAGCTGCTGGAGCGGCGCGACGTGCCGGTGATCGCGCTCGGCGGCGGGGCGGTGCACTCCGAGCGGGTGCGGCAGGCGCTCACCCGGCACACGGTCGTGCACCTCGAGATCGACGCGTCGGACGCCTGGCGCCGCGCCTCGAACAAGGGCCGCCCGCTCGCCCGCGACCCCGATCGCTTCGCGCAGCTGCACCGGGACCGGGTCGCCCTGTACGAGTCGGTGGCGGACGCGGTGATCCCGCCCTCCGATCGCGACACGCTGCGCCGCGCGCTTCCCTTCCTGCGCTCCCTTCGCGAGGCGCCGTCCGGCACCCGGCTGGTGTGGGCCACGGCCGAGTCGGGCCACTACCCCGTCTATTTCGGCCGCGGGCTGATCGCGTCGGGGTTCTTCCCGCCGCTGTCCGGCCGCCGCTTCGTGGTGACCGACGAGAACGTGGCTCGCCTGCACCCGGTCGAGGGCGACGAGCGGATCGTGGTGATGCCGGGCGAGGAGCGCAAGACGATCCACTCGGCGGAGATGGTGCTCCGCTCGCTGGCCCAGTCCCGCGCCGAGCGCGGCGACCTGGTCGTGGCGGCCGGGGGCGGCGTGGTCGGAGACCTGGCCGGCTTCTGCGCCGCGGTCTACCAGCGCGGCATGCGGCACGTGCAGGTGCCGACCACGCTCATCGCGCAGGTCGACTCGGCCTACGGCGGCAAGACCGGCGTCGACCTGCCCGAGGCGAAGAACTACGTCGGCGCCTACCACCAGCCCGCCGGCGTCCTCGTCGACCCGGGCGCCCTGGACACGCTGCCGCCGGCCGAGCGCGCGGCGGGCTACGCCGAGGTGGTCAAGACCGCGCTGATCGCGGGCGGTCCGCTCTGGGACCGGGTGGCGGCGGGCGCGCCGGTGGACGAGGGCATCGTCGTCGCCTGCCCCCGCGCGAAGCTGCGCGACACGCACCACACGATCGCGATCCCGGCGGGCGAGGAGCACAAGACCGTCGCCGTCGCC
>DASZJZ010000017.1:0-2188 GCA_035947555.1 Thermoleophilaceae bacterium | reverse complement strand
CGGCCTGCTGGGCCCGGGCGAACGCCTCCGGGCTGACGATCGCGGATTCCATCCCGCCGTCCAGTGTTGCCTACTGGTAAAGCCAGACGCGCATCAGCGACAGCAGCTGGTCGACGTCGACCGGCTTCGTGATGTAGTCGGAGGCCCCGGACGCGATGCTCTTCTCGCGGTCGCCCTTCATCGCCTTCGCGGTGAGCGCCACGATCGGCAGCCGCTGGAACTCGGGCATCTGGCGCACGGCGCGCGTGGCCTCGTACCCGTCCATCTCCGGCATCATGATGTCCATCAGGACGAGCGAGACGTCCGGGTGCTGGCGCAGCGTCTCGATCCCCTCGCGCCCGTTCTCGGCGAAGACGACGCGCATTCCGTGGCGCTCGAACACGCTCGTCAGGGCGAACACGTTGCGCACGTCGTCGTCCACGATCAGGACCTTCTTGCCCTCGAAGACCTCGTCGCCCGAGTGCAGGCGCTCGAGCATGCGGCGCTTGTCGGCCGGCAGCCGCGCCTCGGGCCGGTGGAGGTACAGCAGGGTCTCCTCGAGCAGCCGCTCCGGCGAGCGGGCGTCCTTGACCACCATCGCCTCGGCGTAGCGCCGCAGCCGGGCTTCGTCGCGTGGGCTGAGCTCGCGGCTCGTGTGCACCACGACCGGCAGGCCGCGGAAGCGCTTGGCGCGCTTGACCCGGTCGAGCACGCCGAAGGCGCCGCCGTCGCCGAGGCCGAGGTCGAGCACCACGCAGTCGTAGCGCCGCGCGTCGAGTGCCGTGAGGGCGTCGTCGCGCGAGGCGGCCGAGTCGATCTTCACGTCCGGGCCGTCCAGCAGCTCGGACAGCTCCTGACGCTGCTCGGTATCGGACGACACCAGCAGCACGGCCCCGCCGCGGCGGTCGAGGAAGCCGGCCAGCTCGTCGAACACCCCGCCGAGCGAGTCGCGCGTCACCGGTGCCGCCGCCAGGCCGAGCGCCCCCGAGGCGCGCGCCTCGCACTCGCTGGCGGGATCGCCCATCACGTAGACGGGGATGTGGCGTGTCTCCGGGTGGCGCTTCAGGTGGTCGAGCACCGCGCTGCCCTCCACGAACGGGAGGTCCCGGCTCAGCACGATCGCCTTCGGCATGAACTCGTGGACGAGCGCCAGGCCCGCGTCCCCGCGCAGCGCGAGAAGGCACTTGAAGCCGCGCTCGTGGGCGACCTCCACGGCGCTCCGGGCCAGCTCCCGGTCCTCGGTCATCACGAGCGCGATCCGGTCGCCGGGGTGCAGGTCGGCGCGGTCGTCTGTGAGCGGCTCCGGCAGCTCGACGGTCTGCGAGCGCCCGTTGCCGTGGGCTATGTCGGCGGGATCCGGCAGCGTCGCGACCGGGGGCGGCTCCGGCAGCTGCACGCGCTGGCGCGGCGTGCGCGGCAGGTGCAGCGTGAACGTCGACCCCTGCCTGGCCTCGCTCGCCACGCGGATCTCGCCGCCGAGCAGCTTGGCGATCTCGCGGCTGATCGACAGGCCCAGTCCGGTGCCGCCGAAGCGGCGTGAGATCGACCCCTCGGCCTGCTGGAAGGCCTCGAAGATCAGCTTGAGCTTGTCCGGCGGGATGCCGATGCCGGTGTCCTCGACGGCGAACGCCACCGAGTCGCCCTCGGCCGGACTGACTCGCAGCGTGACGCTGCCGCGGTCGGTGAACTTGATCGCGTTGGACAGCAGGTTCTTGAGGATCTGCTGCAGGCGCTGCTCGTCGGTCTCGATCTCGGCGGGGGTGCCGGGGTCGAGCTCAACCGCGAAGGCGAGCCCCTTCTCCTCGGCCAGCGGGCGGAACGAGCGCTCCACGAAGTCGCGCACCCCGCCCAGCGGCGTGCGGCCCACGTGCACGTCCATCTTGCCCGCCTCGACCTTGGACAGGTCGAGGATGTCGTTGATCAGCGCCAGCAGGTCGGAGCCGGCGTTGTGGATCGTCACGGCCGAGTCCACCTGCTGCTCGGTCAGGTTGCCGCTCTCGTTGCCCGCGAGCACCTTCGACAGGATCAGCAGCGAGTTCAGCGGCGTGCGCAGCTCGTGGGACATGTTGGCGAGGAACTCGCTCTTGTACTTCGAGGACAGCGCCAGCTGCTCGGCCTTCTCCTCGAGCGACGCGCGCGCGGTCTCGATCTCGCGGTTCTTGATCTCGATGTCGCGGTTCTGGCGCTCGAGCAGCTCCGCCTTCTCCTG
>DASZJZ010000016.1:0-8221 GCA_035947555.1 Thermoleophilaceae bacterium | reverse complement strand
AGACGGTGCAGCAGCCGTCGGGCGCCTGACCGATCCGCTCCGCGCGAGATGTCGTCGGCTGTCAGCGGTTCGGGAGGTCCTCGCCGCAGAGCGTCCCCGAGCACGGGCTGTGGGCGACCTCCGCCACCTTCGCGTTGCCCTTGCTGTCGCGGCTCAGCCGGAAGCTGGTCCACGCCGTGTTGTTCGACGTCGTGGTCTCGAGGAAGTTCCCGTCCGGGTTGGAGATCGACACCAGGTAGTACACGCCGGGCTTCGCGCCGGTCACCTCCAGCTCCTGTCCCTCCGTCGACTGGTGGTACTGGTCGCCCCAGCCGGCCGAGATGCCCTGGTGGGCGTCCGGGAAGCAGTCCCAGTAGGTGCGGTCGCCGGTGTTCGAGTTCCCCTCGAGCTTGATCACGTCGATCAGGCAGAAGGTCGTCTTGATCGACTGGTTGCTGAAGACGGCGCCCCAGTCGCCGCCCGTGCCGTCGTCGTCCGCGAACCGGATCTCGAAGAGCGCCACCCTGTCGATGTGCCAGTGGTTGTGCGCCGGGTGGAAGACGAACTCGCTGACCGGCTGGTCGACGACGAGGTTGCCGTCGGCGTCGAAGATCTCCTGGTAGCCGGTGGTGGTTCCCGTCGCCACGTCGTGCTCCGGGCGTAGGCGCAGGTCGCCCGCGCCGGTGTTGCCGATCAGGTTCGAGAAGCGGAGCAGCTCGCGCTGCTGCGAGTTCTGCACGGTGAAGTGGTGCGGGACTGCCGTCCTGAGGTCGGGATACAGGCCCGCCGCGCCGCCGGCGGGCTTGCCGCCCGTCGCCGAGGCGGCCAGGAAGAGGACGGGGACGAAGGCGGCCGCGACCGCCAGTGCGAGTCGAGTGCGTGTGGGCATTTGCGGACCCTAGCCCGCAGCGAGGGTCGCTGTCTACGAGCCGTCGCGCGGGCCCGACCAGAAGGCGTCGCCGACGGTGACCGTTCGGGCGGTCTCGGCCTGGTGGCGAAGCGAGTGTGGGTCGCCGTCTTCGAACGCGAACAGCGCCGAGGCCGGCACCCTCGTCTCTCCCGAGCCGCCCAGAGCGCGGTCCACGACGCGGGCGCAGCGCCGTCCCTCGGCGATTGCGGTCACCACCAGGGACTGGCCGATCCGAGCGTCGCCGCACGCGAACACGCCCGGCTGGCTCGTCTCGTAGACGGGCGCCTTCACGTTGCCGCGCGCGTCGAGCTGCACGCCCAGCTGCTCCACCGCCCCCTCGTGCTCGGGGTGGCTGAAGCCGATCGCGATCAGCACCAGGTCGGCGCGCTCGGAGAACTCGCTCCCGGGGATCGCGTGCAGGTCGCGCGACGAGGTGCCCTGCACGTGGCGGCCCTCCACTCCCGTCACCCGTCCGTCGCGCCCCGCGAGAGCGGTCACCTGGGTGCCGAAGCGCCGCTCGCCGCCCTCGTCGAGCGCGTAGGTGGTCGTGGTGCGCTTGGGCGGAAGCGGCCACGGCGTGCCGACCGGCCGGCCGTCGCCCGGCAGCGGCGGATACACGTCGAGCATCAGCACGTCCTCGGCGCCCTCGCGCAGGGCGTTCGAGATGCAGTCCATCCCTGTGTCGCCGCCGCCTACTACGACCACGCGCTTGCCGGCCGCCACGATCGGGTACTCGGGCTCGGGTGCGTAGCGACCCTCCTGCCGCGCCACGAAGCGGTTGCGCTGGTAGAGGTAGTCCATCGCGAAGTGCACGCCGTCGAGGTCGCGGCCCGGCACGTCGAGCTCGCGGTGCACGCGTGAGCCGATCGCCACCACCACGGCGTCGTGGCGCTCGCGCAGGGCGGCGACGCTGACCGTGCGCCCCACGTCCACCTCGTACTCGAATGAGATCCCCTCCGCCTCGAGCAGGGCCACGCGCCGGTCGATGATCCACTTCTCGAGCTTGGCGTCGGGAACGCCGAAGCGCAGCATGCCCCCCGGGCCCTCGTCGCGCTCGTAGACCACCACCTCGTGCCCGTGCCGGTTCAGCTCGGCGGCCACGGCCAGCCCGGCGGGGCCCGAGCCGATCACGCCGACGGTGCGCCCGGTGCGCTCGGCCGGAGGGTCGGCGGCGATCCAGCCCTCGTCGAAGCCGCGCGTGACGATGGCCAGCTCGATCTGCTCGATAGTGACCGGGTCGTCGTTGATGTCGAGCACGCAGGCCGACTCGCATGGCGCCGGGCAGATCAATCCGGTGAACTCGGGGAAGTTGTTCGTGGCGTGCAGCTGAGTGAGCGCCTCGCGCCAGTGGCCGCCGTACACGAGGTCGTTCCAGTCGGGGATCTTGTTGCCGAGTGGGCAGCCCTCCTGGCAGAACGGCACGCCGCAGTCCATGCAGCGCCCGCCCTGCTCGCGCAGCGTCGTGTCGTCCGGCAACGCGAAGTACTGGCGATAGTCGCGCACGCGCTCGCGCGGGTCGCGCTTCTGGAAGCCGACCCGCTCGAGCCGGAGGAAGCCGCCGAGCTCGCCCATCAGTCCTGCCTGGCCCAGCCGCGCGTCAAGCCGCGACCTCTTCGGGAGTCGCCTCGAGCAGCGCGCGCTTGTAGTCGTGCGGCATCACCTTCACGAAGCGCTCCAGCTGCGCGTCCCAGTCCGCGAGCAGGCGCTCGGCGACCCGCGAGCCGGTCAGCTCGAAGTGCTCCTCGATCCAGCCGCGCAGCTCGCGCGTCTCGTCGCACGTGATCTCGTCGAAGCCGACGAGCTCGGTGTTGCAGCGCGAGCGGAAGCCGCCGTCCACGTCGAGCACGTAGGCGATCCCGCCGCTCATGCCGGCGGCGAAGTTCAGCCCGGTGGACCCGAGCACCACCACCCGGCCGCCGGTCATGTACTCGCAGCCGTGGTCGCCCACGCCCTCCACCACGGCGATCGCTCCCGAGTTGCGGACGGCGAAGCGCTCGCCGGCGAGGCCCCGGAAGAACGCGCGCCCCGAGGTGGCGCCGTAGAGCACGACGTTGCCGACGATCACGTTCTGCTCGGCGGTGAACGCCGCCTCCCGCGGCGGGCGCACCACCAGCAGGCCGCCCGACATACCCTTGCCGGTGTAGTCGTTGGCGTCGCCCTCGAGCGTGAGCGTCACCCCCCGCGCAAGCCACGCGCCGAAGCTCTGCCCGGCCGAGCCCGTGAGTGCGATGTCGATCGTGCCGTCGGGGAGCCCCGCGGCCCCGTGGACGCGGGCGATCTCGCCGGACAGGAGGCCTCCGACGGCCCGGTTCTTGTTCTCGATCCGCCGCCGGAGCCGCACCGGCTCGCCGCGCTCGATGGCGGCGCGCGAGCGCTGCAGCAGGTCCACGTCGATCGAGTCGTACAGCACCGGGTCGGGGCGCCGTATGCAGTGGCGCGGCGCGTCCTCGGGCACCTCGTCCGGAACCTCGAGGAGGGCGCGGAGATCGATGCCGCGCGCCTTCCAGTGGTCGACCGTCTCGTCCGGCTGGAGCAGGTCCGTGCGGCCGATCAGCTCGGCGATCGAGCGCACCCCCAGCGAGGCCATGATGGCGCGCGCCTCCTCGGCCACCATGAACAGGTAGTTGACGACGTGCTCCGGCTGGCCGTCGAAGCGCCGCCGCAGCTCCGGATCCTGCGTCGCCACTCCCACCGGGCAGGTGTTGAGGTGGCAGACCCGCATCATCACGCAGCCGAGGGCGATCAGCGGAGCAGTGGAGAAGCCGAACTCGTCGGCGCCGAGTATGGCGCCCACGGCCACGTCCCGGCCGGTGCGCATCTGGCCGTCGACCTCGACCAGGATGCGCGAGCGGAGGTCGTTGCGGAGCAGCGTCTGCTGCGTGTCCGCCAGGCCGATCTCCCAGGGGATCCCGGCGTGATGGATCGACGCCTGAGGCGAGGCCCCGGTGCCGCCGTCGTGGCCCGCGATCACCACGTGGTCGGCGTTCGCCTTGGCTACCCCGGCCGCGACCGTGCCCACCCCGACCTCGGACACGAGCTTCACCGAGATGCGGGCGCGCGGGTTGGCGCAGCGAAGGTCGTAGATGAGCTGCTTGAGGTCCTCGATCGAGTAGATGTCGTGGTGGGGCGGCGGCGAGATCAGCCCCACTCCGGGCGTGGAGTGGCGCAGGCTCGCGATGTAGCGGTCCACCTTGTCGCCCGGCAGCTGGCCGCCCTCGCCCGGCTTGGCGCCCTGGGCGACCTTGATCTGGAGCTCGTCCGCATTGACCAGGTAGTTGATGGTCACCCCGAAGCGGCCCGAGGCCACCTGCTTGATCGACGAGCGGCGGTCGTCGTCGAAGCGGGCCGGGTCCTCGCCGCCCTCGCCGGTGTTCGAGCGGCCGCCCAGCCGGTTCATGCCCGCGGCGAGCGTCTCGTGGGCCTCGGGCGACAGCGCGCCGAGCGACATGCCGCCCGACTTGAAGCGCTTGACGACCTCGGTGGCCGGCTCCACCTCGCCGAGCGGAACCGGCTCGACGTCGTCGCGGAAGCGCAGCAGGCCGCGCAGCGCCGTGTTGCGCACGGCCACGTCGTTCACGTAGGTGGCGAAGCGCTCGTAGGCGGCGGCGCCGTCGCCGTTGCGGGCGGCGTGCTGGAGCGTTGCGATCGTCTCGGGGTTCCAGCCGTGGTACTCGCCTCGGCGGCGCCACTGGTAGACGCCGCCGGCGGGGAGCAGCTCGGAGACGGCGCCGGGGTAGGCGCGCGCGTGCCGGTCGAGCGCCTCGCGGGCGATCGTGTCGAGCCCGATCCCCTCCACGCGCGACGGCGTGCCGGTGAAGTGCCGGTCCACGACCTCCTTGCGCACCCCCACCGCCTCGAAGATCTGCGCGCCCGTGTACGAGCGGATCGTGGAGATCCCCATCTTCGAGAGGATCTTCAGAAGGCCCTTGCCGATCGCCTTGATCACGCGCATCTCGGCGTGCTCGGGGCTCATGCCCTCCGGCAAGCGGCCGGCGCGGTGGAGCGCGTAGAGCGACTCGAACATCGCGTACGGGTTGACCGCCGCCGCGCCGTAGCCGATCAGCGTGGCGATGTGGTGGATCTCGCGCGCCTCGCCGGTCTCCACCAGCAGGCCGATCTGCAGGCGGGTGCCCTCGCGCACCAGGTGGTGGTGCACCGCGCCGACGGCCAGCAGCGACGGCAGCGCGGCCCGCTCGGCGCCCAGGTTGCGGTCGGACAGGATGATGATGTTCACGCCTCGCGCCACGAGCTCGGACGCCTCGCGGCAGATCTCCTCGAGGCGCCGCTCCATGCCGGCCTCGCCGTCCTCGGCGCACCAGGTCATGTCGATCGTGCGCGCCTCGAAGACTCGGTGGTCCACCTGCCGCAGCTTCTCGAGCTGCGAGTTGCGCAGGATCGGCTGCGACATCACGAGCTGGTGACAGTGGTCCGGCGTCTCGTCGAGCAGGTTGATCTCCGGCCCGATGCACGCCGTGAGGCTCATCACGACGGACTCCCGGATCGGGTCGATCGCCGGGTTGGTCACCTGGGCGAAGAGCTGCTTGAAGTAGGAGAAGAGCGATGGCCGCCGGTCGGACAGGCTGGCGAGCGCCACGTCGTTGCCCATCGAGCCGGTCGGCTCGGCGGCGTCACGCGCCATCGGCGCGAGGATCACCCGCAGGTCCTCCTCGGTCCAGCCGAAGGCGAGCTGCTTGGCACGCAGCGGCTCCACGCGCGGCACCCGCGGGCTCTTCTCGGGCAGGTCCTCGATGTGCACCACGCGGTCGTGCAGCCACTCGCCGTACGGCCGCCGTCGCGCCAGCTCCGCCTTGACCTCCGCGTCCGGCACGATCCGGTCGCGCTCGAGGTCGACGAGGAAGAGCTTCCCGGGGCGCAGGCGGCCCTTGGCGATGATCCGCTCCGGGGTCGTCTCGAGCACGCCGGTCTCGGAGGCCAGCACGACCCAGCCGTCGTCGGTGACCACCCAGCGGCCGGGCCGCAGGCCGTTTCGGTCGAGCGTCGCGCCGATCACGCGGCCGTCGGTGAAGGCCACGGCGGCGGGCCCGTCCCACGGCTCGATCAGCGACGAGTGGTAGGCGTAGAAGTCGCGCACCTCCTGGGGCAGCTCGGGACGCCCCTGGTAGGCCTCGGGGATCAGCATGGTCATGGCGTGCGCCGCCGAGCGGCCTCCGAGCACGAGCAGCTCCATCAGGCCGTCGAGCGACGCGGAGTCCGAGATGTCGTCGCGCAGGAGCCCGCGGACCTTCTCGATGTCGTCGCCGAAGAGCGGCGAGGCGATGGTGAGCTCGCGCGCGCGGTGCCAGTTGCGATTGCCGCGCAGCGTGTTGATCTCGCCGTTGTGGGCGAGCATCCGGTAGGGGTGCGCGAGCTCCCAGCTCGGGAACGTGTTGGTGGAGAAGCGGGAGTGGACGAGGGCCAGCCGGGCGACGAGCCGCTCGTCCCTCAGGTCCGGGAAGTACTGGGACAGCTGGGGCGCGCTCAGCATGCCCTTGTAGACGAGCGTGCGGCTCGAGAAGGTGGCCACGGCGAGCCCCTCCACCTCCTGCTTCTCCACCACGCGGCGGATCACGTAGAGCTTGCGCTCCAACGCGTCCTGGTCCTCGACTCCCTCGCCCGCGGCCACGAACAGCTGGCGGATGTGGGGGGCCGAGGCCCGCGCGATCCTGCCGCAGTGCTGTCGCTCCACCGGCACGTCGCGCCAGCCGAGCACGCGCTGGCCCTCCTGCTGCACGGTGCGCTCGAGCAGGCGCTCGGCGGCGACTCGGGCGGTCTCATCGCTCGGGAGGAAGCAGACGGCCACGCCGTAGCGGCCCGGCTCGGGCAGCTCGAAGCCGGCCACGGCGCGCAGGAAGGCGTCGGGAAGCTGGACGAGGATGCCGGCCCCGTCGCCGGTGTCGGCGTCCGCCCCCTCGGCGCCCCGGTGCTCGAGGTGCTCGAGCGCCCACAGGGCGCGCGAGACGACCTCGTGCGAGGCGGGCGCGCCGAGCCTCGCCACGAAGGCGACGCCGCAGGCGTCGTGCTCGTGGGTAGGGTCGTACAGGCCGCCCGGGGCCCGGACGTCGGTTGGTGCCATTGCGGGTTCCTCGGCTTCCGCGCCCTTCCGGACGGACGCGCCACGGGGTGGGGAACGGAAAATGATACGGCCGTAGGGGCCATCCCGCCGGAATTCGGGTGCAATGCGCAGATCGGCTACGGCTCGACCGTGCAGCCGCTACTGTGCTGCGACCGGTGGCAGCGACGATCACGGTCCTCTCCCAGAAGGGCGGCACGGGCAAGACGACGACCGTCCGCACGCTCACCGACGTGTACCGCCGCGCCGGCCTCGGGGTGCTCTGCGTGGACCTGGACCCGCAGGGGAACCTGTCCGACTACTTCGACGTGCCCGCCGACGCCTCGCCCACGGTGGCGGACGTGCTGGCGGGCCAGGCCCGCGCCGCGGACGCGATCCACGAGGACGTGCTGCCCGCCAACCTGGGCCTGGCGGAGGCCGAGGTGATCCTGGCGGGCAAGATGGGACGTGAGCTGACGCTGAAGCGGGCGCTGCGCGACGTGAAGCGCAGCTACGACCTCGTCCTCGTCGACTGCCCGCCGTCGCTCGGCCTGCTCACCGTGAACGCGCTCGTGGCGGCGGACCATGCCTTGATCTCGAGCGAGGCCGAGTACTTCTCGCTCCAGGGCGTGGAGCAGGCGCTGGAGGTCGTGGAGCTGGCGAAGGAGTCGCTCCATCCGGACCTCGACTGGCTCGGCGTGGTGCTGAACATCGCCGACATGCGTCTCGTCCACGCGCGCGAGGCGCTCAAGTCGCTGCGGGAGCGGTTCGGCGAGAAGGTGTTCGAGTCGGTGATCCGGCGCAGCGTGCGGTATGCGGAGTCGGCCGAGCGCGGCGTCTCGATCCTCGACTACGCGCCGGACCTGGGCGACGACTACCGCGCGCTCGCGAGCGAGGTGCTGGAGCACCTGGGCGGCTTCGAGGAGACCCGCGCCCGGTTGAACGGCAGCCAAGCGGCACTCCCCTAGTAGTGGTCGCCTCCGCAAATACGCCCGCGTTCGGCGGCTGCGAACCTTCGCCTGGCCGCACCCGCGATGCTCGCCAATGCGCTGCATTGGCTGCGCTCGCGTGCACGCCCATGCTCGGTTCTCGCTCGCCGAGCCGCGACCGTATTTCCGGCGGAGACCACTAGGAATGGAGGCGGACGTCCTCAGCCGGCCAGCCGGGGAGCTGGCCCGGCTCGTGAAGGCCGGCGACGTGAGCGCCCGCGAGCTCGCGGAGGCCGCGCTGGAGCGCATCGACGCGCTCGACCCCTCGCTGAACGCCTTCGTCCATGTGGACGC
>DASZJZ010000015.1:0-9257 GCA_035947555.1 Thermoleophilaceae bacterium | reverse complement strand
AGCCAGCGCGCCACTCGTCCGCCGGGCGGCAGTGGCCCGACCACCAGCGCCACCCCGCCCGGCCTGAGCACCCGGTGCGCCTCGGCGATCGCCCGCTCCGGCTCCGGCCAGTACTCGATGCTCCCGCACGACACGTAGCGGTCGAACGCGTCCGCCGCGAACGGCAGGCGCTCGGCGTCACCCAGCACCGTCCGGCACCCGGCCAGCCGAGGCTTACGGGCGGCGCGGCGGAGCTGGTCGGGGCTCTGGTCGAGGAGCGTCACGGACGACGGCTCGACGTGCTCGACGATGCCCTCAGTCGAGAAGCCCGTGCCCGCCCCCACGTCGACGGTCCGCAGCCCGGGCTCGTCGAGGCGCGCGAGCTCGAGCGCGGCGGATCGCATCTCCGGCGTCCAGAAGAGGGGGTTGACCCAGCGGTCGTAGAGCGGCGACACCACCCGGTAGAACCAGTACGCCTCCTTCTTGTGCTGGATGAAGCGCATGCGATCGGGAGTGAGCTTAAGGCTCGCCCAGTTCGAGGCCGGCCAGCGGCGAGGCACCCTCGAACAGGGTGCGGGTACCTCGCGAGACCCGCAGGCGCAGCCGCCCGGCGAGGTGCTGGCTGGAGCGCATCTCGACGCGACGGGCCGCGATGTCCGGGACCGGCAGGACGTGGGGAGTGGCCCCGGCCGCGTCGCCCTCGATCTCCGCGGCGTGACGGGCGGTCCGCGCGATGACGCGCCAGGCGCTCGCCGTGGCCGCGGTCCGCACGCGGGCGACGGGCGGGGCGAAGCGCAGGACCCGTTCGCCGATCCGGACCACGACGGCCGTGGGAGCGACGACCTGCCCGGCCACGCGCAGCCGGCCGCCGGCGAATGCGACGGTGGCGTCGGCGCCGGGGAAGGCGCCCGCCTGCCCCCACCACCAGTGCCTCGCGAAGCCGGGGCCCCAGTTCTTCTCGACGTAGGCGGTCGCTCCGTGGAAGCGGACGTCGACGCCGCCGAGCGACGCCTCGCCGTCCGCTCTTGCCGCCAGCACGACGGGGTGCCAGTACTGCCCGAGGCCGGGCACCGCGTGCGCCGGGCCGAGACCGCCGAAGGCGCGATTCGGCCAAAGGAATGGCGAGCGGAGCCGAAGTTCCACGCGGACGTCATCGCCGAGGCGAACGCTGAGGGCATCGGCAGATCCGCGCAGGACGCCGTCACCGCGCCGAACGCTGAACGCGCCCGCTGACCGGCCGACGCCGAGCGCCTCCGCCGACCCGCGGACGCCGAGCGCTTCTGCAGACCCGCACGGCCCCCCACCCGCTCGCACGCCGAACGCCTCCCGCTCCCCAGCCGCCGGCGCCACCATGGCATGCCGCAGGAACCCACCCGGATGCGCCGCCACAGCCACGGTCGCCCACGACTCGGCTCCCGGACGGCACACCCCGCAAAGCGCAACGATCACCCGCCCGGCCTCTGGATCGACGATCCGCCAGTAGTAGCCCTCGAGCGGCGTACCGTGCGCCCGCGCCGGATCGCCGAACGGCGGGTCGGCGCCCGTGCGGCGATATGCGTCGAGGAGGGAGGCGCGGATCACTCCGCGTACCTATCAGGTCGCGCGGCCCTCTCGAATCGACTGTCCGGCCTACCGGGCGTCAGGAGCAGTGGGAGGAGCCGAAGGGCCGCGCCCAGGCGGTGCGCTCCGCCACGCCCGACTTCGCGAGCTGAGCCGACCGGCCCCATATCCTTGCCCGCATGGGCAAGCCAGGCCTCTACGGCGGCATGCCGGCGCCGGCCGGGCCGCCCGGCATGGCGCCGCGGCTGCTCGAGTTCGCCGACGAGCTGAGGAAGGAGGGCGTAGCGGTCGGCACGTCGGAGCTGCTCGACGCCTTCGGCGCCCTCGACGCCGTGAGCTGGACCGACCGGGAGGACTTCCGCGAGGCGCTCGCCGCCACGCTCGCCAAGTCGCAGGAGGACCGGCACGTGCTCGACGTGCTGTTCGACCGCTTCTTCTTCCGCGCCGTGGAGCGCGAGGCCGTGCAGCAGGGCCTGCAGGAGGAGCGCTTCCAGGGCGCCGAGGGCCTCGACCTCGACGCCCTCCGCGAGCGCATCCGCGACGCCATCCGCGCCGGTTCCGACGGCGAGATGCGCGACCTCGCCCGGCTCGCCATCGCGGCGTTCGGCCGCCAGGGCGAGGGCTCCGGGGTGATCGGCGTGGACGTGCAGCGCATCCGCCGCACGCTCGGCCTGAAGGGCGAGCGGCCCGCCGCCGAGCGGCCCGACGCCGACGCCGTGCCGCGCGATCGCCTCCAGGACTTCGAGAGGCACGTGCGTCGCGAGCTCGAGCGCCAGATGATCGAGCGCACCCAGACGCTCCCGCCCGCCAAGCCGCTGCGCGAGCTCGACCGCTCGCTGCCCACCAACCCGACGCAGGATCTCTCCCAGGTGCATCGCGTGGTCGCCCAGCTCAAGCGGCGGCTCGCCTCGCACGGCCGCGAGCACCGCGGGCGGCGCCGCTCGTGGCAGGTGGACGTGCGCCGCACGATGCGGGCCTCGCTCCAGACCGGCGGCGTGCCGCTCGAGCTTAAGTACCGGCCCCGGCGGCCCCGGCGGCCTGAGCTCTACGTCCTGTGCGACGTGTCCACGAGCGTGACGAGTGCCAGCGTCTTCTTCCTGTCGGTGCTGCACGCGTTGCACGACCAGTTCCGCAAGCTCCGCTCGTTCGTGTTCGTGGAGCGGATCTCGGAGGTCACGGACGTGTTCGAGCGCGAGCGCTCGTTCGAGGTGGTGTCGCGCCGAATCGCGACCGACGCCGGGGTGGCGGACGTGTCCGGCTACACCGACTACGGGCGCGTATGGCTCGAGTTCCTCGACAAGGTGGTCGACGACCTCGACCCGCGCGCCACGGTGATCGTGCTCGGCGACGCCCGCACGAACGGCCGCGAGCCGCACGCCGGGGTGTTCGGGCACGTGGCCGAGCGGGCCGGCCACACCTTCTGGATCAACCCCGAGCCGCGCCTCTACTGGAACTACGGCGATTCCGTGATGTCCGCCTACGAGCCGCACTGCGACGGCGTGTTCGAGTGCTGGACGACCAAGCAGCTCGAGGTGTTCGTGAACGCGATCGCCGATCTGTAGGATCGTTCAGCGAACCAGGGGGGCTGGCGGGCGAGCCGGCTGAGATAGCACCTCATGGGGCGTCCACCCGGTGCTGACCCTTTGAACCTGTCGGGTTAATCCCCGCGAAGGGAGCTATGTGAAGGCGCATCTGGAGGCTCCCGTGACGGAGCCTCTTTCGTTGGAGAACGTCACGCGGCGCTACGGCGGCGTGACCGCGCTCGCGGGCGTCGAGCTCGGGCTCCGCCGGGACGAGGTACTAGCCGTCATAGGTCCCTCAGGCTGCGGCAAGTCCACCCTGCTCGAGCTCGTTGCGGGCCTTCAGGAGCCCGACGAGGGCGTGGTGAGCGTCCTAGGTGCCACCGCTGCGGCCGAGCGGCGCGCGGCCTGCGCCTACATGCCCCAGCGCGACCTCCTCCTCCCCTGGCGCGACGCCCTCGACAACGCGGCGCTGGCGCTGGAGTGCCAGGGCGTCCGGCGGGCCGAGGCGCGCCGCCGCGCCGCGCCCCTGTTCGAGCGCTTCGGCCTTGCGGAGTTCGAGCACGTGCGGCCGGCGGAGCTGTCCGGCGGCATGCGTCAGCGCGTGGCCTTCCTGCGCACCCTCCTTCCCGGGCGGCCTGTGCTCCTGCTGGACGAGCCGTTCGGCGCGCTCGACTCGATCACCCGCGCCGCCATGCAGGAGTGGCTCGCGGGCGCGCTGGCCCAGGAGCCCCGCACCGTGCTGCTCGTGACCCACGACGTGGAGGAGGCGATCTTCCTCGCCGACCGCGTGGCGGTCCTCTCGCCGCGGCCGGGCCGCGTCGTGGCCCAGCTCGACGTGGACCTCCCTCGCCCCCGCTCGACGACCGACCCCGGTTTCGTGGAGCTGAAGCGCGAGACGCTGGAGGCGCTCCGGGCATGACCAGAGGGCTGCTCGCGGCGCTGCTCCTCGCCCTTTTCGTGCTCGCCTGGCAGGGCCTCGCCTCGCTGGAGTCGGTCGACGACCTGCTCGTGGCCTCCCCCGTGGAGACCGCCGAGGCCCTCTACGACGAGTTCGACCTGCTGGCGGACAACGCGCTCGTCACGCTCGTGGAGGTGCTGCTCGGGCTGGCGGTGGCGGTGCCCCTCGGCATCCTCCTGGCGGTGGCCATGCACCTGGTGCGGCCGCTGCGCGATGCCGCCTACCCGCTGCTGGTGGCCTCCCAGGCCATCCCGATCGTGGTGCTCGCGCCGATCTTCGTGCTCGCCTTCGACTACGGCATCGGCCCGAAGGTGGCGATCGTCGCCCTCATCTGCTTCCTGCCGGTGACCGTGAACCTGCTCGACGGCCTCCGCTCGGTGCCGCCGGAGCTGCTCAAGCTGATGCGCAGCCTGGGCGCCTCGCGCCTGCGCAGCCTGCGCTCCGTCGAGCTGCCCGCCGCCCTCCCCTACCTGTTCAGCGGCCTCAAGATCGCCGCGACGGTGTCCGTCATCGGCGCCGTGTTCGGTGAGTGGGCGGGCGCCGACGAGGGGCTCGGCCGGCTCGTGCTGCTCGCCAACAACCAGCTCGAGACCCCGCGCGTGTACGCGGGCACCGTGCTGCTGACGCTGATGGCGGTGGGTCTCTTCCTGGCCGTGGTGGTCGCGGAGAGGATCGCCTGCCCCTGGACCCGAAAGGAAAAGCTCGTATGAGGTTGGTAGCCGCCTTGCTCTGCGGAGCGGTCGCCCTGGTCGCGCTCGGCTGCGGCGAGAAGGAGGACGTGCTCGAGCCGTCCGGCTCGAAGCGCGTCGAGCTGATGCTCGACTACTTCCCGAACGCCGACCACGCCGGCATCTACGCCGCGCAGGCGGGCGATCACTTCGAGCAGGCCGGGCTCGGCGTGGAGATCCGCCAGCCGCCCGATCCGGCGGCCCCCATCAAGCAGGTGGCCGCCGGCCGCGTCGACCTGGCCATCTCGTACACGCCCGAGGTGCTGCGGGCGCGCGACCAGGGCCTTTCCGTGGTGAGCGTCGGCGCGATCGTGCGGGAGCCGCTCACCTCGATCATCTCGCTGCCCGAGGCGAAGATCGACAGACCGCGCGACCTGCGCGGCAAGACCGTCGGGACGGCCGGCATCGACTACCAGTCCGCCTACCTGCAGACGATCCTGGCCGAGTCCGGCGTGCCCCCCGCCACCGTCACCGAGCGAAACGTCGGCTTCAGCCTCACCCCGGCGCTGCTCACCGGCCGGGTGGACGCCGTGCTTGGCGCCTTCTGGAACTACGAGGGCACCGAGCTGCGACTGCGCAACCGGCGCCCGCAGATCATCCGCATGGACGAGGCCGGCGTGCCCGCCTACGACGAGCTCGTGCTGGTGGCGAACGAGGACGCCCTCGAGCGCGATGGCGACAAGATCCGCGCCTTCATCGGGGCCCTGTCGCGCGGAACGCGCGACCTGCGCCGCGATCCGGACAGGGCGATCGAGGGGTTGCTCGAGGCCAACCCCGACCTCGACCCGGAGCTGCAGCGCGCCGTGGTGAAGGTGACCCTGCCGCTCTTCCTACCGCCCGGCGACCAGCCGTTCGCCTGGCAGGACCCCGCCGAGTGGGACGCCTTCGCCGCCTGGATGCACGACAGCGACCTGCTCGAGAACCCGCCCGACGCGCGCGGGGCGTACGACAACGGGCTGCTGCCGGGATCGGGGCTGTGAGGAGGGCGGCGCCGGCGCTGCTGGCCGCGCTGGCGCTCGCCGGCTGCGGCGGCGGGAACGGCGACGAGGCGAGCGCCCTGCTCGAGCGCGGTTTCTCGACCGACGTCCGGTCCGGCTACGCCACCCTCGACGCCGACCTCGAGCTGGAGGGCATCGAAGGGTTCGAAGGGCCGCTCCGCCTGAGGCTGGACGGGCCGTTCGAGGTCACGGGCGGCGACCCGACGGAGCTGCCGAACCTCGACATGGACTTCCACGTCGCGGGCGCCGGCCTGGAGCTCTCGGGCCTCGTGGTGCTGACGGAGGCGAACGCCTGGGTCGAGTACGGCGGCACGGCCTACGAGGTCGGTGAGGAGCTCTGGGCGCGCGCCAGGCAGGCGCTCCGGGAGCAGAGCGAGGGGCAGCCGCAGACGTTCGACGAGGCCGGGGTCGACCCGCTCGACTGGGTGCACGATGCCGAGGTCGAGGGCGAGGAGCGCGTGTCCGGCGTGAGGGCCACGAAGGTGAGCGGCACGCTGGACGTGGAGGCGATGCTGCGCGACTCGAACGAGCTCGCGGGGAGCGGGCGCCTGCCGGACCGCGCGCTCCGGGACGTCGAGGACCTGATCGGGGACGTCCCGTTCGAGGCCTGGATCGGCGCCGACGGCATCTGGCGCCGGGTGGCCACCGAGGTCGCCTTCGAGGTCCCCGAGGAGGAGCGCGACTCGGTCGGCGGTCTCGAGCGCGGGAGCCTCGCGCTCGAGCTCGAGCTCGACCGGCCCAACGAGCCGGTCGAGTTCCCGGCGCCGTCGGACCCGCGTCCGCTCGAGGAGCTGCTCCGCCGCCTTGGCGTGCCGCCGGAGATGCTGCTGGGCCCGGGCTTCGCCCAGCCGGCGCCCGGCTAGCTCTCGTCCAGGTCCAGCGACAGCGAGTTGATGCAGTAGCGCTGGCCGGTCGGACCGGGCCCGTCCGGGAAGACGTGGCCGAGGTGGCTCCCGCAGCGCGCGCAGGTGACCTCGGTGCGGACCATCCCGAGGCTGTGGTCGGGGTGCAGCTCGACCGCGTCGGCCACCGCCGGCTCGGTGAAGCTCGGCCAGCCGGTGCCGGAGTCGTACTTGGTGTCCGAGCTGAACAGCTCGTTGCCACAGGCGCCGCAGCGGTAGATGCCGTCGGCCTTCGAGTAGGTGTACGCGCCGGTGAACGGCGGCTCGGTGCCCTTCTCGCGGAGCACGTGGTAGCGGTCCGGGGACAGCTCCTCGCGCCATTCGCGCTCGGTCTTCTCGATGCGCTCGGCCATGACTCAAATGTAGCCACCGTGCAGCGCGTAGAGTCCGGCCAACCCTGCGTGCTCCTCGTACGGGGCGAAGAACTCGCGCACCTCGTCCTCGCTGGCACGGCGGCCGAGGCCGGCCAGCGCGCCGACCAGCTTCAGGTACTCCACGTCGAGAGCGGGAAGCATGTCATCGCGCCCCTGGCCCTCAAAGGCGCCTGCCGGAGGCGACCTCGCGGGCGGCAGCCGGTAGGGGCCGGGGGGCACCACGTCGGTCTCGAGGACGGCCGGGCTCAGCGGTCCTTCAGCAAATGCACGTCCACCAGGAACGAGCGCGACGTGGCCACCTCCACTCGCTTGCGGCGTCCCCGGCCTCGGCCGAGGCGTAGCGAGGCGGCCGGGCGCGGCCGGCGGAGCAGCCTCACCAGCACGAACGTCGCGATGCCTGCCAGGAAGCCGCCGGTGGCGGCGACGACGGCCACGGGCAGCGGTCTCTCCTGGGGGTGCTCCACCGCGCGCGGCTCGGCGAGCACGGGGAGCGGGCGGACGTCGGCCTGCTGCTCGGGATCCGTGCTGGCGTCGGGCTCGGCCACCGGGCGAGTGTAGCCCCTCGCTGCTTCCTGCACGGCGCCTTCGGTCAGAAGACCCGCTCGTACACCCGGTAGCGCTTGTCGACCCTCCCGCCCAGCGCTTTCATGCCGCGGTTGAGGCCCTTGTTCGTCTCGAGCACCCAGCCCCCCTCGCCCCACTTGATGCGCGTGGCCTCCGCCATCGCGAAGTGCTCCATGTAGAGCCCGGCGGCCACGCCGGTGTGCTGGTACGCCGTCTTCACGCCGAGGAAGCCGATCCGGCAGCGGTCCACGATCCTGCGCCGGCGCAGGTAGTGCCACCACCCGAACGGCAGCACGCGGCCGCCCATCAGCTTCAGCACCTGGTTGATGTCCGGGACCGTGATGGCCACGGCGACCGTCTCGCCGCGCCCGTTCTCCGCGATCATGAACCAGTCCCGGTCGAAGACCAGGTGGAGCTCCTGGGCGTAGGCGTCGAGGTCGTCGGGCGTGTAGGGCACGAAGTCCCAGTTGCGCGCCCAGGCCTCGTTGTAGATCTCGCCGAAGGCGTCGAGGTCCCGCCGCAGGCCCCAGCGGGTCATCTTGCGGATCCTGATGCCGTGCTTGGGCTCGAGCTCGTCGGCGAGCTTGCGGATGATCGGCAGGATCTTATCCCGGTCGCCGATGCGCAGCTCCCACATCAGCAGGTCCATCGCCTTGTTCAGGCCCGCCTCCTCCAGCAGGCGCCGGTAGTAGGGCGGGTGCCAGGGCTGGCGGACCATCGGCTCGCGCGCGAAGCCCTCGATCAGCACGCCGCACTCGTCGTTCATCGTGAAGTCCATGGGGCCGACCATCCGGTCGCGCCCGCGCTCTCGCAGCCACGCGGCCGCCGCGTCGAGCAGCGCCGCCAACGCCTCCCGATCCTCCTCGACCTCGAGAAAGCCGAACATGCCCCACGCGTTGTCCTGGGCCTCGTTGAAGGCGGCGTTGATCTGGGCGCTGATGCGCCCGACCACGCGGCCGCCGCGAAACGCCAGGAACAGCTCCGCCTCGCCGCGCTTGAAGAAGTGGCCCGTGCGGGGGTTGAGGAACAGATGCCGCTCCAGCTTGAGCGGAGGGATCCAGGGTGTCCCGGTAGCATGCAGCCGGAACGGCAGGTCTATGAATTGGCGCCTGTCCCCAAGTGAGCGGACGGGTCGAACCTCGACTGACACGGCGCGCCACCCTATATGCCAACCGCAACGGATCTCTTCGAGAAGGCCCGCACCCACGAGCGCCTCGAGCAGCTCAAGGCGGCCCGCGAACACGACCTGATGCCCTACTTCCGGGTCCTCGAGGGACCCGCCGGGCCGGTGGTGGCGATGGAGGGCCGCGAGCGCATCATGCTCGGCTCGAACAACTACCTCGGCCTCACCGGGGACCCGCGCGTGAAGGACGCCGCCCGCGCGGCACTCGACCGCTACGGCACGGGGGTGACGGGGTCCCGGTTCATGAACGGCACGCTCCCGATCCACCTCGAGCTCGAGCACGAGCTGGCGGACTGGATGGGAACCGAGGACGCCCTCGTCTACACGGCCGGCTACCTGGCCAACGTCGGGTGCATCGCGACGCTGCTGGACCCGGGCGACACCGTGGTCTGCGACTCGGGCGACCAAGCCTCGATCCTCGACGCGGTCTCGATGTCGCGGGCGCGGATCCGGCCCTTCCGCCACAACCGCCTCGACAAGCTCGAGAC
>DASZJZ010000014.1:0-2826 GCA_035947555.1 Thermoleophilaceae bacterium | reverse complement strand
CGCGGCCTCGCCGCACCGCCCGGACCTGGCCGCGGCGTCGTCGCACCACCCGCACCGCGCGCCTTCGCTCCACCCGTCCCGCGCAAATCCGGGCCGCCTGCCTCGCGCGCGCCCGCCCCATCCCCGCCGACTGCACTCGCTCCGAGTACGCCGCCTCCGGCTCCAGCCACACCAGCACCCGCGCCTCCGGGCGACTCGCCTCGTCGGCTTCGCGGCGTGAGCGAGCTCGCCAAGCGGGCGTGGATCGCCTGCCTCGGCTATCGCCGCTGGCGCTACGAGCTCGAGCATCCGACTGCCCCGAACGAGGCGCTTCCGCTCCGCGAGGCCCTCTCGATCGCCAACACCTGCCTGAACCCCTACGACTACTTCGTCGAGGAGTGACCCGTGCTCGCCAGGATCCACGCGGTCGCGGCCGCCGTCTGGAGCGGCCTCGCCGGAGGGGCCTCGGCCGGATTCCTCGCTCGCGACGCCCTGGGCTTCCGGCAGCCGCTGGTGGCCCTCGCGTGGATCCTCGGCGCGACCATCCCGCTCGCCGCGCTTGCCCGCAGTCGAATGCGCAGCGCTTCCCGCCGCCCGCCGGCCCGCGACTGCGGCTGCGGGCCGGGGCGCCGCCCTGTCGCTCCCGGGCCTCGCCGAGCTGACCGCGAGCGTGGCCAGGCCGCCGTCGAGCTGGTCGCTCTCGTCCTCCTCCTCGCCCTCGCTCTCGCAGGTCTCGTCGCCCTCCTGCCCCGCTTCGACGGGCGCTCCTTTGGGGGCTTTCTTGCCTTTCGCATCGTCTGCACGATCCAACGGGACTGTCACCAACGCGACGGTTCCTTGATACGCGCGTACGGCGAGCGTGACGCCGCCGTCGTTCGCGACCTCGCTCCCAATCTGGTCTACGAGCACGGTGAGCGTCAGCTCCCGGTCGACTGGCGCCGCTGCCGCCGGACCCGCTGCGCCGCGGCCCCCGACGATCCCGATCTCGACGCCCACCACCCGCATGCAGGAGGGCGCGCCACCGCTTTCACGCGGCTCGTGAGGCGCGGCGCGCGCACCTACGTCCAGTACTGGTTCTACTACCCCGACTCGCGGACCGAGTGGGCCAACTCGGGCGAGCTCTGGGAGCGGTTCTGGCGCGGCGCCCGTGCACAGGGCCTCGTTCGCCGCGCGCCCACCTATCCCGGCGCCCATCCCGACGATTGGGAGGCCTACGCGATCCGCCTCGACCGCGACGGCCGGGCCTGGGTCCGCGCCGGCTCCCACGGTCACTGGCAGGCCTGCAAGGAGCACCAATGCAAGAACCGCTGGACCGCCTCGACCGGGTGGACACGGGTGTCACGCGGAAGCCACGCCGGCCACATCCCGCTGAGGCACGAGCTTCGCCAAGGACCCCGATGGGTCTTCCCGCGCCAGGCCGCACTCCCCGGCTCAACACGCCCCCGCACCCGTCGCTTCCCGCTCCTCCCGGGCCACGACCTGCGCGAGCGCACCACCACCGGCGAGGGCCTGCGCCTCGTGCCGCTCGAGACCCTCGACGGTCGCACCTACCGCCCGCTCGACGACGGCATCGACCCGCCCTGGGAGAAGGGCGCCTACTGGGACCCGGAGAGCGACGAGTCATGAACGGCCGCGTCGCGCTCCGGCTGGGGCGACGGCACGTCCAGCTCCTTCACCGGCACCACGACGATGTCGTGCACCTTCCACTCGAGCGACACCAGGCGCTCCGCCAGCTCCTCCAGCCTCGCCATCAGACCCGGGCCGTCGGACAGCGCCTCCTCGCGCGGCACCACCATCACCTCGCCCGTGAACACGTGCCCCTCCTCGCGCAGCCGCACCGCGCCACGCTCCACCCAGTCGCAATCGTTGAGCTCCGCGTTCATTCGCTCGACGATCGGGTGGTACTCGCGCGCGTCGTGGCGGCGCGGCCGGGCGTCCATCAGGTCGTGCACCGCGGCGCGCACGTTGTTCCAGCCGTCGTGCGCGATGTCGACCGAGATGAAGAGGGCCGCCGCGGCGTCCGCCCACCACAGGCCGAAGCCGATCCCGGCCACGCCGACGATCGCCGCCCCCGCAGTCATCCAATCGGCCTTGTTCATCTTCGCGTCGGCGTAGAGGACCTTGTCGTGCAGGTCGTCGGCCAGCGGCAGCTTGGCCCGGCCCAGGAAGATCGCGGGCAGCGCGCTGTAGGAGAGCGCCGCGATCATGAGCCAGCCCAGCCAGATCTCCCGCCCGAACACCTGGATCACGCCGATCGGCGGATGCTCGGCCAGCGCCAGCTTCATGGCCGAGTCGAAGAACAGGTAGCTGCCCATTACGAGCAGGGCGAGCGCGGCGAACAGGTAGGCCACGCTCACCGCACGGTGAAGGCCCCAGGGGAACGTCTCGCTCGCCGGACGCCGGCGCAGCCGCGACGCGATCAGGAACGCCACCGGCGGCAGCAGGCTCAGCATGTCCTCGATCCACGCCGCCTTCATCGCCTGCGACTGGCCGAGCGTCAGATACATGAACACCACCGCGCTGACGAGGTACGCGATCGTGATCCACTCGAGCCGCACCGCACGGCGCTGGCACTCCTCGAGCTCGGGCGGCAACTCGAACTCGCGCGGGGTCACGGCCGGCCGCCTCCTCCGAAAGGGGCGCCCCTCGCGGTCACGGCCGACCCTCCTCCACCAGCAGCCGCGCGATCTCGTCGCCGCGCTCCAGCAGGAACCGCTCCAACCGCACCATGAACGCGTTCTCGCCGAGCTTCACCGCCATCACGTGCTTGGCCTTGTCGAGCTCGGTGTCGCTGCCGGTCAGGGAGAGGTCGTCGAGCACGTAATGAGGCACGGCGGCGGGGCCGCC
>DASZJZ010000013.1:0-28048 GCA_035947555.1 Thermoleophilaceae bacterium | reverse complement strand
GCTCACGTCGCTCCACCAAGGGTCGAACTCCACGGCGGCCGAGCCGCCGGCAAACCGCAGGAGCGAGTCGACGAGTTGCGCGGTGCCGTCGCGCGTGGCCGCGGCCGACTGATAGGCGCTCAGTGGACTGCTCAGCTCTTGCTGCTCGAGGTCGAGCAGGTAGGTGAACAACCTCGGCTCACCCCGCTCCCTCCCGACGGCGGTCGAAAGCATCCCGGCCTCGTAGTGGAGCCATGGGGAGCCGACCGCCTCGCGGGTCAGGCAGACGAGGCCGGCGTCCGCGGAGTCAAGTCGGCGCTGGAGCTCCGCCGACCACAGACTGCCCGAGTCGATCTGCGTCGACATGACGCAGGTGAGGCCTGGAACGATCGCCGGCAGACGCTCCGTCAGGACGCCCGCCGCGGCGCGGCTGCGGTCGCCGGACCAGCACACGAACAGCGTCGTCATGGACCTTCAGCGCGACCCTCCACCACCGGTACGCCGATGTCAAGTCGGGACGACTGTGGTCATCCAAGGGTCGCTATGGCGAGTGCAGCCACCCCTTCACCACGGCCGATGAACCCCATTCTCTCCGCCGTCGTGAACTTCACGTTCACGGCGTCGGCAGGCAGCCCCACAGCGGACGCCAGCCGCTCCCGCATCTGATCGCGGTAGGGCCCCAGCCGCGGCGCCTCACAGACCACCGTCGCGTCGATGTGAACCGGGCTGAGATCGCCCTCGCGGACGAGGGAGTGCGTCGTCCGCAGCAGCTCGATCGAATCCGCGTCCTTCCAGCGCTCGTCGGTATCGGGGAAATGCAGCCCGATGTCGCCCAGCCCGGCTGCGCCGAGCAGGGCGTCGATGACGGCGTGCGTCAGGACGTCGGCGTCCGAGTATCCGGCGAGCCCCCGCTCCGCGTCGGGAATGCGGACGCCGCCGAGTACGAGCGGACGGCCGGTCTCGAGCCGGTGAGAGTCCCACCCGATGCCCGAACGCGTCACCCGATCGGCTCCAGCCGCCGCGAGCGGCCCTCGAACACCGCCAGCTCGGTCACCCCCAGCCCGTCCAGCAGCTCCAGCGCGCGTTCGTACTCGTAGCCGAGCTCCTCCGGCCGGTGGGCGTCGCTCGACAGGGCCACCGGGCGGCCCGCGTCCAGGCACATCTCGAGGAAGGCACGAGCCGGGTAGATCTCCGCGGCCGGTTTCCGCAAGCCTGCGGTAGACACTTCTACCGCAATATCGGAATCATCGATCCCGTCCATCGCGCGCTCGTAGAAGCGCCGCAGGTCGCCGTCCGGCACCGGCACCCGCCCCGCGAAGACCTTGACCAGGTCCGGGTGGGCGAGGATGTCGAACATCCCCGTGCGGGCCGCCTCGCCGAGGGTGTCGAAGTAGGTGGCCCACACGCGCTCGGGGTCGGAGCCGCGCCAGATGTCCCAAGCCGCCCAGTCCGGCTCGCCGTGCAGGTCGAGTGCGTCGCCGCGCAGGAAGTGGAGCGACCCGACCACGTAGTCCCACTCCCGTGCCTCGATCAGGTTCTGGAGGCGGTCCTCGCGCCCCGGCAGGAAGTCAGCCTCGATGCCGACCTTCAGCCCTGAGTCGCGCAGGAAGTCGCAGTACTCGTCGATGTCGTCGCGCGCCCAGTGGCGGTACCAGGGGTGCTGCCAGACGTCGAGCGACTGCACGAAGCGGTGGATGTGCTCGGCCACGCCGAGTTCCTCGATGCCGCGCTCCTCGGCCGCCTCGCGGTAGCGCTCGACGTTGCCGGCCGTGAAGTAGCGCTCGGCCGTGGAGCCGTCCTCGTCGGGACGCAGATGGACGTGGTAGTCGGTCAGCACCGCTCGCGCAGGAGCGCCTCGGCGAGGCGCAGGTCCGTGGGGGTGGTGACCTTGATGTTGTCGGACGGGCCCTCGACGAGGCGTACGGTCCCTCCAGCTGCGGCAACCAGCGCAGCCTCGTCCGTGGCCGCCGCGCCGCCTTCGAGCGCGCGCCGCAGCACGTCCGCGCGAAAGACCTGCGGCGTCTGGGCCGCCCAGAGGGTCGAGCGGTCCGGGGACTCGGCGATGAGGAAATCCGGAGAAGCGACGTGAACGGTGTCGGAGACGGGCGAAGCGGCGATGACGCCGTCGACCCCGTCGAGCGAGTCGAGGCACTCCCTCACCAGCCCGGACGTCACGAGCGGCCGGGCGGCATCGTGGATGACGAAGACGGTCGCTTCGGGAGCGGCCTCGACCGCATTGCGGACCGAAGCGGAGCGGGAGGAGCCGCCCTCGACCCATCCGGGTGCGAGATAGGGAGCGGGTGCGGCCACGACGATCCGAGAACAGACGGGGCGCAGCGCCTCCAAGCTCCACTCCACCATCGGCCGCCCTCCCAGAACGGCGAACGCCTTGGGCCGGTCGGCTCCAAGGCGTTCGCCGCTCCCGCCGGCCGGGATGATCCCGACCACGGACAAGGTCTCGGTGCTAAGCGGTCGCCGCCGCCCCGTTGCGGCTCGTGTGGGCGTCGACGATGAGCTCCTCGAGGTGGGTCTCCGCCTCGTCCTCCTCCATGTCGAGCACGTACATCAGCTCGGACGCGAGGATCTTCTTCGCGCGGGTGTACATCTGCTTCTCACCCGTGGAAAGGCCCTTCTCCTGCTCGCGGATCGCGAGGTTCCGCACCACCTCTGCGAGCTCGAAGACATCACCGGTCTTGATCTTCTCCCGGTTGTGCTTGAAGCGCCGGTTCCAGTTCTTGGGCATCTGGCTGACGTCGTCGCGGAGGATCGAAAGAACCTTCTTGACGTCGTCCTCCCCGATCACGCGCCGGAGCCCCGCCTTGTCGGCGTTGCAGCACGGGACCATGACGGTCATGTCGTTGTGAAGGATCTTGATGGTGAGGTACTCGCGGCTCTCACCGAGCACCTCCTTCATCTCCTTCTTGAGGACCTTGCCCGCACCGTGGTGTGGATAGACGACCTGGTCGCCGATCTCGTAGACGGCGGGCTCGCGTGCAATCTCGAGGTCCTCGACGTCGAATTCCTGCTCAATCACTGCGTCGCTAATGGTGTTCCCTCCTACGCGTCGCGGCGCCTGCCGGGCGCCGTTCTCCTTGTCAGGTTTGCAGATAACGGTCCACGAGGTTGATCTCCTGGAGGCGGCGAAGGCCCTCGCGGATGTCCTTCGCGCGCATGTCGCCGACCCCCTCCACCGACTCCAGTTCCGGATCGGTGGCGGCGAGGATCTCGTCCAGCCCGTTGAACTCGCGCACGATCGACTGCACCACCATCTTGGGAAGGCGCGGGATGCGCCCCAGGATGCGGTGGCCGCGTGGCGCCGCGGGATGGTCGAGGGTGTTCAACTTCCGGTCGTAGCCGAGCAGCTCTGCCAGGCGACCGAAGTCGAGCAGGTCTTGGTGGGGCAGCCGCGCAAGCGAGTCGAGCACCATGGCGAAGCCCTCCTCGGAGGCCTCGACGATGTAGTCGCGCACGAGCGCGGACTTGTCGGCCGCCACGCCCACCATGGTCTCCTCGAGCTGCATCTCGATCAGCCGGCCCTCGGCCCCGAGCTCGACGATGTACCGCTCGATCTCGACCGCCATGCGGGTGACGAGCTCGGCGCGCTGGAGCACGGTGAGGACGTCGTGCAGCGTCACGCCGCCCTCGAACTCGAGCGCCGTGAGGCGCGTCGAGACCTGGTCGAGCCGGCTGCGGTACTTGTCGAGGGTGGCCAGCGCCTGGTTGGCCTTGGCCAGCACGACCGGGATGTCCTCGAGGATGTACTTCGCGCCGTCCAGGTAGATGGCGACGACGTTGCGGCTGGCCGAGATCGCGATCACGAGCGCGTCAGTCTGCTTCGACACCCGCTCCGCGGTCCGGTGCCGGGTGCCGGTCTCGAGCGAAAGGATCGTCGGGTCCGGCATCAGCTGCACGTTCGCCCAGAGGATCTTCGTGCCGTTGCTCGCCAGCACGATCCCGCCGTCCATCTTCGCGAGCTGGTACAGCAAGGCAGGCGTGTAGTCGACGTCCAGCTTCACTCCGCCCGACAGCAGGAAGCTCAGCTCCTCCGACTCGCCGATGCAGACGAGCGCGCCTGTGCGGCCCTGGACGATGCTGTCCAGCCCCTCACGAACGGCCGTGCCGGGCGCGACCATCTCCAGGGCTCTGACGAGCCTTGGTTCCTGCCGGGCTTCGAGCTCCGCGACGTCGTCCCCGGCATACAGCATGAGCCCCAATTCTACGTGAATCGCCGCGGGTTCGCGGCGATTGCCGTCTTTTGCAGGACTTTTAGGTGCTCAGGAGCGCCTGTCGAGGGCCTGGAAGAAGGCCGCCGCGATCGGTGCCGCGACCGCCCCTCCGGCGCGCCCGTTCTCGACCAGCACGGCGACCGCGATGCCGCGCCTGTAGGCGATGAACCAGGCGTGTGTGGGGGGCGGGTTGCCGGTCCCGTACTCCGCCGTTCCGCTCTTCCCGGCCGGGCCGCCGGGGATGCCGGCGAGCGCCGTGCCGGTGCCGGAAGTGACGACCAGACGCATCAGGCGGGCCAGCGTGGCGCGCTCGCCGCGGGGCAAGCGGGGGCCGGCACGGCGACGGTCGTCGCGCAGCAGCCGCGGCGCGTGCCAGCGGCCGGCGGCCACAGTGGCGGCCACTCCGGCCATGGACATCGGGCTCGCCAGGATCTCGTGCTGGCCGATCATCGCTGCTGCCCGTTCGACCGGGGAGCGCGGCGGCGGGACCTGGGCCTTCGGCGCCGTCAGCGGTAGCCCGTTCAGGCTGCGGCCGAGGCCGTAGTCGCGACCCGCGCTAGTGAGCGCGCGCTGAGAGAGGCGGTTGGCGAGCGTGATGAAGGCGGTGTTGCAGGACTCGGCGAAGTCCTGACTGAACGGCACCGCGCCTGCGGCGCTCCCCTCGAAGTTGCGGAAGCTCCGGCCCTGGACGGTGACCGTGGCGGGGCACGGGACGGTCTGGCTCGTTCGAAGCCCGGTGCGGAGGAGTGCGGCGGTGGTCACCACCTTGAAGGTGGAGCCGGGCGCGTAGCGGCCCTCCATGGCGCGGTTGAAGCTGGACTCCGTAGGCCGGTTGGCCACCGCGACCAGGTTGCCCGAGCTGGCGTCCATGGCCACCAGAGCGGCCTCGTCTGTGCGACCCCCGAGCGCCTGCTCGGCGGCGATCTGCACGCGGCGGTCGAGCGTGGTGCGAACGCCGCGGCCGGGACGACCGTCGCGCTCGAACAGCGTCTCGAAGGCACGGCCCGTGGCGTCGCGCATCACGATGCGTCGGTCGGGCGTGCCGGCCAGGCGGCGCTCGAAGCGGGCCTGGAGGCCCCACTGGCCGACCTCGTCGCCGGGCGCGTAGTGGCTTCCGAGCTGCTCGAGCTGCGCGGCGGTGGCGGGCGCCACGGTGCCGAGCACGGCGCGGGCGAACTCGCGTGTGGGGGCGATCGGGGCGGTGTCGTCGAGGACGATCACGTCGGGGATCGAGGCGATCCGGCGTGCCAGCGGCGCGTAGGCGTCCTCGCGCAGCACGATCGCCTCCACGAACTGCTCCGGGCCGCCGCCTTGCAACTGGGTGAGGATGGGTCCGGCGTCCACGCCCAGCACGCGGGCGAGCCCGGTGGCGGTGGCGCTCGGGCTGGAGACCTCGCTGACGACGGCGCCGACGCGCTTGACCGGGCGCAGCTGCACGATGGCCCGGCCATGGCGGTCGCGAATGGGGCCGCGCGTGGGCAGGTCGCGCGTGGTTCCGAGCCGCTCCTTGCCGCGCAGTTTCGGATGGACGACGGTGACCCTCCACTGCACGCGCCACTCGTCGTTCCGTTTCCGGAGCGGGACGCGGACGTCGTAGGCGTAGGGGCCGATCGCCGGCACGTTCCAGCGCAGCCGGACGATGGCGCGGGCGCGGTCGCCGTCCTCGGAGACGTCGAGGGTCTCGGTGGAGAGCTTGGCGCCGTCGAGCCCGGCGCGGTTCGCCACGAGGGCAGCTGCCGCGACCTTGGGCACGTCGGTGTGGCGGGCGGCCGCCCGGTCGCGGCCGGCGGACCAGTCCGCGAGGAACGGCTCGAGCGCCTCGGACGGCTCGGGCTCATCCGGGCTGCGGACGAGGACGATCACGAGGCCCGCGGCGAGCAGGAAGGCCAGGAGGACGATGACGGGAAGCTGCGGATTGCGCCGCTTCCTACGAGGCGGAGGGGGCAGTGACGGACGCCCGGACGTCAAGCAATCGAGGCTAGCGGAGCGGTCTGTGAGGGCGGCGCGCCGGCCGCTCCTAAGCCGCCGCCGCCGCCCGCGCGGCCCTCTTCACCGCCCGCAGCGCATCGCGCAGCGTGGCCATCCTGTCTCCCGGGTGCACCACCGCCTCCAGCCCGAACTTCCTCGCCTCCGCCAGCCGCCTGTCGGCGTGCGCCACGTGGCGCAGCTCTCCGGTCAGGCCCAGTTCGCCGAACGCCGCCAGGGGGCGGCCGTCCACTCCCGGCTCCGCGCCTTTCGCGGCCGACGCCAGCGCCAGCGCGATCGCCAGGTCGGCGCCCGGCTCGTCCACCCTCACGCCCCCCGCCACGGACACGAACACGTCGCTCGAACCCAGCGAGATCCCTCCGTGACGTCCGAGCACGGCCAGCACGAGGGCGAGCCGGTTGCGGTCCACTCCGTTCGCCACCCGCCGCGGCGGCACCAGCTCGCTCGGCGCCACCAGCGCCTGCACCTCCACGAGCAGCGGCCGCGACCCCTCCATGGCGCACAGCACCACCGACCCCGGCGCCCGCGTGGCCTCGGAGACGAACCGTGCCGACGCGTCCTCGACCTCGACCAGCCCCTGGTCGCGCATCTCGAAGACGCCCGCCTCGTTGGTCGAGCCGAAGCGGTTCTTCAGCGCCCGCAGCGTGCGGTACGTGCGCTCGCGCTCGCCCTCGAACGACAGGACGCAGTCGACCAGATGCTCGAGCACGCGCGGGCCCGCCAGCGAGCCCTCCTTGGTCACGTGCCCGACGAGGAGCGTCGCGACCCCGCGCTCCTTCGCCACGCGCATGACCCGGCCCGCCACCTCGCGGACCTGCCCGACGGAGCCCGGCGCCCCGCTCAGAGCCGAGTCGTAGAGGACCTGTACGGAGTCGATCACGCAGGCATCGGGGCGCTCGGCCTCCAGCGTGGCGAGCACGGCGTCGAGATCCGTCTCCGCCACGATCGGCACGCCGAGGGCGCCGCTGCCGAGCCGCTCGGCGCGCAGCTTCACCTGTGCGGCGGACTCTTCGCCGGAGACATAGAGCACCTTGCGGCCGGCGGCCGCGAGGTTGCCGAGCGCGCCCGTGGTGAGGGAGGACTTGCCGATCCCGGGCGACCCGCCGATCAGCACGAGCGAGCCGGGCACGAGGCCGCCGCCGAGCACGCGGTCGAGCTCGCCGATGCCGGTGGAGAGCCGGTCGACCCGCGGTGCCTCGACCTCGCCGAGGCGGACCGGACGGAGTGCGCGGGCGGAGCCGCGTGAGGCACTCCCCGAGCCGCCGCCGCGCACGGCCGCGGGCGAGGCAACCCGAGCTTCCTCCGAGAGCGTGTTCCACTGCCCGCAGCCGGGACAGCGGCCGTGCCACTTGGGGCTCTCGTGCCCGCACTGGGAGCAGGCGTAGACGAAGGCAGAGCGAGCCATCATGTGAGGCTAAGCCGCGCGGAGGACGGCTTCGCCCCCGCGGAGCGGGCACCCCGGGCGCCGCGGCGGCGATCGGGAGCGTGGGAACGCGACCGCAATCCGTCCGACCCGGAGGGTTCCATCGGTCGTTCGTGCATCTGCTCGACCAACCCGTGGCCGGGACCGAGTTCCTCGCCGTCGACACCGAGACCAACGGCCTGGCGGGCGATCTCTGCGAGCTCACCGAGGTGGGTGCCGTGCTCGTCGGCGGCGGCGAGCTGCACGAGACATTCGACTCGGTGGTCCGGACGGAACGGCCCCTCAGCCGGGGCATCCAGCGCTTCACCGGGATCACCCAGGCCATGGTGGACGCCGCCCCACCCCCCGAGGAGGTGCTCGCGGAGCTCCACGAGCTGCTCACCGGCCGCGTGCTCATCGCCCACTCCGCCCGCTTCGACCGCCGCGTCCTCGAGCAGGCCTTCGAACGCTGCGGACTCGGCTGGCCGAAGCCGCCGGTGCTCTGCACCGTGCAGCTCGCGCGCCGCTTCGCCCCGCTCTCCCGCAAGCGCTCGCTGGCGCCGCTCGCCGACTCGCTCGGCATCGACGTGACCGAGGTCCACCGCGCGCTGCCCGACGCCCTCACGTGCGCGCGCGTCTTCTGCGCCCTCTTCCCCCGGCTCTGCGCCAACGCCCACACCGTGGGGGACGCTCTCGACCTGCTGCGCACGAGACGACGAGCGGGCAAGACGGAGGCGGCCGAGCGCATCCCTCCATCGGAGCGCCCAGACCTCTCCACCCTCCCCGAGGATCCCGGCGTCTACATCTTCCGGGACGAGCGCGGCAGGCCGCTCTACGTCGGCAAGTCGGTGTCGTTGCGCTCCCGCGCGCGGGCCCACTTCTGCGCCCCAGCGGGGTGGACCGAGAAGGCCTCCATCGCGGACTACCGGCCCACCAACTCCGAGCTCGGCGCGCTCGTGCTCGAGAACCGGCTCATCAAGGCGTGGAAGCCGGGCGGCAACAAGAAGCTGAAGCGCACCGACCGCTACTGCTACCTGCGCTGCCGGCTCGACATCCCCTACCCCGTGCTGGAGGTTGCCTCCGACCCGGCGCCCGGCCACGCGGTCAACGTGGGACCGCTCGGGTCGAAGCCGCTGGCCACGGAGCTCGCCGACCACCTCACTTCGCTCTACCGCCTGCGCCACTGCGGCCGCACCCTCAAGCTGCGCGAGCACCCGTCCGCGTACGGGCAGATGGGCCGCTGCGTCTCCCCCTGTCTCGGCGACCTCGACCCCAACGCCTACCGCCGCCAGCTCGACCTCGCCCTGTCCCACTTCGAGCGTCCGGGCGCCGGCGAGGCGCTGATCGCCGAGATCGACCGGCGGATGCTCGAGGCGTCGCAGGAGCGCCGCTACGAGCGCGCCGCCGCCCTGCTGCGGCGCCGCGAGCGGCTCGCCTGGGTGTTGGAGCGGCTCGAGGGCGTGCTGCGGGCCACCCATTCGGCCCCGCGCCTGGTGCTCGCGAGCCACCCGGTCAAGGACCGTCACGACGCCTTCTGGCTCGTGCGCGGCCGGCTCGTCGACTGGGGGCCGCTGCCGGGACACTCGCAGCTCGTCGAGCGCACAGAGGTGGCACTGGCCCGCGCGCCCGGGCGCTCCGTGGTCCCGGTGGACGAGGTCGACGAGATCCGGATCGTCGCGAGCTGGGTGGCCGATCAGGAGCCGCCCGAGCTGCCGCTCGACCCGCCGCCGAGCCCGCCCGCGCTGATGCGCTTCGTGGCGGAGGCGACCGCCGCCGCGGCGCCCGAGCCACAGGCGACCGCCGCCGCGCCGCCCGAGCCGCACGCGCCCGCCCGGCCACGCGCCGAGGAGCTCGCCTAGCCGGACGACCGCACTCGGATCAGCGCACCCGCACCGCCTTGCGGACCACGGTGTCCCGCCCGCGGGCGTCGGTGAAGGCCAGCACCAGCGTGTAGCGGCCGGCCCGGGGACGCTTGCGAGCACGCAGCGCGAGCGTTCCGCGACGCCCAGGCCGCACCCGGCGCGCGCCCCTGGCGTACGAACCGTCGTCGCGGATCAGGCGCCCCGCCACCCGGCGACTGCTTCGGCGTGCCTTGAAGCCGGCCTTGCAGACCACGCCGGCCTTGCGGCGGCCACTGGCCCGGGCGCCGCGACGCCGCTTGCAGCTCACGACCGCCGCCCTCGCCCGCGGCTTCTTGCGACGCAGGCTACGCACTGGCCGCGGCGGCTGAGTCGGGCCTTCCAGCCCCACCTCGAGCGGGTCGAGCGGCTCGGGCGGGCGCACGGGCTTCTGCCAGCCGGATCCGTCGGAGCACGCGATCAGATGGCACTGGGCCGCCTCGGCGTTACCCCTCGCCCCGTTGCCCTGCCCGTCGACGACCCCGACCCGCGCATAGATACCCCAGCCTTGGTTGCCGGCGGCGAGGTTGTCCTTGACCACCGTCCCAGGGCCGCCGGCGGTGATCCCGTCTCCCCCGCTCTGGCTCGCCTCGTTGCCCGCGACCTGGTTCGCGAGGCTCGCGTCGTCGACTGCGATGCCGCCCTGCAGGTTGCCGATCGTCGTGTTCCCGAACACCGTGTTGTGGGCGGACCCCCCGAGCTCGATGCCGGTGCCCAGGCTGGTCCGCACTTCGTTGAACTCCACGACGTTCCGCTGGCCGCCGGACAGCTCGATCCCGGTCGTGTTGGCCGGCAGGACGTTGCCGCGGACCACGTTCCCGTCGCCGTCCCCGACGAAGATCCCGGCGTCGCTGCTGTGATCGGCCTGGTTGTCGATGACGCGGTTCCCGCTCGAGCCGAGGCGGAGCACGATCCCGGCGTCGCCGGCGCCCGCGATGGTGTTCGCCTTGACGAGGCTGTCGCCGACCGTGGAGAGGATGATCCCGGCGTCCGCGCTGCCGCGAAGCGCGTTGAAGCGCACCACGTTGCGCCAGCCCTCGGAAATGAGGACCCCTGCGTCCCCGACTCCGCCCACGTCGTTCGACTGGACCACGGTCTCCGGCGCGCCCTCGATCAGCACGGCCACGTCGGATCCGCCGGCGATCCTGTTGCCGATGATGGTCGTGCGCGCGGATCCGTGCACCCTGATCGACGTGTCGCTGCTCTCCGACACCGTGTTGCCCTGCAGCCGGTTGTGATCCGACCCGGTCTCCACCACGATCGACTCGCCGTTGCCCGTTCCGACCGTGGTGTCGGCGAGCAGGTTCCCCGACGACCCGTTCAGGAAGTGGATGCCGACGTCGGAGAACGCGTTCACGCTGTTGTGGTGCAGCTGGTTGCCGCTGGCGCCGTTCAGCTGGATGGCCGACCACTCGGTTTCCGCGAAGGAGATTCCGGTGACGGTGTTGCGTTCCGTGCCGGGACTCAGGACGACTCCGTAGTCGAACTGGCTGACCGCCCCGTTCCGGACGGTCACGTCGTCATGGCCGTCGTTGCGGACGCCCACGCCGAGGCCGACGCCGTCGATGCTGTGCCCGTTCAGGTCGACTGTGATGCCGCTCGCGCCAATCACGAGGCCGTCGCCGGAGCACGCGCTGAGGCTGTTGCCGAGGGTGGTGCTGGTGGTCAGCACCTGACCGCATGCGACCTGGTCGGCGCTCACGCTCGAGGCCGGCACGACGATCGCGCCCGCGATCACCAGCGCGCCGACGGCTGCGCACCTCCGCCAATGGCTTCCCGCTGTACTGCGACTCCCCACGGCGTTGCTCCCACCGCGGCGACCCCACGGTCAGGATCGGCGTCTCCGGGGCCGGGACGACCACCATGCGCCGCGGGTGGACAGATTACGGATGTTCGCGCCCGTCCTAGAGCGGCGCCGGCGCTCGCTCTGCGACATGCTTCAGGTTCTCGAGCGAGCGCTCGAGCCACGAGCGGAGGAAGCGCCGGCCCGTAACGGCGGTGACGACCTTCGTCCCGACCTTCTTGGGCGCGATCGAGAAGTGGCCCTCGACGAACGTCCCGCCCTGCGCGGCGGTGAGAACGAAGCGGGTCGTCACGCCGGTGTCCTGGCAGGAGATGCAGACCTCCTGACAGGTGTCGAGGCGCTCGATCACGATGTCGTGCTCCTGGGGCCTGAAGAAGCCCTTGACGACCTCGCGGTAGCGGCACCCCTCCCGCAGGTCGGCGCACTCCACGTCCACCACGCCCGGCCACCAGTCTGGATGGCGATTGGGGTCGCCGACCAGCTCCCAGATCGTCTCCGGCGACGCGTCGATGAAGGTCTGCTGGATGCTGCCGTGTTCCACCTAGGCGGATTGTCGCATGGCCCGCTCGCAGGCCAGAAATCCGCTCTGCTTATGAGTGCCGTCGCAGAACGGCTTCGACTGGGAGTTCCCGCACCGGCACAGGACGATCGTGTCGCCGCGGTCGCCGATGTAGTACTCGCGCTCGTCGGCGTCGATCAGCTTCACGGGTCCGGTGACCTTGTACGGCCCGTTGTGGCGGACCTTGATGACGACCTGGTCCATCACGCCTCCAGTCGGCAGTCGGCGCACGCCGTGAGCTCGGCGCGCATGTTGCGTTCCATCATCTTGAGGGCGGCGTCGGAGAGGTCCTCGTGGATGTGCGCCACGCCGTCGGGCGGGACGGTCACCTTCAGGTGGCGCACGTAGGCGTCGAGCGCGCTGTAGAGGATGCACTGCTCGGTGACCTGCCCGGTCAGGACCAGATGGTCGATCTCCCTCTGCGAGAGCAGATACTCGAGCGGCGTCATGTAGAAGATCGTGTGGCGGGCCTTGATCACAAACGACGCGCCGTCCGGCGGCAGCAGCGGCTCGACCAGGTCCGGCCGCCTGCCGCTCATGGCCCGCTCGCCGAGCTCCTCCTGCGACGAGTTCCAGTCGCCGTAGTTGTCGTTCACGTAGATGACGTCGGCGCCTTCGCTGCGTGCGCGCTCCACGAGCCCCGCGATCGGCTCGACCACGCCCTCGACGTTCGCCGTCAGCAGCTCGGCGTCCTCGTGGTCGTACGGGTTGAGCATGTCGACTACGCAGACCGCGCTGGCCATAGGGCGTCATTGTTCCCGGAGATGCAGCGCGTAGCCCGGCTCGACCACCCCGAGGTCCGCGAAATCGTGCCGTCGCACCACTGCGTGGTGCGTTTCCGGCAGCGGCGACCGGTGCGGGCGCTCGGCGGTGCCGCCCTGGCGGACGCCCTCGTGGCCGTGCTCGAGGACGCCGACGTGAGCCGCTGGCCGCCCGCCTGGGCCGTGAGCGACCGGCACACGGAGCTGTGGGCGGTGAGCGGGGAGCTGGCGTTTCCGCTGCAGCCGAGTGGGTCGCCGGGGCGGTATGTGGCGTTGACGTGCTTGGGGCGGGAGGGGTGAGGGCGCCGCCTCGCGCGGGAGCGGCGAGCCCGCCTACGCCGGGGCCGAGCGATCTGCCTCGGTTCGTGGCGGAGGGCGGCCGCATGCCGTTGCGTTTGCGGCTGCGAGGTCTCCGCCTGCGGCTGCGCTGGGGCCGGCGTATTGGGCTGGGGAAGGGGGCGGCGGTCGGGCGTGGCGTTCGGCTTCGGTTGGCGGCTGGTGGCCGGCTCGTGCTCGGCCCCGGCGCGTGGCTGGGCGACCGCTGCACGGTCGTCGCCGGTGGAGAGGTACGGATCGGGGAGGGCTCTTTGATCGGGCGCGAGTCGGTGTTGAGCGCCGCCGAGTCGGTCTCGATCGGCGAGCGCTGCCTGCTGGGCGACGAGGTGATGGTCAGCGATCGTGCGCTGACCGTCGAGGACGCCACGCGGGCCGATGCGGAGCGACCGGTGACGGTCCGGCCCGTGGTGGTCGAGGACGGGGCGCGCGTGGGGCCGCGGGCATGCCTCCTCGCCGGAGCGCATGTGGGCGCCTCTGCCGTCGTAGGTGCCCGGGAGGTGGTCCCCCGCGGGGGTGGGGCACCTTGGTCAACCTACAGCTGACTTTCGTGCCTGGCCTCCAGCAGCTGGCCGTAGAGGCCGCCGGTCTGGCTGGCCACGTCGGTCCAGTCGAAGCGCAGCACGTGCTCGCTCGCCTCGGTCACGAGGCGGTCGCGAAGGTCCGGATCCGTGAGCACGCGCTCCACCATCTTCGCGAGCGAGCGCGGGTCGCGGGACCGGAAGCGCAGGCCCACGTCCTCGTTCGGGACGACCTCACGTAGGCCGCCCGTGTCGGCCACGATGCAGGGGCAGCCGGACACCATCGCCTCGAGCGCCACCAGCCCGAACGGCTCGTAGATGGAGGGGACCACGCAGAGATCGGCGATCCGGTAGAGCGAGTGGAGCACGTCGTCGCCGATCCAGCCGAGGAAGGTGCCGTGGCGCATCAGGCCGAGGCGGCGCGCCTGGCGCTTCAGCTCGTCCTCGTGGGTGCCCGAGCCGGCTACCAGGAAGCGCAGCTTGCCCATCCGCCGGATCAGTCCGGGCAGCGCCTCCAGCGCGAGCTGGAAGCCCTTCTCGTAGACCAGGCGCCCCACCAGCAGCACGAGCCGCTCGTCGGGGGCGGCGAAGCGAGCGCGCAGGGTGTCGAGGTCATCGACGGGTACGAGCTCGGAGGGGTCGATCCCGTTGGGGATCACGGAGAGCCGGCGCTCGTCGAGGCCGTAGACGTCGGCCACATGACCGCGCATGTAGTGAGAGCAGGTGACCACCCGGTCGGCGCGGCGGGCCATCCAGCGCTCGACGTCGTGGATGTACGACTGCGGGTGCTTGTTCACCCAGCCCTGGTGGCGACCGTACTCGGTGGCGTGGATCGTGGTCACCCACGGGCGGCGGTAGCGGCGCGACAGGTGGTGGCCGGCCCGTGCCACGAGCCAGTCGTGGCTGTGGACGAGGTCGAAGTCGAAGCGGTCGCCGAGATCCACGCCGGTGGCGAGCATGTCCGCGTTCATGTGCTCGACCCATGTGACGAACTCGCCGAGGTCGGTCGGGCGCTTGGGGGCCGGCACGCGGTGGACGATCACGCCGCCGCGCTCCTCCTCCTCGAGGTCGCGGCCCTCACAGCGGGTGAGGACGTGGACGTCGACGCCCTGCGCGACCAGCTCCTCGGACAGCTTGCGAACGTGCCGCGCGAGCCCGCCCTCCACGATCGGCGGGTACTCCCAGGACAGCGTCAGCGCACGGGCGCCCATACCGGGCGGGCAATCTAGTGGTCGAGACGCTCCAGGAGCGCCACGCGCCACTCGCCGAAGCAGATGCGGTCGAGCGGCACGCGGCCGCGAAGGTCGAGCTCCGCGCCGGAGAGGGTGTCGCGCCAGCGACCGGCGGCAGAAGCGGGCAGGTCGAGCTCGATCCCCTGGGTGGCCGGGCGGACGGCGGTGGCGGCGAGGACGGTGTCGTTGCGCAGGTACGCACAGCAGCTCTCCTCGGCCGGCACCGGCGTGTACCCGCCGGCGAACGTTTCCGGTCGGCGGGCTCGCAGCGCCAGCGCGCGATGGATCAGGAACATCTTGATCGTCTCCCTCGTCGGCTCCGCCCCACCGCGTAGCTCCGCCAGCGCCTCGCGGCGGCGGTCCCAGTCCACGGGCCGCCGGTTGTCCGGGTCCACCAGCGAGAGCGCCCAGAGCTCGTCGCCCTGGTAGACGTCTGGCACGCCCGGGGCCGACAGCTTCAGCAGCGTCTGGCCGAGCGCCGACCGCTCGCCCTCGCGCGCCACACGCTCCGCGAACGACTCCAGCTCGTCCAGGAACGCGCGGTTCGAGTAGAGCCCCCGGCACCAAGCGCGCACGCCGGTCTCGTAGTCGTCGTCGGGCTCCACCCAGTTCGTGTTCAGCTTGGCCTCGCGCAACGCCTTCTCCACATACGCCTCCAGCCGCTCGAACTCGAGCGGCCATGCTCCGAGCAGCGTCTGGAAGATCACGTACGCCTCGTTCCAGGTCGGCGGCCCGTCCTCCGGCACCAGCGCCCGCCAGCGCTCGGCGTGCTCGCTCCACTCGTCCGCGATGCCGGCGAGCGCGCCGATGCGAGCGCGCGAGTCGCCGCTCCGCTTTGTGTCGTGCGTCTGGGTGATGAGGAGCCCGCGGGGGAAGCGCCGGGCGCGTTCGATGCAGCCGCGGTGGAAATCGTCGACGGAGATGCCGAAGCGTGAGGGATCGCCCCCGACCTCGTTGAGCGCGAGGAGGCGGTTGTAGCGGTAGAAGGCGGTGTCCTCGACACCCTTGGCCATCACCGCCGGAGTGGTCTGCTGGAAGCGTGTGACGAACTCCGCGGGTGCCTCCCCTCCGAGCAACAACCCACCCATCGGGTTGCCTTCGAGAGCCTCCCGATCCGGATCCTCGATGGGTGGGATGTAGGTCCTGTAGACGGGCAACGAGGCGAGCGCTTCCTGGAGGTTTGGGGCGTCGCAGATCCGTCGCAGTCGGTCCACTTCCGGTGCGAAGGTGCCGCGGACCTGCTCCAGCTTCGCCTCCAAGGCGACTTCGCCAAAGGGGCGGGCCCCGCCTGCGAGGCGGGTGAGTGCCTCCTCGCCCGCGGAGTCCACGAAGAGCGCGGCCACGTCGTTCAGGAACTCGTATCCCACGGTCCCCTCGACCGGCCAGTCGCGCAGCGGCTCGCCGGGGTCGAGGATCTTCTCGACCCATACCCGCTCGACCCCCTCGTCGCGCAGCCGGCGCAGGTAGGCGGCGGGGTTCGCGAGCCCGTCCGGGTGGTCGATGCGAAGGCCGTCCACGAGGCCTTCGCGCACGAGTTGCAGCGCGAGCCGGTGGGTCTCTGCGAACACCTCCGGGTCCTCCTGGCGCACTCCGGCGAGATGGTCGATGTCGAAGAAGCGCCGCCAGCGGCCGGTGTGCTCGTCGATGTCGAAGAACTTGCGGCGCAGCTCGGGATCGGCCCAGTAGCGGTTCTCGTCGGCGGCGGCCATGTGGTTCGGGACGATGTCGAGGATCACGCCGAGCCCGGACTGGGCGAGCGCACGGAACTCGGCCTCGCCGCCGAGCTCCTCGGAGATACGCCCGGGATCAGTGACGTCATAGCCGTGCGTGGACCCCGGCCGCGCCTGGAAGGAGGGCGACAGGTAGAGATGGCTGACGCCGAGGTCGCGCAGGTAGGGGACGAGCTCGCGGGCGGCCGCGAAGTCGAGATCGGTGCCGAGCTGCAGCCTGTAGGTGGCGCGGAGCGCGCTCATGTGAGGCGGCGGAGGACCATGAGTGAGCGCCCCGGCAGCCGCACCTCTTCGCGTGTCCTGTACGCGCGCTGGCCCGGCTCCAGCGTTGGCTCCGCCGTCGACAGCTCCAGCTCCCACAGCGCTCCGAAGCGGCGTGCCGGCAGCCGGAAGGCCACGTCGTCGCCGCTCGAGTTGAACAGCACGATGAACGAGTCGTCGATCACCCGCTCGCCGTGCTCTCCCGGCGACGTGATCTCCTCTCCGTTCAGGAACACCCCGACCACGTGTCCGTCCGGCTGCTCCCAGTCGCGTCGCGTCATCCGGCGCCCGTCCGTCCGGAACCACCAGGCGTCCGGCAGCCCCGAGCCCATCCGCTCCTCGCCCGCGAGGAAGGCCCGCCTCCTGAACACCGGGTGCGCCTCCCGCAGCCGGATCAGCCGGCGCGTGTAGTCGAGCAGCCGCTCCCCCCGCTCGTCGTGGTCCCAGCCGAACCACGAGATGCCGTTGTCCTGGCACCAGGCGTTGTTGTTGCCGCCCTGCGAGCGCGAGAACTCGTCGCCCCCCAGCAGCATCGGGACCCCGTGCGACAGCACCAGCGTGGCGAGGAAGTTCCGCTGCTGGCGCTCGCGCAGCTCGTTGATCGCGGGGTCGTCCGTCTCGCCCTCCACCCCATGGTTCCAGCTCCGGTTGTCGTCGGTCCCGTCCCTGCCCCCCTCGAGGTTCGCCTCGTTGTGCTTCACGTTGTAGGAGACGAGGTCGCGCAACGTGAACCCGTCGTGGGCGGTCACGAAGTTGATCGACGCGAATGGGCTGCGGCCGTCAGACTCGTACAGGTCGCTCGATCCCGTGAACCGCCGCGCGAACTCCGCCACGCTCGCCACGCCGCGCCAGAAGTCGCGCATCGTGTCCCGGTAGATGCCGTTCCACTCGGTCCACAGCACCGGGAAGTTCCCCACCTGATAGCCGCCCGGCCCCACGTCCCAGGGCTCCGCGATCAGCTTGACCTGCGACAGCAGCGGGTCCTGGTGGATCGTGTCGAAGAAGGCCGAGAGCCGGTCGACGTCGTAGAACTCGCGCGCCAGCGCCGACGCGAGGTCGAACCGGAACCCGTCCACGTGGCACTCGGCCACCCAGTAGCGCAGCGAGTCCATGATCAGCCGCAGCACGCTCGGGTGTACCGGGTTGAGGCTGTTGCCCGTGCCCGTGAAGTCCATGTAGAAGCGGGGCTGGTCGGGCATCAGCCTGTAGTACGACTGGTTGTCGACCCCCTTGAACGAGAGCATCGGGCCGAGGTGGTTGCCCTCGGACGTGTGGTTGTAGACCACGTCGAGGATCACCTCGATGCCGGCGCGGTGGAGCGCCTTCACCATGCCCTTGAACTCCCGCACCTGCTCGCCGCGGGTGCCGGTGGCCGCGTAGCCGGCGTGCGGGGCGAAGTAGCCGATCGAGCTGTAGCCCCAGTAGTTGGTGAGCCCGCGGTCCACGAGGAAGCTCTCGTCGACGATGTGGTGCACCGGCATCAGCTCCACGGCCGTGACTCCGAGCGAGGTCAGGTACTCGATCGCAGGGTCGGAGGCGAGGCCGGCGTAGGTGCCGCGCAGGTCCTCTCTAACGCCGGGATGGAGCTTTGTGAAGCCGCGCACGTGCGTCTCGTAGATGACGATGTCGGACCACGGGATGCGTGGGGGCCGATCGCCCTCCCAGTCGAAGCTTGGGTCGACCACCACCGAGCGCGGGATGGCGTCGGCGGAGTCCTCGTCGTCGCGCTCGAGGTCGGCGGTGTCGGTGTCGTCGGGGGTGTACGGGAAGGCATTGGCGCGGTCCCACTGCACGCGCCCGTCGATCGCCTTGGCGTAGGGGTCGATCAGGAGCTTGGACGGGTTGAAGCGCAGGCCATCCTCGGGCTCGTACGGGCCGTAGACGCGATAGCCGTAGCGCTGCCCGGGGCCGACGCCCGGGACGTAGCCGTGCCAGTTGAACGCGGTGCGCTCCGGCAGCGCGATCCGGCGTTCGGTGTCCTGCTCGTCGAAGAGGCACAGCTCGACCCGCTCGGCGTGCTCGGAGAACAGGGAGAAATTGGTGCCCTCGCCGTCCCAGGTGGCGCCGAGCGGAAAGGGTTTGCCCGGCCAGACCTCGGTCACGGGACGAGCGCCCCGGAGCGAGCGGGAGCGGACGCGGCCGAGCGCGCGGGAGCGGACGCGGCCGGGCGCACGCAAGCGGGCGCTGGCGCGGTCACCGAGCGGCGTGCCGTCACCGGACCACAGCTCCGGCGCGTGCGGGAAGCGCGACTCGGCCGTCGCCGAGCGTCGCTTCGTGCGTGGCGAGCAGGACCTCGCTGCCTTCTACGGGCACCTCGCGGCGGCGGCCAGCGAAGTTCATCGCGAGCTCGAACGGCCCTCGCCGTACGCGCAGCCAGTGGCCGGCCTCATCATGGGCGATGTCGGGTTCGATGCGTGGCAGCTGCGGTCGCAGCGCGAAGAGCTCGCGGTACAGGTCCGCCAGCCGCCGGTCCACCCGGCGGGTCAGCTTCGAGCGCTCGAATGTCTCGACTGCCTGCGGGTCCGGCACCTCCTCTCCCGCGAACGCCGCGAACTCGGCGAACTCCTTGCGCCGTCCCTCGCGCGTCGCCCGGGCGATCCGTTTGTCGATGTGGTCCGTGAAGAACTGGAACGGCGCGTTCTCGCCCCACTCCTCCCCCATGAAGAGCAGCGGCGTGAACGGCGACAGCAGCGTGCAGAAGGCCGCCAGCGGCCGCGCCCGCCGCGGCAGCCGGTCCCCGAACGCCCGGTTGCCCACCTGGTCGTGGTTCTGCGAGCACACCACGAACTGCTCGGGCGGCCGATCGCCCGCCGGCGCCCCCACCCGGCGCCGGCGCGCCTCCGACCAGCGGCCGTCGTACACGAACGGTCGCTCGAACGCCCGCGCCAGGTGCTCGACCCGGCCGAAGTCGCGGTAGTACCCCTCCCGCTCGCCGGTCAGCAGCGCGCGCACGGAGTGGTGGAAGTCGTCCGCCCACTGCGCATCCTGGCCGAGGCCCCCCTCGGCCACTGGCCGGATCGTGCGCGGATCGTTGCGGTTCGACTCGGCGATCACGAGCGCGTTCGGATCGACCGCGTGCACCCGGTCCGCCAGCTCGGCCAGGAGATGGCGCGGGCCGTTGTCCACGATCGCGTGCACGGCGTCGAGCCGCAGCCCGTCGAGGTGGTACTCGCGCACCAGCGAAGCGGCGCTCTGCAGCGCCCACTCCCGCACCCCCTCGCACTCGACGTCGTCGTAGTTGATGGCCGCCCCCCAGCCCGTCTCGTACTTGTCGGTGAAGTACGGGCCGAAGGCCTTCATCGTCCGCACGCCGGAGGCGCCGAGATGGTTGAGCACGAGGTCCAGCACCACGCCGACCCCGGCGGCATGGGCGTCGTTCACCAGCCGGCGCAGCCCGTTCGGGCCGCCGTAGACGTGGTGTGGCGCGCGCAGGTAGACACCGTCGTACCCCCAGCCGCGTGCGCCCGGAAACTCCGACACGGGCATCAGCTCGATCGCGGTCACGCCCAGCTCCCGGAGCCCGCGAAGGTGCGGGATCACTGCCTCGAACGTGCCGTCCTGAGTGAAGGTCCCGACGTGCAGCTCGTATAGCACGAGCTCGTCGAGCGGAACGCCGTCCCACCCGGAATCGGTCCACTCGAACGCCGCCGGGTCGATCACCCGCGACGGGCCACGGAGGCCCTTCGGCTGCGATCGGGACATCGGATCGGGGTGGCGCCTGCCGTCGAGGACGAAGTGATAGTCGTCGCCGGGCGAGGCGTCGATCTCCCCCTCCCAGATGCCGTAGCCAGCGGGCTCGAGTGGTTGCCCGAGCACCGACACCGAGGACGGCCTGGGGGCCCAGACGCGGAACTCCACCCCGCCGCCCGGGCGGGCCGTAGCGCCCAGAGGGCGCTCGAACGGGTAGCTCACTCCGGGACCAGCCAGATGACGCCGAGCGGGGGCAGCGTGACCTCGGCCGAGAACGGCTGCTCGTGCCAGCCGACGGGCGCCGCCTCGATCCCGCCGAGGTTGCCGGTGTCGGTGCCGCCGTAGAAGCTCGAGTCCGTGTTCACCACCTCGCGCCAGCGCCCCGAGCGCGGCAGCCCGAGCCGGTAGTCGGGCCGCGGCACCGGCGACAGGTTCGCGGCGCAGACCAGCACCCGCTCGCCACCGGCGGACGCCCGGGCGAAGGCGATCACGTTGGCGCCCGCGTCGTTCGCCTCGAGCCACCAGAACCCGGAGGGGTCGAAGTCGAGCTCGTACAGGGCCGGCTCGGACCGCAGGACGCTGTTGAGGTCGCGCACCAGCGACTGCACGCCGGCGTTGCCGGCGTCCTCGAGCAGATGCCAGTCGAGGGAGCGCTCGTGGCTCCACTCCGCCTCCTGTGCGAGCTCACCGCCCATGAAGAGCAGCTTCTTCCCCGGATGCGCCCACATGTACGCGTACAACGAGCGGAGGTTGGCGAGCTTCTGCCAGCGGTCGCCCGCCATCTTGCCGTAGAGCGAGCCCTTGCCGTGCACCACCTCGTCGTGCGACAGCGGCAGCACGAAGTTCTCGGTGAAGGCGTACATGAGGCTGAAGGTGAGCTGATGGTGGTGGAAGCGGCGGTGGATCGGGTCGCGCTGGAAGTAGTCGAGCGTGTCGTGCATCCAGCCCATGTTCCACTTGAAGCCGAAGCCGAGCCCGCCCAGGTAGGTCGGCCGCGACACCCCCGGCCAGGCGGTCGACTCCTCCGCGGCCGACACGATCCCCGGCTCACGCCGGTGGATCACCTCGTTCAGCTCCTTCAGGAACGAAACGGCGTCGAGGTCCTCGTTGCCGCCGTACTCGTTCGGCACCCAGGCGCCCTCGGGCCGCGAGTAGTCGAGGTAGAGCATCGAGGCCACGGCGTCCACGCGCAGGCCGTCGGCGTGGTATTCGCGCGGCCAGAACAGGGCGCTGGCGAGCAGGAAGTTGCGCACCTCGTTGCGGCCGTAGTTGAAGATCAGCGTGCCCCACTCGGGATGGGCGCCGCGCCGCGGGTCCTCGTGCTCGTACAGCGCGGTGCCGTCGAAGCGGGCGAGCGCCCAGTCGTCGCGCGGGAAGTGGGCCGGCACCCAGTCCAGGATCACGCCGATGCCGGCCTGATGGAGCCGGTCGACGAAGGCGCGGAAGTCGTCCGGCGAGCCGTAGCGGGCGGTCGGGGCGAAGTACCCCGACACCTGGTAGCCCCACGAGCCCGCGAAGGGGTGCTCCATGACGGGCAGCAGCTCCACGTGCGTAAAGCCCATGTCCGTCACGTAGGCGGCCAGCTCGTCGGCGAGCTCGGTGTAGGTGAGCGAGCGGTTGCCCTCCAGGGGATTGAGGCGCCACGAGCCGAGGTGGACCTCGTAGATCGACATCGGGTCGGCGTGCGGAGCCGAGGCCGCGCGGCGCTCCATCCAGTCGGAGTCGCCCCAGTCGTAACCCGACCTGAACACCACCGAGTCGGTGCGCGGCGGCGCCTGGGTGGCGAAGGCGAACGGGTCCGCCTTCATGCGGATCTCGCCCGTCGGGGTGAGGATCTCGTACTTGTAGGCGGCGCTCTCCTCCACGCCCGGCAGGAAGATCTCCCAGATCCCGGAGGTCCCCAGGGAGCGCATGGGGTGCAGCCGGCCGTCCCAGGAGTTGAAGTCGCCGACCACGCTGACCGCCTTGGCGGCCGGCGCCCACACCGCGAAGGACGTGCCGAGAACTCCCGCCACCTCTTGCACATGCGCGCCGAGGCGCTCGTAGATCTCCTCGTGGCGGCCCTCGGCGGCGAGGTGCACGTCGAGCTCCCCGACCGTGGGGGGGAAGGCGTAGGGGTCGATGAGCGTGAACGTGTTGCCGTCCGGATATGAGACCTCGAGCTCGTAGCGCAACGGGAGCTCGGCGCCGTCGAGGGTGCCCTCGAACAGGCCCGCCGGGTGACGCTGCTCGAGCGGCACGGGCTCGCCGCCGTCCGGACGGGCGAGGATGCGCTGTGCGGCGGGACGGAAGGCCCGCACGACCACGCCTCCGTTGCAGGGGTGCGCGCCGAGCAGGTGGTGCGGGTCACGGTGCTCGCGCCGGACGAGCTGCTCGACTTCGTTCACCGCGCCGGCACCTCGAGCAGCCGCAGGATGCCCGCCACCGGGATGCGCACCCAGTCCGGCCGGTTGTTGAGCTCGTACCGCAGCTCGTAGACCGCCTTCTCGAGCTCGAACACCGACAGCAGCTGCTCCACCCCGTGGCGGCTCGCCGGCAGCAGCGACGGATCGGCGGCGTCGAGGTACGCCTCGAGGAACTCCGCGCGAGCGCGCTCCTCCCAATCCTCCGGCGGTGCCACGGCGCGCAGGATCTCCGAGGCGGATGCGGCGTAGGCGAAAGAGCGCAGCATCCCGGCAACGTCGCGCAGCGGGGAGCGCTTGCGACGCCGCTCGGGCAGCGCCCGCGCCGGCTCGCCCTCGAAGTCGATCACCACCCAACCGCGCGGCGCGAGCATGGTCTGCCCAAGGTGGTAGTCGCCGTGCGTGCGGATCACCTTCCCCGCCGAGCCCACGTGCGTGAGCAGGCGCAGCTGCTCGCGCACCTCCTCCCCGCGCCCGGCGATCGGCTCGACCGACTCGTCCTCGGGCAGCTCCACGAAGATGCGCTCGATCTCCTCGTCGATCGTGGCGGTGAGCAGCCCGAGCGACTCCGAGCTCGGCTCCTCCGGGGCGAAGGCGGGGTTCGAGGCATCCGAGCCGAGCGCCGTGTGCAGCCGGCCCGTGACCTCGCCGAGCGCCCGCACCCGCTCGAGGAACGCGTCTGGAGTGGTGCCGAGCTCGTCGAGCGCGAGCTCCCAGCCGTCGATCGCGCCGGGCAGGAACTCCTGCATCACGCCCAGCGTGGCCTCCATCAGCCGGCCCGTGTACTCGTACCAGCCGGCCAGGGCGGGCACGCTCTCGAAACCCCGGTCCGTGAGAAAGCGGAGCAGCTCGAGCTCCGGGTTGATCCCGGCCTCCACGCGACGGTAGAGCTTCAGCGCGAGCGCCTCGTCGAACACCAGCGAGCTGTTCGACTGCTCGGCGCCCATCGGGCGCACCACGGCGCTCGGGCCCGGGTCGCGGGTGCCCTCGACCCAATGGAACTCGCTCACCGCGTGCTCGGACTCGAGCCGCGCGTTCGCGCGCATCAGCTCGAGCAGCGCCTGGCCCTGCTCCGGGTCCGCGAGTGCGTCGTAGATGGTCAGCCCGTCGGCCTCGGCGATCACGGACTCGCTCCAGCCCTCCTCGACCGGTCTGTATGCGACGGGCACCTGGTAGACCTCGTGCGTGCCGGGCGCGAAGCGCGCCTCGACCATGACCGAGGCGAGCAGCCGGGGCTCCAGGCGGAGCGGCACGACGTCCAGCACGCCGAGGTGGACGACCTCGCGCGCCTTCGAGCCGAACCAGCGCTGGGCGACCAGCCACTCGGTGAGGGCGCGCTCGTCGAGGCGCGCGTCAGCCGTCATCGACTTCCTCCTCCTCGACGAGCCGGAACCAATAGAAGCCCCGCGGCCCCAGCGTCAGCAGGTAGGGCAGCTCGCCGATGCGCGGGAAGCGGCTGCGTCCAAACATCTCCTCGGGGTGGTAGCCCTCGAACTCCGACAGGTCGAGCTCCACCGCCTGCGCCGAGCGGGCCAGGTTGTGGACGCACAGGACGACCTCGCGCTCGTAGCGCCGGGCGTGGGCGAAGATGCGCTTGTTGGCCGGCCGCAGCGGCTCGTACGTGCCGAGGCCGAAGACGGGGTGCTCCTTGCGCAGCGCGATGAAGCGGTGCGTCCAGCGCAGCAGCGAGGACGGCGTGCGCAGCTGCGCCTCCACGTTCAGGGCCTGGAAGCCATAGACGGGGTCCATCGAGGGCGGCGCGTAGAGCTGCGCGAAGTCCGCCGTGGAGAAGCCGCCGTTGCGGTCGCCCGTCCACTGCATCGGCGTGCGCACCCCGTCCCGGTCGCCCAGGTAGACGTTGTCGCCCATCCCGATCTCGTCGCCGTAGTAGAGCACCGGGCTGCCGGGCAGCGAGAAGAGGATCGCGGTCATCAGCTCGATCTCGGCGCGGCCGTTGTCGAGCAGGGGCGCCAGGCGGCGGCGGATGCCGAGGTTCAGCCGCATGCGGGGGTCCTTGGCGTACTCCTTGTACATGTAGTCCCGCTCGTCGTCGGTGACCATCTCGAGCGTCAGCTCGTCGTGGTTGCGCAGGAACAGGCCCCACTGGCAGTTGTTCGGGATCGGCGGGGTCTGGTCGAGGATCTCGAGGATCGGCGTGGCGTCCTCGCGCCGGGCGGCCATGAACATGCGCGGCATCACGGGGAAGTGGAAGGCCATGTGGCACTCGTCCCCGGCGCCGAAGTAATCCACCACGTCGGCAGGCCATTGGTTTGCCTCGGCGAGCAGCACGCGGTCGGGGTAGTTCTCCTCAACCTCGCGACGCACGCGCTTGAGGTACTCGTGCGTCTCGGGGAGGTTCTCGCAGTTGGTGCCCTCGCGCTCGAACAGATAGGGCACGGCGTCGAGCCGGAAGCCGTCCAGGCCGAGGTCGAGCCAGAAGCGCAGCACGTCGAGCATGGCCTCCTGGACTTCGGGGTTGTCGTAGTTCAGGTCCGGCTGATGGTGGAAGAAGCGGTGCCAGTAGTAGGCGCCGGCCTGCTCGTCCCAGGACCAGTTCGACGTCTCGGTGTCGATGAAGATGATCCGCGCGTCCTTGTAGCGCTCCTTCGTGTCCGACCAGACGTACCAGTCGCGCTTGGGCGAATCCGGGCTCGAGCGGGCTTCCTGGAACCAGGGGTGGTCGATCGAGGTGTGGTTCATGACGAGGTCGGCGATCACGCGCATGCCGCGCTGGTGCGACTCGTCGATGAAGCGACGCACGTCATCGATCTGGCCGTAGTCCTCGTGCACGGAGAAGAAGTCGGCGATGTCGTAGCCCCCGTCGCGCAGCGGCGACCGGTACATCGGCAGCAGCCAGATGCAGTCCACCCCCAGCCACTGCAGGTAGTCGAGCTTCTCGGTGAGGCCGCGGAAGTCGCCCGATCCGTCGCCGTCGCCGTCGTAGAAGCCGCGCAGGTGGATCTCGTAGAAGACGGCGGTCTTGAACCAGAGCGGCTCGGCCTCGAACCAGTGCTCGGGCTGCGGGCGGCGCTCGGGCTCGGCCGCCGGGCGGGGCGCGGCGACCGTCGTCATGCGCCGACTCGCAGCAAGTGCGCCATGCGCTCGTCCGGCCCGAGCCGGACGTAGTTGCGGCCGAGGCGCCAGTCGTAGCGCGCCCCGTCGAGCAGGTCCTCCACCTGGAAGGCCGGCGGGAGGCCTAGCCAGGCCGGCACCACGGCCACGCCCTCCTGGGCGAGGTGGGGGTCGAGGCAGACCACCGTGATGATCGCGTTGTCGCCCCAGCGCTTGTGGTAGGCGATCAGGCCGTCGTTCTCGGTCTCGAGGAAGACGACGTTCGAGAGGTGCTGGAGCGCCTCGTTCTCGCGCCGGATGCGGTTGATCTTCGCGATCTCCGCCAGCAGCGGGCCGTCCAGCTCGCGCCGCTTGATCTCGTACTTCTCGGAGTCGAGGTACTCCTCGCTGCCCTCCTTGAGCGGCACGTTCTCGAAGTGCTCGTAGCCCGAGTAGATGCCGTAGGTGGGGGACAGCGTGGCGGCGAGCACCAGCCGCGTGTGGAAGGCGGGCGGCCCGCCGTGCACGAGGTACTCGTTGAGGATGTCGGGCGTGTTGGCGAAGAAGTTCGGGCGGCAGTACTCCTGCATCCCGGAATGGGCCAGCTCGAGCATGTACTCGGTCAGCTCGTGGCGGCCGTTCTTCCAGGTGAAGTAGGTGTACGACTGGCTGAAGCCGGCCTTGGCGAGGGCGCGGAGCTTCACGCGCCGGGTGAAGGCCTCCGACAGGAAGATCACGTCCGGGTACTCGGCGCGCACCTCCTGGATCAGCCACTCCCAGAACGGCAGCGGCTTCGTGTGCGGGTTATCGACGCGGAACACCCGCACGCCGCGCTCGACCCAGACCATCAGCACGTCTCTCAGCGCATCCCACAGGCCGCGCCAATCCTCGGAGTCCCAGTTGACGTTGTAGATGTCCTGGTAGCGCTTCGGCGGGTTCTCGGCGTACTTGAGCGTGCCGTCGGGGCGGCGGTTGAACCACTCCGGGTGCTCCTTGAGCCAGGGGTGGTCGGCTGAGCATTGGATCGCGAAGTCGAGGGCGATCTCGAGGCCGTGGTCGCGGGCCTCGGTTACGAGCCGCTCCAACTCCTCGGCGGAACCGAGCTCGGGGTGGATGGCGTCGTGGCCGCCCTCCACGCCGCCGATGGCCCAGGGCGAGCCGGGGTCCCCGGGCCTCGCCTGGAGCGAGTTGTTGCGGCCCTTGCGGTTGGTCACGCCGATCGGGTGGATCGGGGGGAGGTAGATCACGTCGAAGCCGAGCTCCGCGAGTTCGGGCAGGCGCTTTCTGACACCTTCGAAGCCTCCGAAGGAGCGCGGGAATAGCTCGTACCAGGAGCCGAAGCGGGCCCGGACGCGCTCGACCTCGAGCGGAAGGCTGCGCTCGAGGGTGGTGGAGTCGTGGCGGTCGGGATGGCGATCGACCGCCGCGAGCAGCTCCGGCCCGAGCACGGCGTCGTGCTTGGCCTCCTCGGGCGTGCTCGGGTCGGCGAGCGTGACGAGGACGTGCTCGACGAGGCGGCGGTCGGCGTCCGGGTCCGGTGCGTGGTCGCCGTTTCCCCCGGCGCGCTCGCCGCTCCCGGCCGGCCGCTCGCCGCCGCCGTCCCGCATCCGCTCGAGCGCCTCCTCGAGCAGGACCTGTCCCTCCGACAGCTCGCCGCGCAGGTCGTGCTGGCCTGCCGCCAGCTTTCGGCGCAGCTCGTCGCGCCAGGTGGCGAACAGGTCCGACCAGGCCTCCACCGTGAACTCCCAGCGCCCCACGCGGTCCAGCTCGAAGGCGCCCGCCCAGCGGTCCCCGTCCACCTCGCGGTCGATCCAGCGCATCGGCGCGGCCGCCCAGTCGCTGTCGCCGGGCCCCCGGTAGCGCACCTGCGCGCGCAGGATCTCGTGCCCGTCGCGGAACACGTCCGCGGACACCTCGACCCACTCGCCCACGGTGCGCTTGGCGGGAAAGCGCCCGCAGTCGATCATGGGCGCCGGGTTCAGGAGCTGGATGCGTGGCGGGGCGGTGCGGTCGTGCGGCCGCGGCAGGACCGACCAGCCCTCGCCGGGCTCCTCCACCGGATGCTCGGTGGTGTGCTCGGGCGCCGTGTCGGTCGCGCCGGAGGGCGCTCCGGGCCCGCTCTCGTGTTGCGTTCGGGCGGATCGGGGCATGCAGACGAGGTAATCCCCAAGAGATGGCTCGCTCAACCCGTCATTTAAGCCTCCCCCGCTCGG
>DASZJZ010000012.1:0-7326 GCA_035947555.1 Thermoleophilaceae bacterium | reverse complement strand
CGGCGCCCGGCGGGTGGCCCCGGCGGGCGCGGCGCCGTTCGGCGCGAACGGGGCGCCGATCACCTTGACCTCGAATTTGCGCCCCGAGACCTCGACCGCGTAGTCGCGCTCCACCGTCTCCTCGGGCTCGTCGTCCTTCGCCTTCGCGGGCGCCGGGAAGGCCAGCTGCTTGAGCCATTCGCGGTCCTCGACCAGGTCGCGGCAGGTCTCGCCGCGGGCCCACTGCTCGCTGGCGAGCAGCGCCTGGTGGAAGGGGATGAGTGTCTTCAGGCCGCCGATCTCGAACTCGCCGAGCGCGCGCAGCATGCGCCGCGTGGAGGCCTCGCGGTCCACGTCCCAGACGATCAGCTTGGCGATCATCGGGTCATACAGCGGCAGCACCTCGTAGCCTTCCTCGGCGCCCGAGTCGACCCGCACGAACGGCCCCGCAGGCTCCCGGTAGGAGCCGACCTTGCCCGGGGCCGGGGCGAAGTTCTTCGCGGCGTCCTCGGCGTTGATGCGGCACTCGATGGCGTGCCCGCGCAGCACCACGTCGTCCTGGCCGTAGGCGAGCGGCTCGCCGGCGGCGATCTTCACCTGCTCGCGCACGATGTCGATGCCGGTGACCATCTCGGTCACACAGTGCTCCACCTGCACGCGCGTGTTCATCTCGAGGAAGAAGTACTCGCCGTCCTGGAGCAAGCCCTCGACCGTGCCTGCCGACCGGTAGCCGACGGCGCGTGCCGCGTCGGTGCCGATCTTGCCGATCCGCTCGCGCAGCTCGGGATCGACGGCGGGGGCGGGACTCTCCTCGATCAGCTTCTGGTGACGGCGCTGCACCGAGCAGTCGCGCTCGAACAGGTGGATCACGTTGCCGTCGCCGTCGGCGAGCACCTGCACCTCCACGTGGCGCGGGTCGGGCAGGTAACGCTCGACGTAGACGGTCGGGTCCGAGAAGAACTTCTCACCCTCGCGGGAGGCGCCCTCGAAGGCCTTCTCGAGCTCGTCCTCGGACTGGGCGACGCGGAAACCCTTGCCCCCTCCGCCGCCGGCTGCCTTGATCGCCACCGGGTAGCCGATCGCCTCGTCGATGACCTTGCGGGCATCCGCGACCGACTCGACCGGGTCGGTGGTGCCCGGCACGATCGGGACGCCGGCGTCGCGCATGATCTCGCGGGCCTTGGTCTTGGAGCCCATCGCGTCGATGGCGGCGGCGGGCGGGCCGATGAACACGATCCCGGCCTCGTCGCAGGCGCGCGCGAACGCAGCGTTCTCGGCAAGGAACCCGTAGCCCGGGTGGATCGCCTCGGCGCCCGACTCCCGGGCCACCCCGAGGATGCGGTCGATCTTGAGGTAGCTCTCCGCCGCCGGGCCGGGGCCCAGCAGGTAGGCCTCGGCGGCGCGGCGCACGTGGGGGGCGTCGCGGTCGGGCTCGGAGTACACGGCCACGCTCGCCACGCCGAGCTCCTCGAGCGTGCGCATGACGCGGATGGCGATCTCGCCGCGGTTGGCTACGAGGACCTTGGTGAACACGAGCGGCGGGGGAGATTACCCCGTGAGGGCGTCCAGCCCTCACCTCTGATGACAGCGGCCGCGTCCGGCGGCCGATGCCAGGGCCCCATAATTCCTGGGGTGCGCTTCGCCGCCACCCTGCTCGCCCTCACGGCGAGCGCATTCGCGGTGCTTCCGGCTCCGGCCGCCGAGGCGCAACTGCGCTTCAAACGCTGCGAGGCCTTTCTGTTCCCCTGCGCGCGGCTGTCAGTGCCGCTCGACCGGAGTGGCGCCGTCCCGGGTCGCGTGTCGCTTTTCGTGGGGCGGGTGCGAGCCAGCCGGCGTCCGACCCGCGGCGCCGTGTTCGTGCTCGCCGGCGGGCCGGGGCAGTCGGCGAGCGAGGCCTTCGGCGGCGACGGGCTCGGCCTGCTCGGCCCCGCCCTGCGCCACCGCGACCTGATCGTCTTCGACCAGCGCGGCACCGGCCGGTCGGGACTGCTGCGCTGCCCGGCGCTCGAGGAGTCCAACCTGTTCGACGCCGGGGTGGCCGCCGGCTTGTGCGCCCGCCGGCTGGGCGCGCGTCGGCACCACTACACGAGCCGCGCGTCGGTGGAGGACATCGAGGCGATTCGCAGCGAGCTCGGCATCCAGCAGATCACGCTGTATGGGACATCGTACGGCGCGAAGGTCGCGCTCGGCTACGCGCTCACCTACCCCGGCAACGTCGAGCGGCTCGTGCTCGACTCGGTGGTGGAGCCGGACGGCCAGGACCCCCTCTACCGGCCGTCGCTCGCGGCGGCGCCGCGGGTGCTGAAGGCGCTGTGCCGCTCGCGCTGCCGCGCGTTCACCCGCGACCCGCTCGCGGACCTGGAAGCGCTCGTCCGCCGCATGGCGGCGCGGCCGCTGCGCGGCTACGTGGTCGACCGGCGCGGACGCCGCCGCCGCGCCTCGCTGACGCGCGGCGAGCTGTTCCTGATCTTCCTGAGCGGTGACTTCGAGCCCGCACTGCGGGCCCCCTTCCCCGGTGCCGTGCGGGCCGCACTCGACGGCGACGCCGCGCCGCTGCTCCGCCTCGAGCGGCGCGCGATCTCGGTGGCGGGCGCCCCGCCGCCGCCGCACGTGTTCAGCTCCGCCGTGTTCACCGCCACGACCTGCGAGGAGAGCGCTCTCCCCTGGCCGCGCACCACGCCGCCCGATCCGCTCGAGCGGCGCCGGCAGGCAGAGGCGGCCGTGCGGTCGACCCCGAGCAGCGCCTTCCTTCCGTTCGATCGCGGCGCGGCGCTCGAGAACGACCTGCTGCGGCTGTGCGATCGCTGGGCGGCGGCGCCGGCGGCGCCGGCGTTCGGCGCGGGGCCCCTGCCCGACGTGCCGGTGCTGCTGATCGAGGGCGAGGACGACCTGCGCACTCCCGTGGAGAACGCCCGCCGCGTGGCGGCGCTGTTCCCCCGCTCGCAGCTCGTCGTGGCGCCGGGGACCGGACATTCGGCGGTGGGGTCGGACCCGTCGGGCTGCACGGTGCGCGCGGTCGCGCGGTTCTTCCGCGACCAGCCGGTGGCCGGAGTGTGCCGGCGGACTCCGCGCCTGTTTCCGGCGCTACCGCCGCCGCCGCTGCGCCTGGGGACGATGCCGCCGCTGCGGGCGGTGATGCAGACGCTCAGGGACGTGAGCCAGGACTCGTTCACCCAGCTCATCCTCGACCCGGACGACCCGGACCTGGCCCGCGGGGGCGGCCTCCGGGGCGGCTCCTACCGGATCGACGGCCGGTTCACGCTGCACCTGAGGGGCGTGGCCTTCGTGCCGGGCGTGCGGGTGAGCGGGCGTCTGCGGCGGTTCGAGGACGCGCGTCAGCACGGGCGGCTCGTGGTCCGCGGGCAGGTTCGTGGAGCGCTGCGCGTCGTCGGGCCGCGGGTCGTGGGGCGGCTCGGTGGGCAGAGAGTGGCGGGGAGCCTCGGCAGGTCTGTGGTCGCCGCCTCGGCTCGACGCTAGGCGCGCCGCGCCGTGGTCACGCGAGCGTCTTCCCCACCAGCCGCGCGTGCGCGGCCACCTCTGCGGCGAACGCGTGGAAGTCCTTCGCGTAGAGCTGGTGCGGGCCGTCGCATAGCGCCGCCTCGGGGTCCTCGTGCACCTCGACGATGATCCCGTCGGCGCCAGCGGCGGCCGCCGCACGCGCCAAGGGCCCGACCAGCCGCCTGTCGCCCGAGGCGTGCGAGGGGTCCACGATCACGGGCAGGTGCGTGTGGAGCTTGAGCCACGGCACGGCGCCGATGTCGAGCGTGAAGCGAGTGGCGGTCTCGAAGGTGCGGATGCCGCGCTCACACAGCATGACCCTCTCGTTGCCCTCCTTCAGCACGTAGTCGGCGGCCATGAGCAGCTCGTCGAGGGTGGACGAGAGGCCCCTCTTCAGCAGCACGGGCTTGCCGAGCTTCCCGACCACCTCCAGCAGGCCGTAGTTCTGCATGTTGCGCGCGCCGACCTGCACCACGTCCACGACCTCGACGAAGCGGTCGGCGTGCTGCGCGGAGGTGAGCTCGCTCACCACCGGTAGCCCGGTCTCGGCGCGCACCTCGGCGAGGATCTCGAGGCCGGCGACCCCGAGCCCCTGGAACGAGAAGGGCGAGGTGCGCGGCTTGAAGGCGCCGCCGCGGAGCATCGAGGCGCCCGCCGCAGCCACCGTCCGGGCGACCGTGCGGGTCTGCTCGGGAGTCTCGACCGTGCAGGGCCCGGCGATGAGGCAGAACGTCTCAGCCGCCCCGACACGCCGCCCGCCGACGTCGAAAGCGGTGGGCTCGTGATGCGAGAGCTCACTCGATGCGAGCTTGTAGGGCCGCGAGATGGGGATGACCTGATCGACCCCGGCGAGCCCCTCGAGCCCGAGCTCCCTCACGCCCTCCGGGTCGCCGATGGCGCCGATAGCCGTTGTGAGCTCGCCCGGCATGACCTTGGCATGAACGCCGCGCGCCTCGAGCTTGTCGACCACGGCCTGGATCTGCTCGGCCGTGGCCTCGGGAGTCATGACCACCATCATCGGTGGATAGAGACTTACCGGACGCCGAGCAGTACGTCCACCAGCAGCTGGTCGAGCCGCTCGTTTGCGTAGCCGCGGGCGGCCAGCTCGTCGAGCCGGTCGGCCTCGGCCTTCAGCGTCTCGGGCGAGCCGTCGCCGTCCACGCTGGGGGAGCCCAGCTCGGGCGCGCCCGCCGCCGCCAGGGCCTCCTGCACCTCGGGCAGCGAGTCGAAGTGGCGGGCCCGCTCGGCCAGCGCACGGTACGTGCGCATGCAGCCCGCCGCGAACTCCCACACGCCGTCGACATCCTCGTTGCGGTAGGCGTGCGCGTCGAAGTGGCGCGGCCCCTCGTAGCCGGCCCGCTCGAGCAGCCGCACGAGCAGGAAGGCCTCCTTCACGTCCTCCGCGCCGAAGCGGAAGTCCTGGTCGTAGCGGCCGATCCGCTGGGCGTTGAGGTCGATGTGGAAGAGCTTTCCGGCCCACAGCGCCTGGCCGACCCCGTGCACGAACGACAGCCCGGCCATCGTCTCGTGCGCCACCTCGGGGTTCACGCCCACCATCTCCGGGCGGCTCAGCGTCCCGATGAAGTGCAGCGCGTGGCCGATCGTCGGCAGGAAGATGTCGCCGCGCGGCTCGTTCGGCTTCGGCTCGATCGCGAAGCGCAACTCGTAGCTCTGATCCACCACGTAGTCGGCCAGCACGTCGATGGCCTCGCGGTAGCGCTCGAGCGCGTCGCGCGGGTCCTTCGCCACGGCTGCCTCGGTGCCCTCGCGCCCGCCCCAGAAGACGTACACCTCCGCGCCCAGCTCGGCGCCGAGGTCGATCGAGCGCATCGCCTTGCCGATCGCCGCGCGCCGCACGCCGCGGTCGTTCGAGGTGAAGGCGCCGTCCTTGAAGGCCGGGTGCCCGAACAGGTTGGTGGTGGCCATCCCCACCCCGAGGCCGTTCTCCTCGAGCGCTGCCTTGAAGCGCCCCACGATCCGGTCGCGCTCGGCCGCCGGGGTGCCCCACGGCACCAAGTCGTCGTCGTGCAGGCTGACGCCCCAGGCGCCCAGCTCGGCCAGCCGCCCCACGGAGTCGACCGGGTCGAGCGGCTCCCGCGTGGGCCCTCCGAACGGGTCGCGGCCGGGGTTGCCGACCGTCCAGAGGCCGAACGTGAAGCGGGGCTCCATCAGGCCGCGTCCGGCTGGGCCGAGGGGTCGTTCGCGCGGGGCTCCATCAGGCCGCGTCGGGGAGCGGCTCGACGCCGAGGTAGCGCCGCTGCGCGGCGGGGTCGTTCGCCAGCTCCTCGGCGGTCGTCTCGGCGGCGATCGAGCCGGTCACCATGACGAGCTGGCGCTCGGCCACCGCGGTTGCCACGCCCAGGTTCTGCTCCACCACGAGCAGGCCCATCCCGCCCGCCGCCAGCTCGCGGATCGTCGTGATCAGGTCCTCCACGATCGTGGGTGCGAGCCCTTCGGAGGGCTCGTCCATGATCAGGAGCTTCGGGTTCGTCAGGAGCGCGCGCCCGATCGCCAGCATCTGCTGCTCGCCGCCGGACAGCGACGTGCCGCTCACCCGCTTGCGCTCGCCCAGCCGCGGAAACAGCTCGTAGACGCGGTCCGGCGTCCAGTCCGCCTTCGACGGCGCGCCGACGATCTCCAGGTGCTCGTCCACGGTCAGCGACTCGAACAGCCGCCGCCCCTGCGGCACGTACCCCACGCCCGCGCCGGCGATCTTGTAGGCGGGCCGCCCCACCAGCTGCTGGCCCTCGAAGCGGATGGAGCCGCTCGCCCGCCCGGTCGCGCCGAGCAGCCCGAGGATCGCCTTGCAGAGCGTGCTCTTGCCCATGCCGTTGCGCCCGATCAGCGCCACGGGCTCGTCGCCGACGGCGAAGCCGACCCCCTGAAGCACGTGCGCCGTCCCGTAGTAGGCGTCGAGTCCGTCGATCTCGAGCAGCGGCGCGCTCACCTGGCGGCGCTCCCTAGATACAGATCGTGGACGAGCTGGTTGGCCCGGATCTCCTCCGGGGTGCCCTCCACGATGACGGTCCCGTCGTGCATCATCGTCACCCACTCCGCCACGCGCAGGGCCACGTCCATGTCGTGCTCGATCAGGATCAGGGTGATCGCCGGGTCGAGCCCGAGCAGCATCTCCGTCAGGCTGACGCGCTCGGCGCGCGACAGCCCGGCGGCCGGCTCGTCGAGCATCAGCAGCTTCGGGTCGCTGGCGCGTGCCATGCCCACCTCGAGCTGCCGCTGCTCGCCGTGCGAGAGGTCCGCCACCAGGGCGTCGAGACGGTCGCCGAGCCCAACGGACTCGCCGACCGCGCGCGCCCGGTCGACCATCTCGGCGTCGGCCTTCGAGCGCACGAGGCGCAGGTGACCGCCGCGCACGCCCAGTACGGCCAGGTAGAGGTTGTCCTCCACGGTCAGGCCGAGCGCCAGTCGCGACGTCTGGAACGTGCGCGACAGCCCCATGCGGGCGCGCGTGCGCGCCGGCAGGCGGGTCACATCGCCGCCGAACAGCTCGACGCTTCCCGCGGTGGGCGGGAACTCCCCCGAGATCACGTTGAACAGCGTCGTCTTGCCGGCGCCGTTCGGTCCCAGGATCGCGCGCCGCTCGCCGGCCCGCACGTCGAGGTCCACGTCGCGCACGGCGTGGACGCCGCCGAAGCGCCGGCCGACCCCTCGCAGGCGAAGGACCGGCTCGGCGCTCTCGACGGATGTGGTGGCTGTCGCCATCTGCCTAGGAACCGAAGGTGACCTCCTCGGAGTTCCCGACCCAGGGCGGAGGCTCGCCCTCCTCGCACCTCGGGTTCTGGCGGTCGGGCGCGGGCGACTCAGGCGTGAAGAAGCCGCCGAACGTCTGCT
>DASZJZ010000011.1:0-42946 GCA_035947555.1 Thermoleophilaceae bacterium | reverse complement strand
GGCTGTCGCCATCTGCCTAGGAACCGAAGGTGACCTCCTCGGAGTTCCCGACCCAGGGCGGAGGCTCGCCCTCCTCGCACCTCGGGTTCTGGCGGTCGGGCGCGGGCGACTCAGGCGTGAAGAAGCCGCCGAACGTCTGCTCGACGTCGGGGACCCGCCGGAACGTCTGCACGTCCGGCACGCCGTCGCCGTTCTGATCCCGCACGATCTCCTTCAGGTAGACGTCGCTGATGGCCTGGTGGTTCTCGTCGAGCTCCACGTCGCCGTACGGCGCCTCCTCGCCCGTGAGCGTGACCTCGGCGAGCGCCTCCTGGAGCGGGACCTGGTCGGAGATGTCCCCGCCGACCTCCTCCAGCCCCTTGATCAGCGCCACCGTGGCGGTGTAGTAGCCGTAGGTGAACACGGACGGGCCGGCGCCGGCGATCTCCTCGCCGTAGGCGTCGCGCAGGGCGTTGATGTACTCCTGCACCGGCGCCTCGTCGGAGTCCGCGGCCGTCATGGCCGACGTCACGCCGCCGATCAGCTTCGAGCCGACCTCCTCGAGCACGAGCGGGTCGTCCCAGAACACGTTGCCGAGCATCCGCTCGGTGTCGACCTCGCCGCGCTGCTGCTCGTACTGGTTGATGAACGAGATCAGGCCCGAGCCGCCGATCCCGACGTACAGGCCGTCGACGTCATCGGGGATCTGCGAGATGTAGGACGAGTAGTCCTTCTCGCCGAGCGGCGCCCAGATGCGGTCGGTGATCTCGCCTCCGATCGCGCAGAACTCCGCCACGAAGCCCGCCAGCGACGTGTACGGGAACGAGTAGTCGTCGCCGATGATCGCCGCCCGGCGCCATCCGAGCTCGTTGTAGGCGTAGTCGCCGAGGCCGGCGGACCACTGCGCCCCGTCCGGGTGGTAGCGGAAGAAGTTGTCGGCCTGCACCTTCAGCGTCGAGTCCTGCGCGCCGGCGATCCCGTTGATGAACGTCTTGTCCGGGTGCTCCTTGGCGTAGTTCGCGACCGCGATGCCCTCGTCGCCCGACAGCGGCCCGACGAGGATGTCCGCGTCCTCCTGCTCCATCAGGCGGCGCGTCTCCTCGATCGCCTTGTCGGCGGTGTCGTCGGAGCAGCCGTAGCCGACGATCTCGATCGGGCTCCCGGCCACCTCGGCGCCCTCCACGCCGTCGGTCGGGCGCTCACCGGCGGGCCGGGCCCCGGCGTACTTGATCAGCGCCGTGTTCATGCCCGATGCCGTCGGCTCGAAGAACGACCCGAACGGTCCCTCGCAGTTCGACAGCATGGCCACGCGGATTGGATCTCCGCCGCCCCCGCCGCCGTCCTCCTGCGCGGCCTCGTCGCCTCCGCCTCCACCGTCATCGTCGTCGTCACCGCACCCGACGCCCACCAGCGCCAGCGCGAGCAACGCCGCGAACAAAGCCAACAACCTGCGTGATGTCAAGAACCTCAACTCCTCTCGTGCCTTCAGTTGACTGCTCCGCGTGCGGGCTGCTCCGCCAGCCCGGCGCCGGTGCCCGGCGGCGGTCTTCCCGTGCCCGCGCCCCGGCGGCGCAGGCGGTCCCAGGCGTTCTGCCCCAGGCCCATCAGCCCGTTCGGCGACGCCAGGACGATGATCAGGAAGACCAGGCCGATCACCGTGTTGAAGCGAGCGGGGCCGAGCACGTTGCCGACGTCGGGCACCCAGTCGCGCGAGTAGTTGTCGATCAGCGCGTACACGAGCGCGCCCACCCAGGCCCCCTCGAGGCGGTACAGCCCCCCGATGACGGCGATGATGAGGACGTCGATCGTCTGCGCCAGGTTGATCGAGCCTGGCGAGATGCGCCGGTTGTACCAGACGGACAGCACCCCGGCGATCGCCGCGATCAGGGCGGCGAGAGCGAAGGCGAGCGTCCTGTGCCGCAGCACGTCGAAGCCGAGGGCGCGCATGCGGGCCGGCTCGTCGCGCTGGCCCTGCAGCACGAGCCCGAACGGCGTCCGCGCGATCGCGCGCAGGCCCAGGAAGACGAGCGCCGCCACCACGAGCGTCACCCAGTAGCGCGGGGCTGCGTCCTCCACCGGGTCCCCAAGGAGCGCGGGCAGCTCTACGTTGTTCACGCCGCCGAAACCCGACAGCTCCGTGACCTGCGAGAAGAAGTAGTAGACGAGCACTGAGAAGGCGAGCGTGATCATCAGGAAGTAGATGCCTTCGCTGCGGCTCGAGATCACGCCGAAGAAGAGTCCGACCAGCGTCGCGATCGCGAGCGCCGCGATAGTGGCGAGCCACGGCGACCACTCGGCCGCCGACCCGCCGTCGGCGGCGACCAGGTTCGCGAACGTCATGCCGGCGATCCCGTACAGCCCGACCTGCGCCAGCGAGACCATGCCGCCGTAGGCGGCCAGGAAGATGAGGCTCGCCGCGGCGACCCCGAGCCACAGCGCCTTGGTCAGAATCACCGACAGGAAGAACTCGCTGACCACGAGCGGCGCCAGCGCGAACACCGCGATGACCGCGGCCAGGACCGGCCACGGGGTGCGCCCGCTGGTGAGCACGTTGCTCACGCCGGTCTCCCGAACAGCCCGAGCGGCCGCACGGCCAGCACCGCCACGAGCAGGGCGAACGTGAGCAGGATGGAGTAGTTCGTCAGGTCGGTGTCGCCGAAGACGAGGTAGACGTCGGCGTAGGCGTCTACGAGCCCGAGCGCCAGGGCGCCGATCGCGGCGCCGGCCAGGCTCCCCATCCCGCCGATGATCACGACGATCAGCGAGTTGAGCAGGAACGCCGTGTCCTCACCCGGCTGGAGCGACAGCATCGTGCCGCCGAGCACGCCCCCGAGGCCGGCGAGCATGGCCCCGATCAGGAATGCCCCAGCGAAGACGAGCTGCACGTTGATGCCCAGCGCGGAGACCATGTCGCGGTCGTCCACGCCGGCCCGCACCACCTTGCCGAAGCGGGTCCGCTTGATCACGTACCAGAGCGCCAGCCCGATCGCGAGCGCGGCGCCGAGCACGATCACGCCGCGGAAGAAGCCGAACCGCACGTCGCCCGGCAGCACGATGCTCGTGGGCCAGTCGCTCGGCGGCGACACCTGCTGCGAGATCCCGCCGAACTCCGCGAGCATCTGGTCGGCGAAGATCACGGCCAGGGCGATCGTAATGAGGGCCTGCCGGAGCTCCTGGCCCTGGTTCCAGCGCAGGAAGACCTGCTGGATCAGGACTCCGATCACCCCGATCGCGAGCGTGGCGACGACGAGCGGGACGAGCCAGCCGGCCACACCGTACTGGGCGTCCGACGCGCCGCTCAGCGAAAGCTCCAGGCCGGTGTCCTCCTTGAACCAGGCCTCCTGGAAGGTGAGCGCCAGGTAGCCGCCGAGCAGGTAGAGCGAGCCGTGGGCCATATTGACCACCCGCATGAGGCCGAAGATCAGCGTGAAGCCGCTCGCCACGACGAAGAAGAGCGCGGCGAGCGTGATGCCGTTGAGGCTGACGACGGCGAACTGGCGCGGATCGTCGGCGGCCTTGACGATCAGCCAGATCACGACGGCCGCGCCGACCAGCCCGAGTGCGACGCGGGCGGGGGTCAAGCGGGGGAGCCCCGGCCGTCGAGGTTGGGCCGCGGCGGCCGGACTTGGCGCGGTCGCGGTCGCGCTCTGCCCTGACTCGGTCGTGCTTTGCGCTCGCTCGGTGGCGCCTTGCCCTCGCTCGGTCGCCCTCTCGCCCGCCGCGGTCGAAGGATCCTCGGCGGGGTCGAGCGGTCTTTGAGGCGATCCGCTCATCCCTTGACAGGTATTGAAAGCGTATGGCACGCTCCCTGTCAAGTTCTGCAGTCTTTTGAAAGCGTTAACGAAGGCTTGTGATGAGCGCCACCCCGAAGGTCGCCATCTCGGACGTGAAGGCTGCCCTCACCGCCGCGGTGGGAGCTGACGCCGTCTCGACCGCGCCCGACGACCTCGACGCCTACACCGCGGACACCTACTGGCCGGCGCTCGCGGCCACCGCGGCGGGCACCCCGCTGGCCCGCCCCGAGATCGTCGTGCGCCCGCGCACCGAGGAGGACGTGGCCGCGGTGCTGGCCGCCGCGGACGACCAGCGCACGCCGGTCGTGGCGTGGGGCGGGGGCTCGGGGACCCAGGGCGGCGCGCTCGCCATCCACGGCGGCATCGTGCTCGACCTGCGCTCGCTCGACCGCATCGTCGACGTCGACGAGACCTCGATGACCGTCACGGCGCAGGCCGGCGTGAACGGGCGGCGCCTCGAGTCGGAGCTGAACGCCCGCGGGCTGATGCTGCCGCATTACCCCGCCTCGGTGGAGTGGGCGACGGTCGGCGGCTACATCGCGGCGCGGGGCTCCGGCGTCCTCTCCACGCGCTACGGCAAGATCGAGGACCTGCTGCTCAACCTGCGCGTGGCCACGCCCGGCACCGGCCTGATCGAGACGGTGGAGGTTCCGAGGCACGCCGTGGGGCCCGAGCTCACCCAGCTGTTCGTGGGATCGGAGGGCACGCTCGGCGTGATCACCAGGGCGACGCTCCAGATCGTGCCGATGCCGGCCGAGCGCCGCTTCGCCGCGGTTTCCTTCCCCTCGGTCGGCGCCGGCGTGCATGCGATCCGGCGCGCGCTCCAGGCGGGGCACCGCCCCTCGGTGGTGCGCATGTACGACGAGGACGCCACGCGGCTCGCGTTCGCCCCGGTGGTGGGCGAGGACCTGCGCGGCGTGTACACGGTGCTGGCCTTCGAGGGGGAGCCCGAGGCGGTGGAGGTGGAGGCGCGCCGGACGCTCGAGATCGCGGCGGAGGCCGGCGGCGAGCTGCTCGATCCGGCCCTGGGACAGCGGTGGTGGGACCGGCGCTACGACTTCTACCACCCGCCGCACCAGCCCGAGCTCCCGGCGGTTTGGGGGACGCTCGACGTGGTCGCCACCTACACCCGGGTCGAGGCGGTCTACGAGGCGCTCCACAAGGCGGTGCGCGAGCCCTACGCCGGCACGGGGCTCGAGCTGCGGATGCACTTCTCGCACTGGTACCCCTGGGGCACGATGATCTACGGCCGCTTCGTCGTGCCCGACGGCGGACCCGACGCGCTCGAGCTGCACGACCGGATCTGGGAGGACGGCATGACCGCGGCGCTCGACGCCGGCGGCGTGATGAACGACCACCACGGCGTCGGCATCAAGCTCGGGCCCTACATGCGCCGCCAGCACGGCGGCGCGCTCGACGCCATGCGTCAGATCAAGTCCGCGCTCGACCCGAGCAACATCATGAACCCCGGAAAGATGGGCCTGTAGGCCCGGAGGAGGAGAGGAGAGGGATGGCACTCAAGGTCGCCATGCACAACTGGATGCGCGCCGAGCCGATCGAGACCACGATCACGCGGCTCGGGCGGAGCGGCTACGACGGGATCGAGATCTCAGGCGAGCCGGCCCTGTACGACGCCGACGAGGTCAAGCGGCTGCTCGACGAGAACGGCCTGTCCTGCTGGGGCTCGGTGACCCTGATGACCGGGGGACGCGACCTGGTCCACGAGGACTACTACGTGCGCATGGCGAGCGTCCAGTACGTGAAGGACTGCCTGTCGCTGGTGGCCTCGCTGGGGGGAGAGATCCTCACAGTGGTGCCCTCGACGGTCGGCAAGGTCACGCCAATGGGCTCCCCCGAGGACGAGTGGAACTGGTGCGTGGAGGGCCTGAAGGAGTGCCAGGCGCACGCCGAGAAGGTGGGCGTCCGCATGGGCGTCGAGCCGCTCAACCGCTTCGAGACCTACTTCATCAACCGGGCGGACCAGGCCGTCGCGATGGCCAAGGAGGTCGGCGGGAACTGCGGGGTCTGCCTGGACATCTTCCACATGTGGATGGAGGAGGCGGACTGGCGGCAGGCGATCCGCGACACCGGGGACTACCTGGTCGATTGCCACGTGGCCGAGAACACCCGGATGCCTCCGGGCCAGGGCGCGGTGGACTGGGAGGCGCTCGTGCAGGAGCTCGCGGGCATCGGCTACGACGACTACCTGACCGTCGAGTTCGTCGTGCCGGTGGACCGCACGCCGCTGTCGAAGCGCACCGAGATCGCCGACGCGGCCGAGTCCGGGGCGAGCCAGGGCATGGAGCAGTTCCTGCGCGACCACGGCACCGGAGCGGTCCCCGAGCACTACTACGACGAGTACGTCCAGGACTCGATCGACCGCCTGCGCAAGGCGCTCGACTCGGTCCAGACGCCGGCCGCGTAGACGCGTTGGGCCCCGCGCCCGGCATAGCCCTTGTCGGCACGCTCGACACCAAGGGCGAGGAGATCGCGTACGTGCGCGAGCGCCTGGCGGCGCTCGGCACGCGGCCGGTGGTGATCGACTCGGGGATCCTGGGGGAGCCCGGCTGCCCGGCGGACGTCACGCGGAAGGAGGTCGCCCGCGCCGGCGGGCACGACCTCGACGACGTCCGCCGGGCTGGCTCCCGCGGCGCCGCGGTCGAGCTGATGCTCGAGGGCGTGCGCGCCACCTGCCTGCGGCTGTTCGCCGACGGCCGCATCCAGGGCGTGCTGTGCCTCGGCGGCGCGGAGGGCGCCCTGCTCGGCGCCGCGGCCATGCACGCCCTGCCGGTCGGCGTGCCGAAGCTGATCGTCTCCCCGAGCGCGTCCGGCCGGCGGGCCTTCGCGCCGTTCGTCGGCGAGGCGGACGTGACCGTGATGCACTCGGTCATCGACATCCTCGGCCTGAACGAGATCGCCCGCGCGATCTTCGACAACGCAGCCGCGGCGGTGGCGGGGATGGTGCGCGATGCCGGCCGGCCGGTAACCGAGCTTGGGGAGCGCTGCGTCGGGATCACGATGCTGGGCCAGACCACGCCCGGCGTCATGCGGGTCCGGGAGGTCCTGATGGAGGCGGGCCGGGAGCCCGTGATCTTCCACGCCAACGGCGTGGGCGGGCCCGCCATGGAGCACCTGATCGAAGCGGGGGCGCTCGGCGGCGTGATCGACTACACGCTGTCCGAGCTGGCGAACTCGCTGCTCGACGGCATCCACGCCACCGGGCCGGACCGGCTGTGCGTGGCGGGCCGTCGTGGGATTCCGCAGGTGGTGGTGCCGGGCTGCGTCGACTTCTTCAACCAGGGCCCGCGCGACGAGCTGCCCGAGCGCTACCGCGGGCGCAAGACTTACTTCCACAACCCCGTGGCCACGCTCGTGCGCATGTCGGCCGGCGAAGGGGCCGAGCTCGGCCGCATGGTCGCCGAGCGCCTGAACGAGGCCCGCGGCCCGGTCCGCGTGCTCGTCCCCACGCAGGGGTTCTCGCTCGCCGACGCCGAGGGCGGCGACCTCTGGGACCCCGAGGCCGACGCGGCGTTCGTGGAGGCGCTGCGCGACGCGCTCCGTCCGGACATCCCATTCGAGCAGGTCGACGCCCACGTGGACGACCCCGACTTCGCCGAACTGGTCGCAGACCGCTACTTGACGCTTTCAGAGGAGCCAGCCCATGCCGGATGACGCCCGCCCCTTCTCCAACTGCCTGCTCGACCTGGCCCCACCCGACATCGCGTGGTTCCAGGAGCGCTCCGACATCGTGCTGATCCCGATCGGCTCCTGCGAGCAGCACGGCGCCCACCTGCCGCTGGGCACGGACACGATCACCGCGCTCGAGGTGTCGAAGCGTGCCGCGGAGAAGGCGGACGTGCCGTACACGCAACCGCTCTGGATCGGCTACTCGCCGCAGCACATGCGTGAGCCCGAGGCGGGCGTGGGCACCGTGACGCTGCGCGCCGCGACCTTCAACGAGGTCCTGTACGACATCGCCCGCTCCCTGATCCACCACGGCTGGAACAAGCTCGTCTTCGTGAACGGGCACGGCTCGAACACCAAGGTGATCGACCCGCTGCTTCGCCGCATCAAGTACGAGACGGGCGCATTCGTCGCGCTCTACAAGCCCTACGCCGAGCGCTACATCGGGCTGCTCGAGGACCTGCTCGAGAACCCGCTCGACGAGACGCCGGGTTGGCATGCCTCGGAGCTCGAGACGTCGCAGGTGATGGCGCACGACGGGCGCATGGTCGACATGGAGCGCGCCGCGGAGGACCGGGCCCAGGTGCCGAGGTGGCTGCCCGAGTCCTTCATCAAGACCGACGGCGCGCCCGACGTGGAGTTCGACGGCTACCAGTACTTCGTCTTCCCGATGGACCACGGCGAGTTCTCGCGGACCGGGGTGATCGGGAACCCGATGCGCGCGACGCCCGACAAGGGCGACGAGGCGCTCACCCGCTTCGCCGACCACCTCGTGAAGGCGATCGACGAGTTCCGCGGCGTGGAGGTGACCGTGACCAAGCGAGCGTTCGAGGACCGCGTCTGAACACCATGCCGCCCGCACTGCGCCGCGCCCAGATGCTGGAGCGCATCCAGCGCGACGGAGGGGTCTCCGTGGCCGAGCTGGCCCGCAGCCACGCGGTCTCGGCGATCACCGTCCACCGCGACCTGGAGCTGCTCGCCGCCGAGGGGCTGGTCGAGCGGGTGCACGGCGGCGCCCGTGCGCTCGCACAACCCACCGCCGTCATCGCGACCGCGTGGTCGCAGCGCGTCGAACAGGCCGCCGCGGCGAAGGACTCCATTGCGGCCCGGGCCGCCGAGCTCGTCACGCCGGGGTCGACGATCTTCTTGGATGCCTCGTCGAGCGTGCTGTGCCTCGCGCGCCGCTTGATGGACGACCCGCCCAACGAGCTCACGCTGGTCACGAGCTCGCCCGCGATCGCGTACGAGATGCAGGCCGAGCCGGTGCACGTGGTCGTGACCCCGGGCGAGCTCGACCAGCACATGAGGATGATCGCCGGCCGCTGGACGGTGGAGTTCGTCTCGCAGCTCAACTTCGACCTCGCGTTCGTCTCGGCGGCAGGCATCACGCTCGAGAAGGGCCTAACCACGTCCCGCCGGCCGCTCGCCGACGTCGTCAACGCCGCCCGCTCGAACGCGAACCGCACCATCGCGCTGATCGACGCCAGCAAATACGGCCGCGCCTCGCTGCTCACGATCATGCGCGCCGACGACCCCGACCTGATCATCACCGACTCCGCCCTGCCGGCGGACGTCGGCGATGCCTACGACGCCGCCGGCGTCCCCCTGGAGATCCTCTCGACGAAGGAGGCGGCATGAGCCGACCAGTCACCCTGTTCACCGGCCAGTGGGCCGATCTGACCCTGGAGGACCTGGCCGAGAAGTGCGGCGGCTGGGGCTTCGACGGGCTCGAGCTCGCCTGCTGGGGCGACCACTTCGACGTGGCCCAGGCCGTGAGCGACCCCGGCTACTGCGCGACGCGCCACGAGATCCTCGAGCGTCACGGTCTGTCCTGCTGGGCGATCGGCAACCACCTCGCCGGCCAGGCCGTCTGCGATCCGATCGACGAGCGCCACAAGGCGGTGCTGCCGCCCGACGTGTGGGGCGACGGCGATCCCGAGGGCGTCCGCGGCCGGGCCGCCGACTACATGAAGGACACCGCGCGGGCCGCCGCCCAGCTCGGCGTGCAGGTGGTCACCGGCTTCACCGGCTCGCCGATCTGGCACATGGTCTACTCGTTCCCGCCGAACGACTTCGACGCGATCGAGCGGGGCTACGACGAGTTCGCCGAGCGCTGGGGGCCGATCGTCGACGTGTTCGAGAGCGAGGGCGTCAAGTTCGCGCTCGAGGTGCACCCCACGGAGATCGCCTACGACTTCGTGACGACCCGCAAGACGATGGCGGCGATCGGGGACCGGGACGGCTTCGGGATCAACTTCGATCCGAGCCACCTGGAGCACCAGTTCCTGGACTCCGCGGCGTTCATCATGGAGTTCGGCGACCGCATCTTCCACGCCCACGTGAAGGACTCGAAGCGCCGGCTCGACGGGCGCTCGTCGATCCTCGGCGGCCACCTCAACTTCGGCGAGCCCGGGCGCGGCTGGGACTTCGTCTCGCCCGGGCACGGCGACGTGGACTTCGAGGAGATGTTCCGGGCGCTCAACCGGGTCGGGTACGAGGGCCCGCTGTCGATCGAGTGGGAGGACTCCGGGATGGACCGCGAGTGGGGAGCGCCGGACGCGCTCGCGTTCGTGCGCCGCACGGACTTCTCGCCCTCCCAGGTGGCGTTCGACGCCGCGTTCGCGAAGGAGGCCTGATGAGCGAGGTGGGCTTCATGACGATGGGGCGGGCCGGCGGCGCCGAGGAGGTGCAGCCGATCGGCGTGGGCATGCTCGGCTACGGCTTCATGGGCAAGGCCCACTCGAACGCCTATAAGACGCTCGCCTACATGACCTGGCCGCCGCCGCTCATGCCGCAGCTGGTGTCGATCGCGGGGCGCGACGAGGCGGCGGTGTCCGAGGCGGCGCGGCGCTACGGGTTCGCCGAGCCCGTCACGGACTGGCGCGCGATCGTGGCCGACGAGCGCGTGGGGCTGTTCGACAACGTGGGCCCGAACAACCTGCACTCCGAGCCCAGCATCGCGGCGGCGGAGGCCGGCAAGCACGTGATCTGCGAGAAGCCGCTGGGGCGCGACGCGGCCGAGTCCTACGACACCTGGCAGCGCGTGGAGGCCGCGGGCGTCAAGCACATGTGCGCCTTCAACTACCGCTTCGTGCCCGCCGTGCGGCTGGCGCGCGAGATGATCGAGGCCGGCGAGATCGGCGAGATCACCCACTTCCGCGGCGCGTACCTGCAGGAGTGGGGTGCGGCCGACATCGAGGCCTGGCGCTTCGACAAGTCCGCCGCCGGCTCCGGCGCGCTCGGCGACCTCGGCGCGCACGTGGTCGACATGGCGCGCTACCTGGTCGGCGAGATCGACTCGGTGGCGGCGCTGACCGCGACGTTCTGGCCCGAGCGGGAGGTGGACGACGCGGTCGAGTCGGCCGTGTCCTTCGAGAACGGAGCGGTCGGGACGATCGAGGCCAGCCGCTTCGCGAACGGGCGCAAGAACGCCTTCACATGGGAGATCAACGGCTCGAAGGGCTCGCTCGCGTTCGACCTCGAGCGGCTCAACGAGCTCGAGCACTCGGAGGGGACGAACGGCTTTCGCACGATCCTGGTGACCGAGGCCGACCATCCGTTCTGGGAGCACTGGTGGCCGCACGGCCACATCATCGGCTGGGAGCACACCTTCGTGCACGAGCTGCACCACCTGCTCACGGCGATCCGCGAGGACGGCGACGTGGCCCCGCACGGGGCCACGCTCGAGGACGGCTACCGCGTGGCCGAGGTGTGTGACGCGATGCTCAGGGCCGCGGAGGGGGGTGGGCGTGAGCGCGTCTCCTACCGCTGAGCGCACCGTCCTGCTGCTGGGGACGCTCGACACCAAGGGGGAGGAGCTCGAGTTCCTGCGCGACCGGCTGCGGGAGGCGGGGGTCGGCGTGCTGCTGGCGGACGTGGGGACGCTCGAGCCGGCGCGGGTGGAGCCGGACATCCACCGCGAGGAGGTGGGGGCCGAGACCGGCGTCGACCCGGCGGCAGTGGGCGCGGCTGGGGACCGCGGGGCGGCGATCGGCGCGATGGCGGGCGCGGCGGCGGCGCTGGCCCGGCGCCTGCACGACGAGGGGCGCATCCACGGCGTCCTGTCGGCCGGCGGCTCGGGCAACACGGCGATCGCCACGGCGGCGATGCAGGCCCTGCCGGTAGGGGTGCCCAAGCTGATGGTCTCGACGATGGCCGCGGGCGACACGAGCGACTACGTGGGCGGGGTGGACGTGACGATGATGGCCTCGGTCACCGACGTGGCCGGGATCAACTCGATCTCGTCGCGCATCCTCACGAACGCCGCCGCGGCGATGGCGGGGATGGTGCGGGCCTCGGAGCCGCCCGAGGTGACCGACGGACGCCCGCTGGTGGCGGCCACCATGTTCGGGGTCACCACGCCGTGCGTCACGCGGGCGCGCGAGGCGCTCGAGGAGCGCGGCTACGAGGTGCTCGTCTTCCACGCCACGGGCACTGGCGGGAAGGCGATGGAGGCGCTCGTGGACGGCGGCATGCTGGCGGGGGTGCTCGACATCACCACGACCGAGCTGTGCGACGACCTCGTCGGCGGCGTGCTGTCCGCCGGTCCGGCCCGGCTCGAGGCCGCGGGCCGCGCCGGCGTGCCGCAGGTGGTGTCGCTGGGCGCGCTCGACATGGTCAACTTCGGCGCGCGCGACACGGTGCCGCCGAAGTTCGAGGAGCGCAACCTGTACGTGCACAACCCCTCTGTCACCTTGATGCGGACGACGACCGAGGAGTGCGCCGAGCTGGGGCGCCGGATCGCGCGCAAGCTCTCGCAGGCGACCGGGCCGGTCAGCCTGTTCGTGCCGCTTCGGGGCGTCTCGATGATCGACGCCGAGGGCCAGCCCTTCCACGACCCGGAGGCCGACGGGGCGCTGTTCGAGGCGCTTCGCGAGGGGCTCGACGGTTCGCAGGTCGAGCTGGTCGAGCTCGACAACAACGTCAACGACGAGGAGTTCGCGATGGCGATGGTCGACAAGCTCGACGGCTACCTGGGGCGCCGCCGGTGACCGGCGACGAGGCGCGGGCCAAGCTGCGGGCGACGCTCGACGCCGGCGGCGTGATCATCGGCGCGGGGGCCGGCACGGGGCTCTCGGCCAAGTGCGCCGAGACGGGCGGCACGGACCTGATCATCATCTACAACTCGGGTCGCTATCGGATGGCGGGGCGCGGCTCGCTGGCCGGACTGCTGCCCTACGGCGACGCGAACGCGATCGTGATGGAGATGGGCCGCGAGGTGCTGCCGATCGTGCGCGACACGCCCGTCCTGGCGGGCGTGTGCGGCACCGACCCGTTCCGGCTCATGCCGAACTTCCTGCGCGACGTGCGCGACGCCGGCTTCGCGGGTGTGCAGAACTTCCCCACGGTCGGGCTGATCGACGGCACCTTCCGGGCGAACCTGGAGGAGACCGGGATGGGCTACGACCTCGAGGTCGAGATGATCCGCGAGGCCGCCTCGATGGGGCTGCTGACCGCGCCGTACGTGTTCGACCCGTCGTCAGCGGAGGAGATGGCGCGGGCGGGCGCCGACGTGCTGGTGCCTCATATGGGGCTGACCACCAAGGGGACCATCGGGGCCGAGACGGCTTTGACGCTCGACGAGTGCGTCGAGCTGATCCAGGCCATGCGGGACGCCGCGGTGGCCATCAACCCGGACGTGATCGTGCTGTGCCACGGCGGCCCGCTCGCCGAGCCGGAGGACGCCCAGTACGTGCTCGACCGCACCGAGGGCGTGGTCGGGTTCTTCGGCGCCTCGAGCATGGAGCGCCTGCCCACCGAGGTCGCCATGACCGAGAACATGCGCCGCTTCAAGGCGCTCGCCCACGCATGAGAGGAGCGTCGTAGTGCCATCGAAGTTGATCGACCCAGCCGCCCTGCCCACCATGAGCTTCGACTGGGGTCTCATCAAGCCGCTCGTGGCGACCGAGAACACGGACGACCCCGCCATGAGCCTGATGCATGTCGTGCTCTTGCCGGGCGAGGGGCACGAGCGCCACAACCATCCCGGCAGCGACGAGATCCTTTACATCCTGAGCGGCCGCGGTGAGCAGATGGTCGACGACGCCGACACCTTCCCGGTCGGTCCGGGCCAGGCCGTGTTCATCCCCAAGGCGGCGTTCCACTCGACCGTCAACACCGGCTGGGAGCCACTCGTCCTGCTCGCGATCTACGCGCCCGCCGGGGCGGAGGAGGCGCTGAAGGGGCTGCCCGACCACCGCGAGGTTCCCGCCGGGGAGGTGCCGCGGCTCACGCGCTCCTAGCCGGCGATCTGGAGGCCGTCGTGCAGCCGCGCGACGGCATGCTCGTGGCAGCGCTGCGTCACCGCGGCGAGGACGTCCTCGCAGAGCGGCCCGATCCGTGGACGGGTTGCCCGCTGCTCCACCCGTGGGCGAACCGGCTGAGCACGGAGCGGTTCGAGGTGAGGGGCCGCGAGGTGGACGCCTCCGGCGCTCGGCGCGACGAGAACGGGGTGCTCCTGCACGGGCTGCCCTCCGCGCGGCGGGGCTGGGTCGTGGAGCACGCCTTTCGCGATCGGGTTCGGGCGCGTATGCGGTGGGGGGACGACGCGTTTCCCTTCCCGCACGAGGTCGTGGTAGAGCACCGGCTGACGCCCGACGGCCTCGAGACTGTGACCGAGGTGACGGGCGACGCGCCGGTGGCCTTCGGCTGGCACCCCTTTCTGCGCCTGCCCGGCCTGCCGCGGGAACGTTGGAAGGTGACGCTCGGGTCGCGCCGCCGCATCGTGCTCGACGAGCGGCTGCTTCCGGTCGGCCGGAGCGAGCCGTGGGCTCCGCCGCCGTTCGAGCTTGGAGACGGCAGCTTCGACGAGTCGCTCACCGAGGTCCAGCGGCCGTTCGTCTTGGAGGGCGCCGGCCGCCGGATCGAGGTGGAGTTCCTCGACGGCGCGCCCTACGCGCAGTTCTTCGCGCCGCGCGCGGAGCCGGTGGCCTGCTTCGAGCCGATGGCCGCGCCGGTCGACGCGCTCGTGACCGGCGATGGGCTTTCCTGGGCGCCCTGGTGCATGCGCTTCGAGATCCGGGTGACGTCCTCGGCGCGCCCCCGCTCACGGCGCAGCTGATGCGGGCTGGGCCGTCGTGAGCCGCGGCCGGGGCGTGGTCGCCGGCTGCGCGCTGGGGGCCACCAGTGGATGGAACTTCGGCAACCTCGGCGGGATCGCGTCAGAGCTGGCCGACGCCTACGGCGTGGGGCTCGCCGCGATCGGCCTGCTCACGACCGCGATGGTCATGACCCACCTGGCGATCCAGATCCCGGGCGGCACGGCCAGCGACCGCTTCGGTCCCGCGCGGGCCGGAGCGCTGGCGCTGGTCGTGATGTCCGCCGGCAACGTGCTTGCGCTCGCCGGGCCGGACGCCGGGCTCGCCGTGGCCGCGCGGGCGATCGTGGGGGTGGGCACCGGTCTGGCGTTCATCTCGGGCAGCGCGCTGGTGCGGGAGTCCGGCGGTGGGCCGTTCGCACAGGGGGTGTTCGGAGGCGTGTCGCTGGCGCCGGGCGGGCTCGCGCTCGCGGTGGTGCCGCAGCTCGAGGACGCGCTGGGGTGGCGGGCGCCGTACTGGTCGGCGCTCGCCCTGGCGTTGGTCGTGCTCGTGGCGGTGCTCGTGCTCGCTCCGGCCGCCGCGGAGCCGGAGCGGCCGGCGGGCGCGCGTCCCGCGGGGGTCGTCCGCGACCGCCGCCTCTGGCGGGTGGCGACCCTCTACTCGGCGTCGTACGGGCTCGGCCTCGTGCTCGCCAACTGGGTCGTGGAGCTGCTGCAGCGCCACAGCTCCCTGAGCGACGGCGCAGCCGCGGCCGTGGGCGCGCTGACCCTGGTGCTCGTGGTGGTGTCACGGCCGCTGGGCGGCTGGATCCTGCTGTCGTATCCCCGGCGGACGCGCGTGGTGGTGGGGGCGAGCCTCGTGGCCGGGCCCGCCGGCACGCTCGCGCTGGTAGCCGCCGACCCTGCCTGGCTGGCCGTGCTCGGCGCCCTGGTGGTCGGCCTGGGCGCGGGCATCCCGTTCTCGCCGGCCTTCACTGGGGCCGCCGCGACCCGGCGAGACGCCCCTGCCGCTGCGGTCGGCTTCGTGAACACCGCCGCGAACCTCGTCGTCCTGGTCGGTACGCCGCTGCTCGGCCTCGGCTTCTCGCTGCCGAGCGACGGCAGGCTCGGCTTCGCGCTCATCGCCCTTCTGTGGGCGGGCGCGCTCGCCCTGCTGCCGAGCCCATCCGCGCTCGGCGTAAGAGCCGCAGCGCCGCCTTGATCGCGCCGGCGGGTCAGCCGGCCGCGAATCGCAGCGTCGCCTTGACGCCGCCGAAGCCGAAGGCCTCCTCGAAGCGGTCGACCGGCACGCGCAGGGCCACGAACCGCTCGAGCGCGTCCCCCCAGCGCTCCCGCGCCCGCTCGAGACGCTCCACGGCGTCCTCCCAGTCGCGCGCGTGCGCGTTGACGCTGCCGAGCAGCGCGCGGTTCTGGAGGATCGTGTCCACGCCGAGCACCGGGCCGTTCAGGTCGAGCTTGCGGCTCCGCCCGTCCACGCCGAGCAGGCAGGCCACTCCGTTGCGGCGCAGGAGGCCGAGCGTGTCGAGCATCACCTGGGCGTCGCCGGCCGCCTCGATCACCACGTCGAAGCCGCCGGTCTCCTCGGCGAGGGTGCTGAGCGGGACCTCCCGGCTCGAGACGTAGTGCGCCCCGCAGGCCTCGCCGAGCTCCGCCTTGGGGCTGCAGGGCGGCTCGAGGCCGGCCAGCCAGACCTCGAAGCCGTCGAGGCGAAGGAAGTAGGTCGAGAGCATGCCGATCGCGCCCGGGCCGATCACGAGCGCGCGCTCGGTGCGCCAGGGCTGGCGCTCTCCCACCGCCCGGGCGTGGCGGATGGCCCGTGCGCAGATCGAGGAAGGCTCGGCCAGCACGCCGAGCGGCCCCAGCCCGCGCGGCACGGCCACCAGGTGCTCGGCGGCCTCCGTGGCGAGGTCGCTCGCGAAGCCGTCCAGCCGGGTGATGCCGCGCTCGGAGTAGTCCCCGGTGTGGCACGCGTCCGGCGAGCCGTGCCCGCAGGCCTCGCAGTGGCCGCACGAGCGCCGCACGGTGGCCGTGACGAGGTCGCCGCGCTCGAAGCCGTGGCCGCCCTCCTCGACGAGGCCGAGGAACTCGTGGCCGAGCAGCAGCCGCTCGCCGCCGTTCGGCGCCACGCCGAACGTGCCCTCCGAGATCTCGCGGTCGGTGCCGCACACGCCGACCTCCAGGGTCCGCAGGAGGAGCTCGCCGGGACCGGGTCGCGGGTCGGTGAGCTCCGCGACCTCGGTGGTGTGCGCCCTCCCCGGGGTGGTGACCAGGCCGAGCACGGTCAGGCCGCCGTCAGGCCGCCGTCGATGACCAATGCCGTGCCGGTCACGAAGCCGGCGTCGTCGGAGGCGAGATACGCCACGGCCTCGGCTATCTCGTCCGGCGTGCCGAGCCGGCCCATCGGCTGGCGCGCGCGCAGGGCGTCGAGCGACTCGCCCACGTCCTCCACGAGGCGGCGCACCCAAGGCGTGTCCACGGTGCCTGGGCAGACCGCGTTCACGCGCACGCCGTCGGCCACGTGGTCGATGGCGAGGGCGCGCGTCAGCGCTATCACGGCGCCCTTCGACGCCGAGTAGGCGGCGCGGTTTCGCAGGCCGATGAGCCCGGCCACGGAGGCCACGTTCACGATCGAGCCGCCGCCCCGGCCGATCATTGTCGGCAGGGCGTGCTTGCAGCACAGGAACGTCCCGCGGGCGTTGACCGCGAAGACGTCCTCCCACACCTCTAGCGGCGTCTCCGGGGCGGCGGTCGTCGAGCCGATGCCGGCGACGTTGGCGAGGATGTCCACGTCGCGGACGACCTCTTTGACGGCGTCCTCGTCGCGGACGTCGAGTTGCACGGCGGACGCCCGCTCGCCCAGCTCCGCGACGATCGCCTCGATTGGCTCGGCGCTCAGGTTGGTGAGGACGATCTCGGCGCCCTCCCCGTGCAGCCTCCGGGCCACCGCCTCACCGATGCCCGAGCCGGCGCCGGTCACGAGCGCGCGCCTTCCTGTGAAGCGGTTCGCGCCCACTGTGCTGGCAAGCTAGCAGCGTGGCCTCATTGGGAAAGGCGGAGCCGGTGGGACCTCTGACGGCGCGGCTCGGCGAGGGGCCGCGCTGGGATGGCGATGCCGGGAGGCTGCTCTGGGTGGAGATCGAGGCCGGGCTGCTGCATGCAGGGGAGCGCACGATCGAGGGCGGCGCGATGGTGTGCGCGGTGGCGCCGTGGGAGGGCGACACCGTGCTGGTCGCGCTGGCCGACGCGCTCGCGGCCGTCGACGTGGCGGCCGGCTCGGTGCGCCGCCTGATCGAGATCCCGCACGAGCGCCCGGGCATGCGCTGCAACGACGGGGCCTGCGACCCGCAGGGGCGGTTCTGGATCGGCTCGATGGCGCTGGACGAGTCCCCGCGAGCGGGGGCGCTCTACCGCTACGACCCAGGCGGCACGCTGCACACGGTGCTCACCGGCATCACGCTGTCGAACGGCCTCGGCTGGGACCGCAGCGGGCGGCTCATGTACTACGTCGACTCGCCGACGCAGCGGGTCGACGTGCTCCACTTCGACGGGACATCGGGCACGGTCTCGAACCGGCGGCCGTTCGCGGCTATTCCGGAGGCGGACGGGATCCCGGACGGCCTGGCGGTGGACGACGAGGGCGGCGTGTGGGTGGCGCTGTACGGTGGCGGACGCGTGATCCGCTTCGACCCCGACGGAGCGGTGTCGGGGCACGTGGAGGTGCCCGTGGAGAGGGTCACCGCCTGCTGCTTCGCCGGAAGCCGGCTGTTCGTGACCGCCCGGGAGGGCCTGTTCGCGCTGGACGTGCCGTACTCGGGGCCGCCGGCGCGCCCGTTCGGCGGCCCTACGCCCTGAGGGGGTCGCGCAGTGCCCGCAGCACGGCCCCCTCGGACGCCGAGCCCACGCTCGCCCGGTAGCGGGCGAATACGCCCGAGTCGTACAGCGGCGGGGGTGGCGTCACGGCGGCCAGCCGCCGCTCGATCTCGTCCGGCGGCAGCTCCACCTGCAGAGAGCCGGCCTCGACGTCGATCGTGATCCGGTCCCCGTCGCGCACGGCCGCGAGCGGCCCGCCGCGGGCAGCCTCCGGCGCGACATGGCCCACCATCAGGCCGCGGGTCGCCCCCGAGAACCGGCCGTCGGTCACGAGTGCGACCGACTCCCCGAGGCCGGCGCCGACCACCGACGAGGTCACGCTGAGCATCTCGCGCATCCCCGGCCCTCCGGCGGGTCCCTCGTAGCGGATCACCAGTACGTCGCCGGGCCGGACGGCGCCGGAGCGTACGGCCTCGGCGCAGTCCTCCTCGCAGTCGAACACCCGGGCCGGGCCGGTCTGGCGCGTGCGCTCCGTGCCGGCGAGTTTCACCACGCTGCCCTCGGGGGCGAGGTTGCCCCGCAGCGAGGCCAGCCGGCCGGCTGGCTTGAAGGGGCGGTCGACGGTGAAGAGCACCTCGCCGTCGGGCTGTGGCGCCTCCGCCGTCGCCTGCGCGAGCGTGCCGCCCTCGACGGTGGGAGCCTCTCCGTCGAAGAGGCCGGCCCCGATCAGCTCGGCGATCACGGCGGCGGTCCCGCCGGCGCGCTGGAGATCGTCCGCGACGAACCGCCCCGAGGGGGCGAGGCTGGCGATGGCCGGCGTACGCGCCGCGACCGCGGTGAGCTCGTCGAGCGTGAGCGGGTCGCCCGCCTCACGAGAGATCGCGAGGAGGTGAAGCAGCCCGTTGGTGGAGCCGCCGGTGGCCGCGATGCCGGCCATGGCGTTGAGGAGCGCGCGGCGGTCGAGGAAGGCCCGCGCGGTCGGTCCGCCGTCGGCGGCGAGCGAGACCGCAAGGCGGCCGGCCCGCTCGGCGGCCGCGCTCTTGGCGTCCGCGGCGTCCGCGGCGATCAGGCCGTCGCCCATGCGCGCGACCCCGAGGCACTCGAGGGCCACCGCCATCGTGTTCGCCGTGAAGTGGCCCGCGCAGGTGCCCGGCCCGGGGCAGGCCTCGCGCTCGAGCTCGTCGAGCTCCTCGCGCGAGACGGCGCCGCGCTCGAAGGCGCCGACCGCCTCCCAGACGTGCTGGATCGTCACGTCCGCGCCTCGGACGCTGCCCGCCCGCATCGGGCCGCTGTAGAGCACCACGGCGGGCTTGTCCACGCGCGCGAGCGCCATCAGCGCCGCCGGGACGGTCTTGTCGCAACCGACCAGGCAGACGACGGCGTCGAAGTCGTGCGCGTGGACCATCAGCTCGATCGAATCGGCGATCACCTCCCGCGAGACCAGCGACGCGCGCATGCCGGGCGTGCCTTGGGACTGGTTGTCTGAGACGGCGATCGTGTTGAAGGGGAGCGGCACGCCGCCGGCGTCGGCGATCGCCTGAGCCGCCCGATCGCTCAGCTCGCGCTGGTTCAGATTGCAGGGCATTGTGCCCGTCCACGTGGAGGCGATCCCGACGATCGGACCGCCGAGCCGAGCCGGATCGATGCCCATCGCCCGGAAATGCGCCCGAGCACCGGCCCGCTCCGGCGCGTCGCGAAGACCCTCGCGTGCACGCCGCCGCGCGGGATGCTCCGCGTCGCGTCTCACCGCTCGTGCAGCGCCAGCGTTGCTTCGCGCGTCGCTCGGATCCGCTCGAGCGTCTCGACGTCTCGCTCCGTGGGGGCCTCCACCGTGGTTCCGCTGCGGGCGTCCCAGCGGCGCGCCACCTCCTCCGGCGCCTCGCCGTACACGCAGGCGGCGGCCTGCGCGGCCGCGCCGAGCGCCACCAGCTCCTCGGCGTCCGGGACCTGCACCGGGCGCCCAGAGAGCCGGGCCACCGTTCGCTGCCAGGCCGGTCCCCGGGCACCGCCCCCCACCAGAAGGATGGCCGCCTCGGGGTCGAGCCCCGAGCCCTGCTCGTCCAGCCGGTCGAGCGCCTCCACCAGCGAGGCCGCCGCCCCCTCGTAGGCGGCCAGCAGGATCTCCTCGCGCGTCGTGGCGTGCCGCAGGCCGGCGACCATCCCGGCGGCCCGCGGCAGGTTCGGCGTGCGCTCGCCGTCCAGGTAGGGGAGGACTACCACCTCCGTCCGCTCGGCGGCGGCCTCGCGGTCGAGTCCGAGCCAGCCGGCCACCCGGTCCACGGCGAGCGTCGCGTTCAGCGTGGCGGCGAGCGGGAGGAAGCGGCCGGTGGCGTCGGCGAAGCCCGCCACCGTGCCGCTCGGGTCCACTGCCCGCTTGTCCATCAGAGCGTAGGCGGTGCCCGACGTGCCGAGGCTGACGACGGGTTCCCCCGGCCGGGCGCCGAGGCCGAGAGCAGCGCCCATGTTGTCGCCGGTGCCGGGGCCGACGAGCGCGCCGGCGCGCAGTCCGAGCTGGTGCGCTGCCGTCGCGGTGACCTCGCCGGCGGCCTCCCGGGGGCCGAGCACGTGCGGCAGGAGCGCGGGGTCCAGCTCGATCAGCTCGAGCACCTCGTCCAAGTACGCCTCGTCGCGGGTGGACCACCAAGCGGTGCCGGAGGCGTCGCCCCGGTCGGTGGCGCCGTGACCGCAGAGGCGCTCGGTGACGAAGTCGTGCGGCAGCCGGACGGCCCTGGCCGCCTCCGCCCGCTCCGGCTCGTGCCGGCGCAGCCAGGCCCAGCGGGTGGCGGTGAACGAGGGAACGGGCACGAGCCCGACCCGCTCGGCCCACTCGGCGGGGCCCCCGAGCATCTCGGTCAGCTCACGCGCTTCGGTGGCGGAGCGGGTGTCGTTCCACAGGATGGCCGAGCGAAGCGGCCGGCCGTCCCCGTCGAGCACGACCAGGCCGTGCTGCTGACCCGCCACCGAGATCGCCTCGACCTGACCCGCGGCGCCGGTCTCCTCGAGCGCCAGCCGAAGCGCCCGCCACCAGACTTCGGGATCGGTCTCTCGAGCCCCATGAGTCCCTGTGACCTCATGAGGCGCCCGCCCCAAAGCGACAACACGTCCGTCGTCCGGGTCGACGACCAGCACCTTGGTGGCCTGCGTGGAGGTGTCGACGCCCGCGACGAGCATCAGCGCGCAGCCGTCATGTTCCGACGACGGTAAGGCCGAGCGCTCGCGCCGCTTGGGCCTGACGGACGTCGAAGGTCAGGAAGGGCACGGCTGGGCCGCCGATGCGCTGGGCGGCCGCGAGGTGCAGCGCATCGAGCGTTCGCACTCCCGTCACCTCCGCCACCTGCGCGGCACCCTCGCAGGTGACCTCATCCAGCTCCACGATCGAGAGCACGTCGAGGTCGGCGGCGAACGCCGCCCTCGCTGAGGCAAGCTCTCGGCCTCCGAGCAGCCGCGCGAGGTTGCGTCGCACCTCCACGATGGTGTGACGGGACGTGAGCAGCGAGGGGTCGCTGCGCAGTATCGAGTCGGCCAGATCCGAGTCCGGTTCGTCGACGTAGCGCTTGAGAAGCGCGCTCGAGTCGACGTAAAGGCTCACTCCCCGCGATCCTCGGCGAGCGCATCCAGGACGCGGCCGGCCGACTTCACACGGCGCACCGGGCCCAGGCCGGCGCCGGATCCGGCCTTGACCCATCCTTCGGCGACACCCTCCTCGACCCGCGCCCGGCCGGGCAATGGACCGAGCAACGCCTTCGGCCGTCCGCGATCGGTCACTCGCACCAGCTCACCGCGCTCCGCGCGGTCCAGGTACTCGGAGAGGCGCTGCTTGAGCTCGCGAACACCCACGTCGGCCATGTGGACATGTTACACATGCAATGTGTCCACAACGCGGCGGCGGTGGCTCCATCACCGGGCCTCAGCCGCGCCCGACCGGGCCGCCTCCCATTCGATCGGGTCGCCCGACGACGGCACCTCCGCGCCCAGCTCGCGGAGCACGCCGGCCAGCGCCTCCCGCCGTACCGCGCCGTAGCTCAGCACGTGGGAGATCACGCCGCCGTAGGTAAACGACTGCGGCGGCTCGCAGAGGGCGTCGACGAACGCATCGTCCCAGGCGGCGCGGTCGCGAATCCGCCGGGTGAGCCGCACGAAGGCGCGTGAGGCGCGCTCGTGGCGCCCGAGCAGGTCGCCGCCTCCGGCGGGGAGCGGCTCGCCCGCGATCGCAGCAACCCAAACCTCCAGGGTGTAGACGAGCCGCTCGGCCATGAGCGCGGCGCTTGCCTCCTCTCCCTCGAACGACACGATCACGAGGCCGGGTCGCACCGGCCGCTCGAGCGTGGCACGGGGGAGCGTGGCCGCCGCCTCGAGCAGCTCATGCACCCGGTCGAGGTGGTGGAGGACCATCCGCTCGGTGAGGTCGCCGCGCGCAACCGGCTCACGGGCGCCCGGTATCAGCAGCCCTGCGGGCGGATGGAAGTGGATGCCGTTGGGCGCCTCGAGCTCGACGGCCGCACCGGAGGCGGCAAACTCGCTGGGCGGCACGCCGTAGGCGCGGGAGAAAGCTCGCGAGAAGGCGGCGAGCGAGCCATAGCCGGCAGCCGTGGCCGCGTCGCTCGGCGCGACCCCTCCCGTGTGCAACTGCCACGCGGCGCGCTCGAGCAGGAGCCGGCGCCGAAGCGCCACGGGCGACTCACCGGTCGCCGCCGCGAGCAGGCGGTCGAGGTGGTCGCGGGAGAAGTGGGCGCGCTGGGCGAGAGCGCGGCCATCGGCGCCCGGCTCGTCGAGCGAGGCGAGGACGAGGTCGATCAGCTCTCGAAGGCGGTCCGACACGGCCGACACATCGTCGCGCTTGATCGGATTCGACCTGATCCTGGACGCCCCTCGCCCGCTGCGCCACAGTGTCGCGCATGCCGAGTTGGTCCCAGTTCCAAGCCGAGGCGCCGGCGCTGGCCGACCGGGTGCGCGCTCGCCTCGACGCCCACAAGCACAAGACGCTCGCGACCATCCGGCGCGACGGCTCTCCCCGCATCTCCGGCACGGAGAGCGAGATCAAGGACGGTGAGTTGTGGATCGGGTCAATGTGGCAGGCGCGCAAGGCGCGCGATCTCCAGCGCGACCCGCGTTTCGCCCTACACAGCGGCTCAGATGAGCCGTCCCATTGGACGGGCGACGCAAAGCTGGCCGGCGTGGCCGAGGAGATCACCGACCCCGAGCGCATCAAGGAGATCAACGGCGACAGCGCACCCCCGGGCCCGTCCCACCTCTTCCGGCTCGATCTCCACGAGGTGTCGACCGTCGGGCTCGACGCCGAGCGCAAGGCAATCGTGATCGAGGTCTGGACGCCGGCGCGCGGTCTCCGCACGATCAAGCGGTCCTAGACCTGGTCAAGCTGGTCGACCAGACTGATAGCCTCTTGCCCATGGAGGTCACGGTCCAGGAGGCGAAAACCCAGCTGTCTCAGCTTCTACGCCGTGTGGAGGCAGGTGAGGAGATCGTGATCCGGCGCGGCCGCGAGCCCGTGGCCATGCTCGTCCGAGCCCCGGCGCGGGAGGGCCGCCGGCAGATCTGGGCTGACCTCGAAGGCGCGATGGGAGACGACTTCGACGAGCTTCCCAAGGACTTCACGCCGTACGCGTGAGGCGCCTGCTCGTCGACACCAATGTGGTCGTCTGGCTCCTGCTCGGCGATCGGGCTCGCGTGAGCGACGTGGCGCGCCAAGCCCTGGAGGACGAGCGCAACAGGGTCGCCGTAAGCGCCGCCACGGTCTGGGAGATCGCCGTCAAGCGCTCGGTAGGAAAGCTCACGATCCAGGACGGATGGGCACGGACGCTCGGGCGCCTGGGGTTCGACGCCCTGCCGGTCACGGCGATCCACGCCGAAGCGGTCGAGCGCCTGCCCTGGCACCACCGCGATCCCTTCGATCGCTTGCTGGTCGCTCAGGCCGCGACCGAGCGGCTCGCGCTCGTGAGCGCCGATGCGCGGCTCGCCGCCTACGAGATCGACGTCGTCTGGTGAGCCGGGACGGCGGCGGACCGGCGCCTGCGACGGTGGCGCACCATCGTCACCACGAGCAGCACCAGCACCGCCGCCGGGAACGGCGCGATCACGAGGACCGGGATGTCCAGTCCGGCCTTGATCAGGAGAGCCAGGCCCGCGCCGATCAGCACCACCGCCAGCGTCGTGCGCAGCACCGCCGGCTCCACGCGGACCGACCAGTGGCTGCCCAGCCACACGCCCGGCACCGAGCCGAGCAGGATCGTGCCGGCCAGCGCGAAGTCGACGTTGCCGGCGATCACGTGCGCGAGCCCCGCCGCCCACAGCAGGATGGCGGCGTGGAACACGTCGGTGCCGACGACCCGCGTCGGCGAAAGGCGGAACAGCAGGATTAGTCCCACCGCGATCAGCGCGCCGCTCCCCGCCGAGGTCACTCCGAGCACGAAGCCCACCGCTACCCCGAGCGCCACGGCGGCGATCTTGTGCCGCCGCTCCAACGCGATCGTGTCGCGCTCACGCTCGTGCATCCGCTTCAGGAATGCGCGGATGAGGGTGGCCGCCCCAGTGAGCAGGAGTGCCCCGGCGAGGATCGCGATCACGAGGTCGTCGAAGTCGCGCCCCGCGGCTTCCTCGAGCAGGTCGAGCACCCAGACGCCGCCGATCGCGGCCGGCACGGACCCGACGGCCATCCAGCTCGAGAGCCGGATGTCGACCGTCTTCTGACGCAGGTGCTTCCACCCACCGACGGTCTTCGTGACGGCCGCGTAAGCGAGGTCCGTGCCGATGGCGGTGACCGGGGTGACCCCGAAGACGAGGATCAGCATCGGCGTCATGAGGGAGCCTCCGCCGATGCCCGTCATGCCGACGAGGACCCCGACTCCGAGCCCGAAGGCGATCAGGGCAAAGTCCACAAGAGCGGCAGGGTAGCTGGAGAAGCCTTAAAGGACCATCCCTGCACCGACGGTGTCGTTCGTCGACTCGTCGATGAGGATGAAGCTCCCGGTGGCGCGGTTGCGCCTGTACTCGTCCACGAACAGCGGCGCCGACAGCCGTAGCCGCAGCTTGCCGATCTCGTTCAGTCCGAGCCCCTCGGCGCGCTCCTCGCGGTGCAGCGAGTTCACGTCGATGCGGTAGAGCAGCTCGTCGACCTTGGCGAGCGCCGTGCGCGCGGTGTGCTTGATGCGGTAGCGACCAGCGATGGAGAGCGGGCGCTCGGACATCCAGCACACCATCGCGTCGATGTCGCGGGCCTCAACCGGCCGGTTCTGAGGCCGGCAGATCATGTCGCCGCGGGAGACGTCGATGTCGTCCTCCAGCCGCAGCGTCACCGACAGCGGCGGGAAGGCCTCCTCGAGCTCCCCGTCGTAGGTGTCGATCGACGCGATCCGCGACGAGCGGCCCGACGGCAGCACCATCACCTCGTCGCCCGTCCGGAACACGCCCGAGGCGACCTCGCCGGCGTAGCCGCGGTAGTCGTGGTGCTCGTCGGACATCGGCCGCACCACCCACTGCACCGGGAAGCGCGCGTCCTGGAGGTTGCGGTCGGACGCCACGTGCACGTGCTCGAGGTGGTAGAGCAGCGACGGCCCCTGATACCACGGCATCCGCTGGGAGCGCTCGACGACGTTGTCGCCGTGGAGCGCCGAGATCGGGATGAAGGTCACGTCGTAGATGTCGAGCTTGGCCGCCCAACCCGAGAACTCGGACGTGATGCGCTCGAACACCTCCTGGTCGAAGGCGACCAGGTCCATCTTGTTCACGCACACCACCAGGTGCGGGATGCGCAGCAGGGAGGCGAGGAAGGCATGGCGGCGCGACTGCTCGAGCACGCCCTTGCGCGCGTCGACCAGGACCAGCGCGAGGTCGGCGGTCGAGGCACCCGTGACCATGTTGCGCGTGTACTGCTCGTGGCCCGGCGTGTCGGCGATGATGAACTTGCGCCGCGGCGTGTGGAAGTAGCGGTAGGCGACGTCGATCGTGATGCCCTGCTCGCGCTCGGCCCGCAGGCCGTCGGTGAGCAGCGCGAGGTTCATGTAGCCGTCGCCTCGCCGGCGCGAGCTCTCCTCCACGTGCTCGAGCTGGTCCTCGAAGATGGACTTGGTGTCGAACAGCAGGCGGCCGATGAGGGTCGACTTGCCGTCGTCGACCGAGCCCGCGGTGGCGAACCGGACCAGCTCGGAGGTGCGGGCCACGGGCCGCCCGTTCGTAGCAGCTCCAGGCACGGCTAGAAGTAGCCCTCCTTCTTGCGGTCCTCCATCGCCGCCTCCGAGATGCGGTCGTCGGCCCGCGTCTCGCCGCGCTCGGTGATGCGCGTCGCGGCGATCTCCGCCACCACGGATTCGAGCGTGGTGGCCTTCGAGGCGATCGCGCCGGTGCAGCTCATGTCGCCGACCGTGCGGAAGCGGACCGACTCCACGAACGGCTCCTCGCCCGGCAGCAGCTCGACGAAGTCGGACACCGCGTACAGCATCCCGTCGCGGCGGAACACCAGGCGGTCGTGCGCGAAGTAGATCCCCGGCAGCTCGATCCGCTCCTCGGCGATGTACTGCCACACGTCGAGCTCCGTCCAGTTCGACAGCGGGAACACGCGCACGTGCTCGCCCGGCTTGACGAAGCCGTTGTAGAGATTCCACAGCTCGGGGCGCTGGGCCTTTGGGTCCCACTGGCCGAAGTCGTCGCGGAAGGACAGGATGCGCTCCTTCGCGCGGGCCCGCTCCTCGTCGCGCCGGGCGCCGCCGAAGGCCGCCTTGAAGCCGTGCTCCTCGATCGCGTCCAGCAGCGTGACCGACTGGAGCCGGTTGCGCGACGCGCGCGGCCCCGTGTCCTCGACCACGCGTCCGTTGTCGATCGACTCCTGCACGCTCGCGACGATCAGCTTCGCGTCGAGCTCCTCGACCATGCGATCGCGGTATTCCAGGACCTCCGGGAAGTTGTGGCCCGTATCAACGTGCATGACGGGGAAAGGAAGGCCGGCCGGGTAGAACGCCTTGCGCGCCAGGTGCAGCAGGACGGCGGAGTCCTTGCCGCCGGAGAAGAGCAGGACACCGCGCTCGAGTTCAGCGGCCACCTCGCGAATCACGTGGATGGCCTCGGACTCGAGGGCCCGTAGGTGTGCGATCTCGTAGCTCATGTTGTGGGCGGGGAGCTTAAGCGCGAGCTCCGACACGGTCATACGTGCAGCCCGCACTCCGTTTTCGCCTGGCCGGCCCAGCGTCCTTCACGGCCGTTGCCTGGCAGCGTGCAGGGGGCGCAGCCGATGGAAGCGTACCCCTGGTCGTGGAGGGGATGGTAGGGAAGATCGTGTTCGTGCAGGTAACTCCACACATCCTTGTCGCTCCAAGCGACCAGCGGATTGAACTTCCAGACCCCTCTTGCAGCGTCCCATTCGACGTGTTCGGCGTCCGCGCGGGTGGGTGATTGCTCGCGGCGGATGCCCGTGATCCAGGCCGCTTTACCGTCCAGCGCGCGGTCGAGCGCCTCCACCTTCCGGGCGCCGCAGCAGCTCGAAGCGCTCCACGGCGTGCCGTTCGGCGGGAGGGCATCGATCACCTCCACCTGCAGCCCGTAGCGGTCCTCGATCTTCCGCCAGGTCTCGTAGGTCTCGGGGAACAGCACGCCGGTGTCGATCGTGAACACGCGCGCCGAGGGCTCGATGCCCATCAGCATGTCGATCAGCACCGACTCCTCCTTCTGGAAGGAGCAGGCCATGACGAGGCTCGGGTGATGGCGCTCGACGGCGGTGCGGAGTGTGGCTGCCGCTTCTTCGACTAGACCGCGCACTCGCCCTCACCCCGGATCACCTGGAAGGGCTCGCCTCGCTGCCAGTCGATGAAGTGGTTCATGTTCTCGAGCGAGAACTCGATCGGGAGCGCCAGATCGCGCGCCACGTCCTCGAAGCGGGTGGTGCCGACCCGCTCGGCGAAGTCGTTGAACGCCTCGCCCTCCTCGCGCTCGGCCTCGTAGAGACGCAGCCAGCGCTCCACCGCCTCCGGCACACGCTTGGCCGGCAGGCGCAGCTTGAGGCGGCTGCCGTACACGACCTCGCCGCCCTCGTAGTTCCCGCCGATGTGCGCCACGTAGGCCGGGATCGTGTGCCCGCCGGCCTTTATCGAGGCCCCGTAGAAACCGATGTTCGCGATGTGGTGCTGGCTGCAGCCGTTGGGGCAGCCGGACATCTTGATGTGGACGCGCTTCGTGAGCGGGTCCTCGATCCCCATCGACTCGATCCGCTCGCGCACCGCGTGGTTGAGCCCCATCGAGCTGGTGATGCCGAGCTTGCAGGAGTCGGTGCCGGGGCAGCTGACCACGTCGTTGACCTCGTCGGCCCCGGCGTCACCGAGCCCGAGCTCTGACAGCGCGCGCCAGACCTCGTAGACGGTCTCATCGCGCACCCAGCGGAGTACCAGGTTCTGGTGCACGGTGGTACGCGCGTAGCCGCCCGAGTAGCGGCGCGTGATGTCGGCCAGCCCGCGGAACTGCTCGGGGGTGAGGTCGCCGCGGATCACCTTGATCTGCACGGTCGAGAAGCCGGCCTGGCGCTGCGGACGCACGCTGGTGGCGCGCCAGCGCTCGAACTCGCTGCCGTCGCCGTTCGGGCTGGCGTAGGCGGCCGGGACATCGGGCGCGCCGGCCTCCTCGTCGTGGAGGAAGAGGAGGGGGCCGGGGTCGAAGTCGCGCTCGGCGACCCAGTCGCCCTTGAGCTCCTCGTCGACCTGCCGCTGCAGCTCCTCGATGCCGAACTTGTCGACGAACACCTTGATGCGGGCGCGGGCCCGGTTCGCGCGCAGCCAGTCCTGGCGGTCGAAGATGCGCAGCACCGCCTCGGTGACCTTCAGGTACTCGCCGTCGTCGGCGCTCACGAACTCGCGCAGCGTCGGCGCGATGCGCGGCATGATCGACGTGCCGCCGCCCACGCGCATCTCGAAGCCCTTCACGCCATCGCGGATGCGCGGGATGAAGGCCACGTCGTGGATGCCGGTGATCGCCCGGTCCTCGTCGGTGGCGGTGAAGGCGGTCTTCACCTTGCGCGGCATGAGCTGCGTGGTGGGGTGGCGGACGAAGTAGCGCACGTACGCGCCCACGTAGGGCGTGGGGTCGAAGAGCTCGCCCTCGCACACGCCGGCCCAGGGGTCGCCGGTCACGTTGCGGACTGTGTTGCCGCAGCCCTCGCGGCTCGAGAGGCCGGAGTCGGACAGCTTGCGGATGGCCTCGGCGGCGTCCCTGAGGGGGATGTGGTGAAGCTGGATGTTCTGGCGCGTGGTGATGTGGCCCTTGTTGAGCGGCGCGTACTTCTCCACGACGTCGGCGAACGCCTCCATCTGCTCGGGCGTGATGCCGCCGAAGGGCAGCTTCACCCGGATCATCTGGACGTCGGCCTGGCGCTGGCCGTAGACGCCCTGCTTCAGCCGGAAGCCGATGAACTGGTCCTCGGGCGTGTCGCCGGCGAGGAACTTCTCGGCCTCGTTGTCGAAGTCGTCGAACTCGCGCTCGAGGATCGGGATGACGTGGCCGGGGACGTTCTCGATCACCTCGGGGTTGTCGAGCGAGCCCTTCTTGCCGCCTCTTGCGCGAGCAGCCGCCTCGGCCGGCTGCGCCGCGTTCGCGTTCTGGCGTGGTGGAGCCGCGGTTGGTTCCATCTTGGCAAAGTACCAAAATCCGGTCGGATTTCCAGATTTATCGCCGGGAGGGATGGTGCGGTGTCGGCTTTGGATAGGCTGGCGCGCCCAAATGGACCCGCATCTCGACGCCACCGCCCAGGCCGATCTCGTCCGCGCCGGGGAGGTGAGTCCCCGCGAGCTCGTGGAGACCTCCATCGAGCGCATCGAGGCGCTGAACGGCGACCTCAACGCCGTGATCCACCCGCTGTTCGAGCAGGCGCTCGAGACCGAGCCGGCCGACGGCCCGTTCCGCGGCGTGCCGTTCGTTGTCAAGGACCTGATCTGCTCCGTCGAGGGCACGCCCCACCACGAGGGTATGCGGTTCCTGAAGGAGCTCGGCCACCGCGCCGACGCCGACTCCTGGCTCGCGAGCCGCTTCCGCAAGGCCGGCTTCGTCTTCGTGGGCAAGACGAACACGCCGGAGCTCGGCATCCTGCCGACCACCGAGCCGCTCGCCTACGGGCCGTCGCGCAACCCGTGGGACACCTCGCGCTCCACCGGCGGCTCGAGCGGGGGATCGGGCGCGGCCGTGGCGTCGGGCATGGTGGCAATCGGGCATGCCAACGACGGCGGTGGCTCGATCCGCATCCCGGCCTCGTGCAACGGGCTGGTGGGCCTGAAGGCAACGCGCGCGCGGGTCTCGATGGCGCCGCTCGGCGACTTCGCGTCCGGGCTCGGCACCGAGCTGGTGGTGTCGCGCTCGGTGCGCGACACGGCGGCGGTGCTCGACTGGTGCTGCGAGGAGACGCCGCCCGGCGAGCCCTACTTCGCGCCGCCGCGCGAGCGCCCCTACGCGCAGGAGGTGGGCGCCGACCCGGGCCGCCTGCGGATCGGCTTGATGACCTCGGCTCCGGCCGGCATGTGCGAGATGGACCCCGACTGCGTGGCGGCGGCGGAGGAGGCCGCCAAGGCGCTCGAGTCGCTGGGGCACTCCGTGGAGCGGTCGCATCCGCCGGCGCTCGACGACGAGGGCTACATCGAGAACTTCCTGGTGCGCTGGACGTCAGCGGTCGCGGCCGGGCTCGACTTCTGGAGCCTGCGCACCGGTCGCCCGATCGGGCCCGATGACGTGGAGCCGGCCACCTGGGCGCTCGCGGAGCAGGGGCGCACGCACAGCGGAGCCAGATACCTGATGGCGGTCGGCTACGCGCAGCTCATCACTCGATCGGTCATCGAGTGGTGGCAGAGCTTCGACGTCCTGCTCACGCCGACGATGGCCGTCCCGCCGGCCGAGCTGGGCACGATCGGGAGCGGCGCGGACGACCCCGACCCCGCGATGCCGATCGCGCGCGCGATCCCATACGCGGTCTACACCGCCGGTTTCAACGCGACCGGGCAGCCGGCGATCTCGCTCCCGCTCCACTGGACCGACGGCGGCCTGCCGATCGGGGTGCAGCTCGTGGGAAACCTCGGCCGCGAGGACCTGCTGATCCGGGTGGCCTCGCAGCTCGAGGAGGCCCGGCCCTGGGCGGAGCGTCGCCCGCCGGTGTTCGCGGCGGCGGCCCGCTAGCCCCAGGCTTCCGGGTCGCCCCAGGGCGACGGCCCGCTCGTCCCATGCTTGGCGCCCTCGAGCAGGCCGGCGCGCAGCCACGGGCTCACGCGCGGTCCCTCCCGCTCCGGCGGCGGCGACGTGTCGCGTAGGAACTGCTCGATCGCCGCGGCGATCGCGGCCGCCTCCTCGGGCGAGGCCGAGCCCCCGCTCAGTTCGATGCGGGGGCGGGCAGGGCGCTGCTGTCCGTTGCGACTCACGCGCGGGATACGGTACCGCCGTGCCCGAGCTGCCCGTCTTCGACCACGAGACCGTCCTTGGCGCCATCTCCCCGGGCGAGGCGATCGAACGGGTCCGGGAGGGCTTCGTCGAGTACGCCGGCGGCGAGTGGGCCATGCCGCCGAAGGTCTACCTCGACGCCTTCCCGAACGGCGACTTCCGCGCCATGCCCGCCAAGGGGGCCGGCCTGGCGATCCTGAAGTGGGTCACCTCGTTCCCGCGCAACCCGCAGGCGGGACTGCCCGTCGTGATGGGCGTGATCTGCGTCTCCTCAGCGGCGGACGGGGAGCCGCTGGCCCTGGTGGACGTGCGCTCCGTCACCGCGCTCCGCACCGGGGCCGTGGCCGCCGTGGCGGCCCAGGAGCTCGCGCGCGAGGATGCCGAGACCGTCGGGATCCTCGGCTGCGGCCTGCACGGCGCCTGGGCGGCACGCTCCCTGGCGGCGGCGGAGTACGGGCCGGGCGTCTGCTTCGACCCGAACCCGGAGGCCGCCGGCCGGCTGGCGGGCGAGCTCGGCTGGGAGGCTGGCAGCCGGGAGGACGCGCTCGCGTGCGACGTCGTCACCTGCGTGACGCCGGGCACCGAGCCGGTCGTGCTCGAAGGGGACCTGCGGCCGGGGCTCCACCTCAACATGCTCGGCGCCGACGGCCCGGGCAAGGCCGAGGCCTCGGTGGAGGCGGTGGCGCGGGCGGAGCTCTTCTGCGACGAGTGGGAGCAGGCCAGCCACGGCGGCGAGCTGACCGGCGCGGTGGCCGCTGGCCTCGTGAGCCGCGACGACGTGACGGAGCTTGGCGAGGTGCTCACCGGGTCCGCCCCCGGACGCTCGGAACCCGGCGCGGTGACCCTCTTCGACTCGACCGGCCTCGCGATCCAGGACCTGTCCATCTGCCTCGCGCTGCTCGAGGCCCACCGGGCCGGCCGGGTCAGCGCCGGATGGGTCAAGCTCTAGGGCACCGCCCGCCGATAAGGACCTCGATGCCTCGAATTCTCCTCACCCTCACTGCCCTGACCACCGCGATCGCCTTCGCCGCCGGCTGTGGCAACGACGGCGCCTCCTCCTCGGGCGCGGCGTCGGTCGCGCCGGCCGGTTCCCTTGTGTACGGAGAGGCGACCCTGCGCCCGGAGGGCGACCAGAGGGCCGCCCTCGACGCGCTCGTCTCGACGTTCCCGGGCGAGGGAAGCGCGGCCGACCGCGTCGGGCGGTTGATGGAGAAGGCGTTCGCCGAGGAAGACAGCGAGCTCACGTACCGGGAGGACGTCGAGCCGTGGCTGGGCGACGAGGCGGCGTTCTTCGTGTCGAGCATCGAGGCCGGCGGCGAGCACGCGGACGCTGCACTGCTCGTGGCCACGGATGACGAGGACGCCACAGTCGAAGCCATCGAGAAGGACGGTGGCGCGCGCAAGTCCGAGCATCGCGGTCAGACCCTGTACACGTTCCCCGACGAGGACGGCGCGGCGGCCGTGGTGGACGGCTGGCTGGTCGTCGGCAACGAGGGTGGGGTCCATGCCGCGATCGACACGGTCGAGGGCGGCGACTCGATCGACGACGACGACCGCTACCGCGAGACGCTCGAGGATGCGCCCGAGGAGCGCCTTGCGTTCGTGTACGCGGACATGCCCGCGGTGCTGGAGGAGATCGAGCGGATGCCGCAGTCGGCCGCGCTCCTGGGGCAGTTCCGGCAGTTCTTCGAGGAGCCGGTGCTGGTGACGGCGCGGGCCAACGAGGACGGCGTGCTGTTCGAGGGCACCGTGCCGGCGTCGATGCTCACCGGCTTCCCGATCGTCGCCGAGGGCAGCGGCGCCGCCGGGGAGCTGCCGGCGGACTCGTGGCTGGCCTTCGCGCAACCCGACCTTGGGCAGACGCTGGAGGCGTACATCGACCTGTTCGCCGGCGCGGTGGGCGGACGCGGGATGATCGAGCAGCAGTTCAGGGCCGCGACCGGTCTCGACCTCGAGAAGGACGTGACGTCCTGGATGGGCGACTGGAGCGTGTTCGTACGCGGCACGACCCTCGAGTCGCTGGACGGGGCGCTGGTCGTGGAGACGAGCGACGAGGCGGCCTCGGGGCGCTTCATCGACGGGATCGCCCGCCTCGCGCGGGAGCACGCGCCGGCCGGGACCCGTGTGGGTCCGCTGTCGCTGGGCGGCGGAGGCGAGGGGGTGACGTTGCGCACCGTCGACGTGCCGCAGCCCATCCACCTGTTCCAGCGCGACGGCAAGGTGGTGGCCGCGTACGGCGACGCCGCGGCGACCGACGCGCTCGAACCTGGCGAGACGCTGGCGGAGTCGCCGACCTTCACGGCCGCCGAGGAGGCGCTCGGGGAGGGCTACGCGGTCTCGTTCTTCCTGGCGTTCGATCCGATCGTGGAGCTGCTCGACTCGGGACCGGCGGGCTCGGCCTCGGAGTGGCAGGAGGTGAAGCCGTACCTCGAGCCGCTGGGCGCCGTGGTGTCGGGGGCCCGGAAGGACGGCGACAAGGTGCGCTCGGCGTTTGGGGTGACGGTGGAGTGAGGGCGCTCGCTGAGGGTCGTCCGGACGGGGCTGCGCTCGCGGATCGTGCCTGACCGACGGGCGCCCGGGCTGGCCGAGCGGGCCCGCCGGCTGCGCGAGCTGCACCGGCCGGGCGACCCGGTCGTGCTTCCCAACGCGTGGGACCCGCCGAGCGCCCGGCGGCTGGCGGCCACCGGCGCCGCGGCCCTCGCCACGACCAGCGTCGGTGTGGCCGAGGCGCTCGGCTACGAGGACGGCGAGCGCACTCCGCCCGCCGCGATGCTGGCCGCGGTGGGCCGGATCGCCGCCGCGGTCGACCTCCCGCTGACCGCCGACCTCGAGGCGGGCTACGGGCTCGCGCCGGATGAGCTGGTGGCGGGGCTGCTGGAGGCGGGCGCGGTGGGGCTCAACCAGGAGGACACCGACCACTCCACGGGCGAGCTCGCCGACCCCGACGTCCACGCGGAGCGACTGGCGGCGATCAAGGAGGCGGGCCGCCGGGCGGGCGTGGACGTGGTGCTGAACGCGCGGGTCGACTCGTTCCTGCGCGCCGCGCCGGACGCCGACCCGGGCTCGGTGCTGGACGACGCGGTCGCGCGCGGCCGCCGCTACGCGGAGTCGGGCGCCGACTGCGTGTACCCGTTCGCCGCCCGCGGCCGCGCGGCGATCCGCCGGCTCGTGGAGGAGGTCGGGGCGCCGGTCAACATCGTGGGCGTGCCGGGCGGGCTCGGCCGGAGCGAGCTCGCGGCGCTGGGAGTGGCCCGGGTGAGCTTCGGCGGCGGGCTGGCGCAGAGGGCGCTCGACGCGGCGGCCGCCGAGGTCGAGGACTTCCTGGGCCGATAGGCCCATCGCGCCACCGTTCCCCCAAAGGCGGTTGACAGCCCGCACGAGCGGGTCTACGGTCGAGATGGACCACGTTCCTCCCCCCAAGGACGCCCCCAAACGTACTCGCAGGCCCTACGTCGCCCCCACGTCGTAAACGCTGCACTACTCGCCCTCGCGATCGTGGGCGTGGTGATGCTCGGCGCCGCCGAGCGCGCGCACGCCGTGCCGAGTATCACCTATAAGTGCTCGCCCGCGCCTCAGAACTGCACGGGCTGGTACCGGTCTGCCGTCTCCATCGATTGGGACGTAGTGCCGTCCAACTCCGTGGTCGCGGGCTGCCAGGACAAGACCTACACAACCGACACCGCAGGCACGAACGAGTTCTGCAGAGCCGATGACGGCGAAGCCGCCACGACCGTCGAGTTCAGGATGAGGGTCGACCAGACGCCGCCGGTGGTGACCGGAGGGCAACCCGCTCGAGGAGCCGACTTCAACGGCTGGTACAACCACCCGGTCGCGATCGCGTTCAGCGGCAGCGATCTGACGTCGGGAATCGACTCCTGCACTGCGCCGACCTACGGCGGGCCGGACACCAGCGCCGCGTCCGTGTTCGGCACATGCGTCGACAAGGCCGGGAACGTGAGCGGCCCGTTCGGCTATGGGCTCCGCTACGACGCTACCGCGCCGCCACTCGCCGGGCTGAAGGCGGTCACTGGCGATCGGAGCGTGACCGTGCGCTGGCAGACCGAGGCGGAGGCCGTCGAGGTGTGGCGGAGCCCGGGTGTGGGTGCGGCCGGTGCCAGCGTGGTATTCCGAGGTCCGGGCGACAAGTTCGAGGACACGGCCGTAAAGAACCGCGAGCGGTATGTCTATGAGGTCCGCGCACGCGACTCCGCCGGGAACACGGCGGCCGGCACCGTGGCCGCCGTGCCCCACCCCCACCTCGTCTCGCCGGCTCGGCTGAAGCGGGTCCGGCCTGCGCAACCGCCGGTTCTCCGGTGGACGCCGGTAATGCGGGCGCGCTACTACAACGTCCAGCTCTTCCGCAAGGGCCGCAAGGTGCTCAGCGCCTGGCCGGAGAAGGCGCGCTACCGCCTGAAGCGGCGCTGGACGTACAACGGGAAGCGCCGCCGGCTGGTGCCCGGGACGTACCGCTGGGTCGTCTGGCCAGGGTTCGGCCCCCGCTCGAAGAGCAACTACGGCCAGCCGCTCGGCCCCAGGACCTTCCGCGTCTCGCGTTAGCTTCGCGGCGGGCGTTGACCGTGGCCGCCCACGGCGTTACGGTCGTAGAGACCCCCATTGCGGATGTAGGTGGTGTTCTTCGCCGAGCCCCCCAAGAGCGGCGACAGATCCCGTGCACGGACGCGTAGCTGGCCCCATGCCTTTAACCGGGCGCTGACCGGACTGGTCGTGTTGGCCGCGGCGTTGATGGCATTCGGCGCCGACCCTGCGGCGGCGGTGCCGAGCGTGACGTACAAGTGCAGCCCCGCACCGCAGAACTGCGTCGGCTGGTACACGTCGAACGTGACGATCGACTGGGTCGTGACCCCGTCGGACGCCACGGTGGTCGCTGGCTGTCAGGACAAGACCTTCACCACCGACACGCGCGAAACCAACGAGTACTGCAAGGTCGACGACGGCGAGGCCACGGTGACGGTGGAGCTCAAGATCAGGCTCGACAAGACACCCCCCACCGTCCTCGGCGGCCAGCCCGATCGGGGGGCGGATTTTGGCGGTTGGTACACGAGGCCGGTCACGGTCGCCTTCAGCGGCACCGATCAGACATCGGGTATCGACGGTTGCACCACCGAGACCTACAACGGACCCGACAGCGGCGCCGCTTCCCTGACGGGCAGATGCTTCGACAAGGCCGGCAACGTCGGCACCCTCGGCTACGGCCTCAACTACGACGCCACCCCGCCTTCCGTGACCGGGGCCGGTCCTGCACGTTCGCCCAACCCGGCCGGCTGGTTCAACGCGCCGGTCGCATTTGACTTTCAGGGCAGCGACGCCACCTCCGGCATCGCCAGTTGCACCACGCTCACCTACTCGGGCCCGGAGACCGCCGCGGGCTCCGTCAGCGGCACCTGCCGCGACCGGGCGGGCCACTCCGCCGAGCGGAGCTTCCCCATCAAATACGACGCGACCGCGCCCTCCGGCGTCACCGGGCGGGCGGTGAGGGGGCCGGACAGGAACGGTTGGTACAACCGGGCGGTCCGGGTCGACTTCAGCGGGAGCGATCCGCTGTCGGGCATTCAGAGCTGCGCCTCGCCGACCTACAGCGGGCCGGACGGGGGCGCCGTCTCCGTGCCGGGCACCTGCACCGACGTGGCCGGCAACACCAGCAACCAGGCATCGGTCCAGCTCAGTTACGACGACACTGCACCTACGGTGACCGGAGGCACTCCTGCCCGAGGGCCGGACGTGAACGGCTGGTACAACCGCCCGATCACGGTCGCGTTCGGCGGCCGCGACGCGACGTCGGGAGTCGAGTCGTGCACGGCGCCGACCTACTCCGCGCCGGACGCTGCGAGCGCGTCTCTCACCGGGACGTGCACAGACAGAGCCGGCAACGTCAGCGCCCCGTTCGGTTACGGCCTGAGCTACGACGGGACCGCCCCCAACATCGCCGGCGTCACACCGGAGCGCAGCGCCAACGCCGATGGCTGGTACAACCGCGCCGTCCGCTTCGACCTCCAGGCTACTGACGGCACCTCGGGCATCGCGGCGTGCCCGCCGGTCACCTACTCGGGTCCGGACTCGGCCACGGCGTCGTTCGGCACGAGCTGCCGGGATCAGGCCGGCAACACGAGCAACCGGACCTTCTCCCTCAAGTACGACGCCACCGCCCCCGAGGTGACCCGCGGCGCCCCCGACCGCCCGCCCAACCAGGCCGGCTGGTACAGGGCGCCGGTCACGGTCGACTTCCAGGGCATGGACGGCACGTCCGGAGTAGCGGGCTGCAGCCGGCGGACGTACTCCGGCCCGGACACCTCCGCCGCCTCGGTCACCGGCACCTGCACCGACAGGGCGGGGAACCTGAGCGCCCCGCTCGGCTTCGGGTTGCGCTACGACACCACGCCCCCAGCGATCGACAAGGCCCAGACCGCCCGCCCCGCCGACGCGAACGGCTGGTACAACCATCCGGTCTCGATCGACTTCGGCGGAGCCGACGGGCTGTCGGGCGTGGCGAGCTGCACGTCGAGCACCTACGGCGGCCCGGACACCGACTCCGCCTCGGTCAGCGGGACCTGCACCGACGCGGCGGGCAACACCAGCGGTCCGCAGAGCGTCGGCTTCAGGTACGACGCCACCCCGCCGACGCAGCTCTCCGCCACTCCGGAGCGGGGCCCGGACGCGAACGGCTGGTACACCGGCCCGGTCAAGTTCACGGTCGCCGGCACGGACGCCATGTCGGGCATCGAGTCGTGTCCGGCGGTCACTTACGCCGGCCCGGACGGCGCGGCGGCGGCGGTGATCGGTGAGTGCCGTGACCGGGCCGCGAACGTGGCGAGCCGCGCCTTCGGGCTCAAGTTCGACGCCACCGCCCCGGCGGTCATGGACCTCGCCGCGACGGCCGCGGACCGGAGCGTCGCGCTCAGCTGGCGGACCAGCCCGGACGCCGAGACTGTGGGCGTTACGCGCACGCCCGGCGTCGGCTTCGAGACCGCGACGCACGTGTTCGCCGGCCCGGGCACGAGCTTCGTCGACGGTCAGGTGGAGAACGGCGTGCGCTACGCGTACGAGGTGCGCGCACGGGACGCGGCGGGGAACGTGGGCGCCGCGACGATCACCGCCACGCCGCTGGCCCCGGCGGCCACGTTCAGCCTGGTGGAGAGTGCGGGCGGCGCGGAGCCCGCAACCGGGCTCGCCGGCGGCGGTGTCGCGCAGCCGGCGACCGTGGACGACGACCTCGACCTGCACCTGATCGCACCCGCCGCCAGGGCGGTGTTCCGAGTGGGCCGGCGGCCTCTGCTCAGATGGACGCCGGTTCCCGGCGCGAGCTACTACAACCTGCAGCTGTTCCGCCGCGGCAAGATCCTGACCGCATGGCCGTCGAAGCCGCAGCATCGGCTGAAGCTGCGGTGGCGGTACCGCGGCAAGCGCTACCGCCTGGGTCCGGGCGAGTACCAGTGGATCGTGTGGCCGGGATTCGGCCCGCGCTCGAAGGCCGACTACGGCCGGCGCATCGGCCGCCGCTCGTTCGAGGTCAGGGCCGCGAGCCGCTAGCCGGGCGAGCGGCCCGGCACAACGAGCGCGTCCGCGGTGCCAGTGCTTGACCGCAGCACGCTCCCGGCCGGCCGCCCCCCTCCCGTCACTCGTCCGCCCGGCGCGAGTACGCTTCAGCGCGGCAGGGCTCCCGGCGACCTGAGCAAGAGTTTGAGAACACGATCGCGTTTCAGTGGTCCCCGCGGGGCCTGGCGGGCTGGCTTTCGACGGGGAGTACCGGCGCTTGGATACGCGAGCGTATCCGCAGACCTCCCGCTGAACGGGCCGGAGGTCGAGGAGCAGGTGCTGGTGATCGAGAGCGCCTGCGAGGAGCTGGGCCTCTCGCTGGTCGACGTGGTCCGCGAACACGAGCCCGACGGCACCGCCGACCGGCCCGGACTGTCCTACGCGCTCGAGCGCCTCGACGCGGGTGAGGCGTCCTGCCTCGTGGTGAGCGACCTCGAGAGGCTCACGCGCGAGGTGACGGAGCTGGCGAGCGTGGTGGACCGCCTCGAGCGCGCCCACATCCGCCTGGTGGCGATCGACATGGGGCTCGACACCGCGACGCCGACCGGACGGCTGGCGGTGTCGCCTCGCGAGGGGGCACCCGCAGCGGGCGAGGAGCGCGACGAGGCCGAGCGGCTGGAAGCCGAGGGAGGGCCGGCGGACGCGCCGGCCGAACTCAACGTCGCCGACGCGCCAGCCGAGACAGATACGGCCGACGCGCCGGCCGCCACGCGCCCGCCCGCTCCGCCGCCGCAGCCCACGCCCACCGGCCGGCCGGTGCGCGCCGTCGGCTACGCCAGCGTCAACGGCGAGGGCCAGAGCACCGCCGAGCTCGACGCCCAGAAGCGCGCGATCGACCGCTGCGCGAAGCGTCTCAACCTGGAGCTCGTCGAGGTGGTCCGCGAGCGGGAGCCGGAGAAAGGCAAGGCGCTCGACCGCGCCGGCCTCTCCTACCTGATCGAGCGGATCGCCGCGGGCGACGCCTCCTGCCTCGTCGTCACCGGCCTCGACCGCCTCAGCCGCTCCGTGGCGGAGCTCGGGACGATCGTCCAGTGGCTGGAGAAGAACGGGGTGCGCCTCGTGGCCGTCGACCTCGACCTCGACACGGCCAACCCCGCCGGCCGCGCCACCGCCCACGCGCTCGCCTCGGTGGCCGGGTGGGAGCGCGAGCGTCTCTCCGAGCGCACCCGCAAGGGCCTGGCCGCCGCCCGCTCGAAGCGCCGCGCGAAGAGCGGCAGCACCGCCGCCGACTGGCCCGATATACGCAAGCGGATCGCCGCCATGCGCTCCGACGGCATGACCCTTCAGGCCATCGCCGACGTGCTCAACAGGGAGGGCGTGCCCACCCCGAGGGGCGGCACGGAGTGGCGGCCGTCGAGCGTGCAGAGCGCGGCCGGCTACCGCCGCCGCACCCGCTCGAAGAAGGTCGAGGACCTGCCGCAGGTGGAGAACCGGGCACCCGGAAAACCACCCGCAGACGGCGGCCAGCGCCCCGAATAGCGCTCCATAGCGGCGTTTTTGCGTACGAAATACGCAAGGCTCGGCTGCGTAAATCACGAATCGCTGGCGACGATCCGGGATCTGTCGCAAGGTGTCCGCGGTGCTCGACGGAGTCCCAACGGCCTGGTGTCTCGCTCAAACCCCCCGCTCCGCCCCCGGAGTCGAAGGAGCCTGTGACACCCAGCCGCGACTAGGAGTGGCAGCCGGAGCGCGGGAGCCCGGCCACGTCTCTCACCCGTCTTTCGATACGCCGGGCGTGCACTCGCGGCCCGGCGGGCGCGCATTGCGTCCTCAGCCAACGCAACCCCCGTATCGAAAGGAGGAGGTGGATGAGCTCCCGACTCATCGCGCTGAGCGTTGTCGTCCTTGCGCTGGCCATCGGTGGATCCGCCCCTGCGTTCGCGCAGAGCACCGCCGATCAGTCCGCCGGCAACAAGGCCAACTCTCAGGCCTCCAACAGCAGCACCACAAACCAGTACGCAGACCAAGGGCAGTACACCGGGTCATCGTGCAGCTACGGCTGCGGCGGCTCGGGTCAGGCTCAGTGGCTCGAGCAGGACTCGGACACCGAGCAGAAGGCAGACTCGGACGCGTACGCCGAGCAGAGCGGCGTGAACGCCAACGTCCCGGTCTCCGTCTCAGGCGACGGAGTGTCCGTGGGCGACACGCACCTCGGGGACTCGCGCCCCGGCGGTTCGAGCTCCGCGACGCAGGACCTCGATAACGAGGCCGAGTCCGAGGCTTCCAACGAGGCCGAGACCGAGCAGGACGCCGACCAGAAGCAGGTCAGCTCGTCTGACTGCAAGGCCGGCTGTGGCGGCTCCGGCCAGTTCCAGAAGCTGGAGCAGGATGCCGACACCGAGCAGAAGGCCGACTCCGAGGCGACCGCCAAGCAGAACGGCGTGAACGCCAACGTGCCGGTCTCGATCGCCGGCGGGAAGGTCTACGGCGGCGACTCGTCTGCCGAGCAGGAGCTCGACAACGAGGCCGACTCGAAGGCGTCCAACGAGGCGAAGACCGAGCAGGACGCCGATCAGGAGCAGAAGTCGACCTCCGACTGCGAGTACGGCTGCGGTGGCTCCGGCCAGGCGCAGAAGCTCGAGCAGGACGCGGACACGGAGCAGAAGGCCGAGTCCGAGGCGAACGCGTACCAGAACGGCGTGAACGCGAACGTGCCGGTTTCGATCGGCGGCGGCGACGTTTACGGCGGCGACTCGTCCGCCAAGCAGGAGCTCGAGAACGAGGCCGAGTCGAAGGCTTCCAACGAGGCCAAGACCGACCAGGATGCCGACCAGGAGCAGAAGAGCGAGTCCGACTGCAAGTCGGGCTGCGGCGGCTCCGGTCAGTACCAGGAGCTCGAGCAGGACGCCGACACCGAGCAGAAGGCCGACTCCGAGGCGACCGCCAAGCAGAACGCGGTGAACGCCAACGTGCCGGTCTCGATCGGCGGCGGTGACGTGCGCGGTGGCGACAGCTCCGCGAAGCAGGAGCTCGAGAACGAGGCCGAGTCCGAGGCATCGAACGAGGCCAAGACCGAGCAGGACGCCGACCAGGAGCAGAAGTCCAGCTCCGACTGCAGCTACGGCTGCGGCGGCTCCGGCCAGGCGCAGAAGCTCGAGCAGGATGCCGACACCGAGCAGAAGGCCGACTCCGACGCGACCGCCAAGCAGGACGCGGTCAACGTCAACGCGCCGATCTCGATCGGTGGTGGCAAGGACGACAAGAAGGGCAAGGACGACAAGAAGGGCAAGGACGACCACAAGGGCGACTACAAGGGCGGTGGCGACAGCTCCGCCAAGCAGGAGCTCGAGAACGAGGCCAAGACCGAGCAGGACGCCGACCAGGAGCAGAAGAGCGAGTCCGACTGCAAGTCGGGCTGCGGCGGCTCCGGGCAGTACCAGGAGCTCGAGCAGGACGCCGACACCGAGCAGAAGGCCGACTCCGAGGCGAACGCGTACCAGGATGCGCTGAACGCCAACGTGCCGGTTTCAATCGGCGGCGGCAACAAGGGCGGTGGCGACAGCTCCGCCAAGCAGGAGCTCGAGAACGAGGCCGAGTCCGAGGCATCGAACGAGGCCAAGACCGAGCAGGACGCCGACCAGGAGCAGAAGAGCGAGTCCGACTGCAAGTCGGGCTGCGGCGGCTCCGGGCAGTACCAGGAGCTCGAGCAGGACGCCGACACCGAGCAGAAGGCCGACTCCGAGGC
>DASZJZ010000010.1:0-11997 GCA_035947555.1 Thermoleophilaceae bacterium | reverse complement strand
CGGATCCGCCGGGCCCGAGTCGATCGTCGTCTCCGGAGCCGTCAGGTCGACGACCCAGGTGTAGCCGGCCGGCGATTCCTCCACGTTGCCGGCGCGGTCGGTGGCGCGCACCCGGAAGGTGTGCTCACCCTCCGCGAGATCGCTGTACTCGGTCTCGCAGGCACCGAACTCGGCCTCGTCGACCGAACACTCGAACGTCGAACCCGCCTCGTCGGACGAGAACGAGAAACCCGCGGTCGTGCTGTTGGTCGGGTCGGCCGGCCGGTCGCCGATCGACGTCTCGGGCGCCGTCAGATCGACGAGCCACGTGTAGCTCACCGGCGTCGGGTCGGTGTTGCCCGCCCGATCCGTCGCACGCGCGCGCAGCTCGTGCGAGCCCTCCGCGAGATCGGAGTAGCCGGACGCGCAGGCCTCGAACGGAGCCCCGTCCAGCGAACACTCGAACGTGGAACCGGCCTCGTTGGACGAGAACTCGAAACTCGCGCTCGCCTTGTTGGTCGGATCGGCCGGCCCCGAGTCGATCGTCGTCTCCGGCGCCGTCGTGTCGATCGTCCAGCCGTGGCTCGCCGGCGACTCGTCGACGTTGCCGGCGCGGTCGGTCGCCCGCACGCGGAAGGTGTGCTCACCCTCCGCGAGATCGCTGTACTCGGTCTCGCACGCACCGAACTCGGCCTCGTCGACCGAACACTCGAACGTCGAACCCGCCTCGTTCGACGAGAACGAGAAGCTCGCACTCGTCTCGTTGGTCGGATCGGCCGGACCCGAGTCGATCGTCGTCTCCGGCGCCGTCGTGTCGATCGTCCAGCCGTAGCTCGCCGGCGACTCGTCGACGTTGCCGGCGCGGTCGGTCGCCCGCACGCGGAACGTGTGCTCACCGTCCCCGAGATCGCTGTAGTCGGTGCACGCCGCAAACGCCCCGTCGCCGAGCGCGCACTCGAACGTCGAGCCCGGCTCGTTCGACGAGAACTCGAAGCTCGCCGAGGTCTCTCGCGTCAGCTCCGCCGGCCCGGAGTCGATGCGCGTCTCCGGCGGCGTGTTGTCGATCGACCAGGTGAACGTCTCCGGCTCGTCCATGTTGCCGAGGCGGTCGGTCGCGCGCACCTCGAAGGTGTACGTGCCCGTGGTGAGCTCGGTGTACGTCTGCGGGCTCGTGCACGCCGCGAAGGCAGACGGCTCGTCCCGGTAGAGGCGGCACTCGAACCGCAGATCGGACGGCGGCGTCGTGTCGTCGTCCGCCGAGAAGGCGAAGGTGGCGGAGCCGCTGCGGGTGAACTCGGGCGGGTGCTCGTCGATCTCCGTCTCGGGCGGGTTCCACTCGCCCTTGCAGAACACGCCGCTGCACTGGGCGGCCTGGCCGTTGAGGCTGGCGGCGTTGCGGCCGCCGTCGATCGTGCCCGGGCCGGCGTTGATTCCCCAGCTGCGGTTCTCGCGCGTCTCGTTCCCGGTGACGACGTGCCCGCCCTTGGCGAGCGTGATGCCGTTGGACCCGTTCCCGTTGGCGACGTTGTGCGAGATCACGTTGCTCGGGTCGAGGCCAAACGGATCGATCAGCGCCTCGTCGGCGATGTAGATGCCGTTCGCGCCGTTGGCGTTCGTCGTGTTCTGCGTGACCGTGTTGCCGTACGAGCCGCCGCCGAGCTCGATCCCGATTCCCGCCCCGCCCACGGCGACGTTGCCCGAGACGAGGTTGCGGCTGGACCCGTCCACCTGCAGGCCGCCGGGGTTTGCGCCGAGGTCGTTGTCGACCACCAGGCCGTCATTGGCGGCCTCGAGGGAGATGCCGGCGTCCGACATCCCGTGCGTGCTGTTGCCGACCACCTCGTTGCGGTCGGACTCCTTGACCAGGATGCCCGTGTCGCCCGTCTCGGTGACCGTGTTGCCCTCTACCCGGTTGCCGTGGGAGCCGAGCTGCACGTCGATCCCTCCGTCGCTCGTGCCGGACACGACGTTGCCCACCAGCACGTTGCCCGTGGAGCGTTCGAGCCCGATGCCGAGGTCGCCGCCGCCGACCACGTGGTTGCCCTCCAGCCGGTTGCGGTCGGCGTCGCGTAGCTCGAGCGCGCCGCCCGAGTTGAGCGTCAGCGTGTTGTTCTCGACGGTCGCGCCGGTGGTGCCGCTCAGGAGCAGCAGGCCGCCGCCGTTCTCCAGGAGCGTGTTGCCGCGGAGCAGGTTGCCGTCGCGGGCGTCGAACAGCGTGATGCCCGACACCTCGTTGTGCTGCAGGGTGAGGTTCTCGACGAGCCCGCCTGCGGTCTCGGCCAGGAGCTGCACGCCGTGGTCGAACTCCGTCACGGTGCCGTCGCGGATCACCACTCCGCCGTAGCCCTCGTTCTGGATACCGTCGCCGAGCCCGACCCCGTCGATCGTGTGGCCGTCCAGGTCGACGATGATCCGCTCGGCGCCGATCACCAGCCCGTCGCCGGGGCAGTTGGCCAAGTTGTTGGTGAGACGGATGCTGCGTTTCACCAGCTGGCCGCAGGTCACCTGCGCAGGCGCCGGCGGCTCAGGCGGCTGAGGCTCTCCCGTGGGCGGCGACGCGAAGCGGATCACGACCTGCGGCGGGAACTCGGACTTCTCGCGCGCGTAGAACCCGTGCCCGCCGGCTAGGTCCGTGCCGTCGAACCGGTCGCGGATCAACCAGCCGTTGTTCACGCCGCCGATCATCTCGCGCACGTGCGCGGTGACGTTCCACGTCATGTATCCGTCGATCGACCACGCGGACACCGCCTCGCCGGCGGTCCCCGGCTGGTTCTCCCAGTTGACCGCCATCTCGGACCACGGCCTCGCGACCGGGACCGCCTCCACCCTGAAGCCCTCCGCGCCCGAGTCGGCGTACAGGCGCAGCCTGGCCGACTCCACCACGCAGCCCGCCGGCACCTCGCTCGGCAGCCGGAAACGCACTAGCGCGCGCGCGTCCCCGCTCACGTCCAGCAAAGCGTCCGTGCCCTTGTTGGCGAGGGGGCTGTTCAGGTCGACCCAGGCGTCGGCCTCTACCGGCGCGACGACGGTCGCCTCCTGGCACTCGCCCGCCGGCGGAGCCGACTGGCCGTAGGCGGACGGGGCGACGAGCAATGCCGCCACGCAGCTGGCGAGTGCGAGACGTCGCGCGGTGGTGAATGTCTTCGGCCTCATGCTCAGGGACCGGCCGCCACGAAGCGGACCACGAGCTGGGGCGGGTTCTCGCCCTTCTCCCTGCTGTGGAACTGCTGCTCGGCGTCCTGGCCCTCGACCGAGTCGCGGATTAGGAAGCCGTGATTGGCCTCCGTGTACATGGCCTGCACCTGTGAGGTGACGCTCCACTCCCTGTAGCCGGTGCCGGCGGCGGCCGTGGCGGCCGGCCCGATCGTCAGAGGCTGGTTGCTCCAGTTGACCAGGTTCTCCGACCAGGCGGAGGCGAGGCGCAGGGCCTGGATGGTCCGCGGCGTCTTCGCCGACGGCGAGTACAGACGCAGGGTCGCGGACTCGACCGCGCAGCCCTCCGGCACGGCGGGCAGGGTGAAGCGGACGAGCGCCCGGAAGTTGTCCCTCGGCCCCTTGGACTGGACCTTGAGGATGGAGTCGGTGCCCTTGTTGTTGGTCGGGCTGTTCTCGTCGACCCAGGCGTCGGCGGCCGCGAGTGCGGTGGCCGGGCTGCCGCAGCCCTGCTGCGGCGCGGTGATCGTCCACGAGTGCGTGGCCGGGCTGGCGTCTAGGTTCCCGGCCGCATCTCGGGCGCGGACGCCGAACTGGTGCGTCCCGACGGCCAGTCCGCTGTAGATGCGCGGCGAGGTGCAGGTGGCGAATGCCGCCCCGTCGAGGGAGCACTCGAAGGTCGCGCCGGAGTCGTTCGAGTTGACGCCGAACTCGGCGCTCGTGCTCGACGTCGTTGCGGGAGGCGCCGTCGTGATCGTCGTCTGCGGAGCCGCCGTGTCGACCGTGATCGCCCGGCTCGCGGGACTGGCGTCGGTGTTGCCGGCCGCGTCGGTGGCGCGCACCTCGAACGTATGCGCGCCATCCGACAATGCCCCCGTCGTGAGCGGCGAACTGCACGCCGCGAACGCGGCCGCATCGACGCGGCAGTGGAAGCTCGCCCCCGCCTCGCTCGAGAACCCGAACGTCGGCGTCGAGTCGTTGGTCAGCCCGGACGGACCGGAGTCGACCGTCGTCTGCGGCGCCACCGTGTCCACCGTGAACGCCCGGCTCGCTGCGGCGCCTGTGTTGCCCGCCGCGTCGGTGGCCCACACCTCGAACGTATGCGCCCCGTCCGCCAGCGCCGCCGTTGTGTGCGGCGAGCTGCATGCGGCGAACGCACCGTTGTCGACGCGGCACTGGAAGCTCGCACCGGCCTCGCTCGAGAACGCGAACGTCGGCGTCGAGTCGTTCGTCGGCCCGGACGGCCCGGAGGTGATCGTCGCCAGCGGGACGACCGTGTCCACAGTCCACGTGTGGCTGGCGGGGGTGGAGTCGACGTTGCCGGCTGCGTCGATCGCACGCACCTCGAAGGTGTGCGATCCCTGGCTCAGGCCGGTGTAGCTACTCGGGCTGGAGCAGGAGGCGAAGGCAGCCGCCGACTGGCTGTCCAGGCGGCACTCGAACCGGAGTGCCGACTGCGAGGTCTCGTTGTCGCTGCCCGTGAAGCTGAAGCTCGCCGACGTGCTGGTGCTCAGGGCGGCCGGTGCGGCCGTGATGGACGTGTCAGGAGCCGTGGTGTCGGGCGCCGTGGTGTCGATCGTCCAGGTGTAGGACGCCGCGCTCCCCTGGTTGCCTGCGACGTCGGTGGCGCGAACCTGGAACGTGTGCTCGCCGTCGGCCAGGTCCGTGTAGCCGTGCGGGCTCATGCACGGCAGCCATGCGCCCGCGTCCAGCTTGCACTCGAGGCTGGCGGCCCCCTCGGCGCTGAACGCGAAGGTCGCCGTCCGGCTGTCGCTCGGATCGGACGGCTTCGAGGTGATCGTGGTGGTCGGCGCCACCGTGTCGACCGTCCAGCTGTACGACGCCGCGGCGCCCACGTTGCCGGCGCGATCGGTCGCCCGCACCTCGAAGGTGTGCCGGCCGTCGGCCAGCGGCGTCTGCCCTGCGCCGCCGTAGGTCTGCGGGCTCTCGCACGCCACCCAGTCGCCCTCGTCGAGCCTGCACTCGAACGAGGCGTCCTCGCCGGCGCTGAATTCGAAGCTCGCCTCCGTGCTCTTGGTGAGCGACTCGGGGCGGGAATCGATCGAGACCTGCGGCGCCACCGTGTCGACCGTCCAGTCATAGGACACCGCCTCGCCCACGTTCCCCGCCCCGTCGCCGGCGCGCACCATGAAGAGATGCTGGCCGTCGCCGAGCGGCGGCCCGCCAGGCCCTGCCCCATACGACTGTGGGCTGTTGCAGCTCGTCCAGCCGCCCCCGTCCAGGCTGCACTCGAAGCGAAGCGGCGGCTCGGCCGGCCCGTTGTCGGCGCCGCTGAACTCGAACGTCGCCTCGGTGCTCCCCGTCAGCCGGTCGGGGCCAGAGCCGATCGATGCCACCGGCTCAGCCGTGTCGACGGTCCAGCTGTAGGACGCCTCGACACCCAAGTTGCGCGCCCGGTCAGTGGCGCGGACCGAGAACGTGTGCTCGCCGTCCGTGAGCGGCGGCTCGTCCGGCCCGGCCCCATAGGACTGCGGGCTGGTGCAGTTTGTCCAGTCACCGGCGTCGAGCTTGCACTCGAATGTGGCCTGCTCGTCCGCCGCGAACTCGAAAGTGGCCGCGGCGCGGTTGGTCAGGCGGTCCGGGCGGGAGCCGATTGACGCCACGGGCGCCACCGTGTCCACCGTCCAGCCGTAGGACTCCTCGGCGCCGAGGTTGCCCGCGACGTCCGTAGGCCGCACCACGAAGACATGCTCGCCGTCCGTGAGCCGCGGCTCGCCCGGCCCCGCCCTATAGGACTGCGGGCTCGTGCAGCTCGTCCACTCGCCGGTGTCGAGCTTGCACTCGAACGTCGCATCCTCGTCGGCCTCGAACTCGAAGCTCGCCTCCGTCTGGTTCGTCAACAGGTCCGGGCCGGAGACGATCGACGCAACAGGGGCGACCGTGTCCAGCGTCCAGCTGTAGGACGCCTCGACACCCAGGTTGTGCGCCCGGTCAGTGGCGCGGACCGAGAACGTGTGCTCGCCGTCCGTAAGCGGCGGCTCGTCCGGCCCCGCCCTATAGGACTGCGGGCTCGTGCAGCTCGTCCACTCGCCGGTGTCGAGCTTGCACTCGAACGTCGCATCCTCGTCGGCCTCGAACTCGAAGCTCGCCTCCGTCTGGTTCGTCAGCGGGTCCGGCCCCGACCCGATCGTGGCCTTCGGCGCCACCGTGTCGACGGTCCACTCGTACGACACCGCCTCGCCGAGGTTGTCGGCGCCGTCCGTGGCCCGCACCGCGAACACATGACTGCCGTCCGGCAGCCGCGGATCGCCCGGTCCCGCCCCGTAGTCCTTCGGGTTCTCGCACGGCACCCACCCGCCCTCGTCGAGCCGGCACTCGAAGGTGGCGTCCTCGTCAGCCGCGAACGCGAAGCTCGCCTTCGTCACGTTGGTCAATCGGTCGGGCCCAGACGTGATCGTGGTCTTCGGCGCGACCGTGTCGACCGTCCACTCGTACGACGCCGACTCGCCCACGTTCTCAGCCCCATCGATGGCCCGCACCGCGAAGACGTGCTTACCGTCGGGCAATGCCGCCGGGCCCTCACCGCCGTACCCCTGCGGGCTTGAGCACGGCTCCCACTCGCCGGCATCGAGCCGGCACTCGAAACGCAGCGGCGGCTCGGCCGGCCCCTCGTCGGTCGCGCTGAAGTGGAAGCTGGCGTCCGTGCGCTTCGTCAACGTGGCGGGACCGCCGTCGACCTGCGCCACCGGCGCCACCGTGTCCACCGTCCACTCATAGGACGCCTCGCCGACGTTCCCCGCGCCGTCGGTGGCCCGGACGACGAACACGTGGTCGCCATCGGGCAGCGCGTCTGCGCCCGTCCCGCCATAGGCCTGCGGGCTCGAACACGCCTCCCACTCGCCGCCATCGAGCTTGCACTCCAAGCGCAGCGGCGGCTCCGCCGGCCCCTCGTCGGTGGCGTCGAACTCGAAGCTCGCCTCCGTGCTCCTGGTCAACCGGTCAGGGAAGGACCCGATCGCCACGGCGGGCGCCACAGTGTCGACGGTCCACTGATAGGACGCCTCGCCCTGGTTACCCGTCGCGTCGGTGGCCCGCAGCTCGAAGACATGCGTGCCGTCGGGCAAGGGCTCCTGGCCCGGCCCCGCGCCGTACCCGTGCGGGCTCGAGCACGGCTCCCAGGCGCCCGCGTCGAGACGGCACTCGAAGCTGAGCGGCGCCGGCGCCGGTCCGTTGTCCGTCCCGCTGAACTCGAAGCCGGCCACGGTGCTACCCGTCAACCGGTCCGGACCGGAATCGATGGTCGGCGCCGGTGGGACCGCCACGGTCCACGCGTGCGCGGCCGGATCCGGCTCAACGTTGCCCAGCGGATCGGTGGCCCGGACGCGGACCTCGTTGGCTCCGTCCGCAAGGTTCGTGTACTCGACCGGCGACGTGCACTCCTCGAAGGCCACCCCGTTCAGCGAGCACTCGAACGTCGCATCCGGGTCGTCGGCGGTGAAGGCCAGCGCGACGTTCGCGCTGTCGCTCGGCGAGACAGGTCCATCGACGATGGTCGTCTTCGGCGGGATCGCGACCTTCCACTCATAGCTCGCCGGCGTCGGGTCCACCGCCCGGATCGGTCGGGTCGCCCGCACGTCGAGCCTGTGGTCGCCCTCGGCCAGTCCGTCCAGCGAGTAGGGCGAGGTGCACGCCGTGAACGCCGCCCCGTCCAGGGAGCATTGGAACGAGGCGTCGTCGCGGTCGGAGGAGAACCTGAAGGTCGCGGTCACGCTGTCCGTCACCGCGTCCGGCCCGGAGTCGATCACTGTCTCGGGGGTGCTGTCGTCGAAGGCCAGCACCAGCTGGGGTGGCCCGTCTGTCAGCTTGTGGCGGCTGTTGAGCGTCTGCTCGTCACCGGCTCCGTTCTCGGAGGCATCCCGGATGACGAAGCCACGGTTGCCGGACGTGTACATCCCGAGCAGGTGGTCGGTCACGTCCCATTCGAGCTGGCCCAGGGCCGAGGCCACGGTCGCCGCGGGACCCGTCACGCCCGGCTGGTTCGCCCACGTCACGCCGCTCTCGCTCCAGGCCCCGGCCGCCTGCAGCGCCTCGAGCGTGCGGCCCTCCTTGGCCGAGGCCGCCTCGACGCGAAGGGTGGCAGAGGCGATGCTCGTGCACGCGGCGGGCAGGAGCGGCAGCGGGAAGCGGATCAGAGCGCGCGAGTTGGCGCCGCTCTGCGACTTCACCTTCAGCGCCGAGTCGCTGCCGAAGTTGCTCGCAGCGCTGCTCTGGCTCACCCAGCTGTCGCGGTCGGCCGACAGGCTCTGCGGCGTGGTCGGGCAGGTGCCGGGGAGCGGCGTGGGACTCGGGTCGTCGAAGACCAGGATCAGCTCGGGCGGGTGCTCCGGACCCTTCTCGCCGCTGTGGAACGACTGCTCGCCGGTCCCGGTCTCGACGGCGTCGCGGATCAGGAAGCCGTGCTCGCCGTGCGCGTACATGTCGAGCGTCTGGGCGAGCACGTCCCACTCGCGCGTCTCGGGGCCGGACTCCGTCTGCGCGACCGGCCCGGCGACGGCCGGCTGGTTGCCCCAGGTGATCGCCTGCTCGCTCCAGGCGGAGGCGATGCGCACGGCCTCGAGCGTGCGACCGGCCGCGGCCGACGAGGCGTGCAGCCGCAGACTGGCGGCCACGAGCTTGCACCCGGGCGGGGTTGGCGGCAGGTCGAAGTGCACAAGCGCGCGTTCGTTGGCGCTGCCCTGGGCGTCGACCTTGAGGATGGAGTCGTTGCCGTAGTTCGTGCCGGGCGAGCCCTCGGAGACCCAGCTGTCGAAGTCGGCCAGGACCGGACGCTCGGTGTAGCCGGCGCAGCGCTGCTCCCCGGCGCTGCCCGGCGTCAGCTCCGACTCGTACGCGCCGATGTCGAAGCTGTCGTACCTGGGCCGCTCGACGCCGCGCTGGTCGAGCGAGGGGCAGGGATCGAGCTCAGTGCAGAGGGCGTTCTCCTGAGCGGGGCTGCCGGCCAGCAGCGCGTGCGTCTGCGTCGGGCCCCCGTTGTCGGCCAGCGGGCCCAGGAGGGGGTCGGTGCCCGGGTGGTCGGTGAGCTGTCTGAGCACGCAGGTGTTGGCGTTTTCGAGGTTGCCGCCGAGCGAGGTGATCGCGCCGGCGCAGTTGCCGCCCGTGGTGTTCCCCGCCACGATCGTGTTGAGCAGGAAAACCAAGCCGTCGCCGATCAGTGCGCCGCCGCCGTTGTCGACGCCGGCGCCGGACGGCGCCGAGTTGCTCGTAACGGTGCTGTTTCTCATCGTCAGCCGCGACGAGACCAGGAGGCCGCCGCCGAACTGGCCGGCGCGGTTGCCGGAAACCGTGGTGTTCTCGACGGTCGCCTCGCCGTCGCCGTCGCTGAACACCCCGCCGCCGCTCTCGGCGAAGTTGCCGGAGAGCGTGCTGCGGGTCACCAGCAGCGGCGCGTCGCCCACGTGGTGGACCGCGCCGCCGATCGCCGCGGTGTTGCCGGCGATCGTCGTGGTGGTGATGGCAAGCGGACCATCGCCGCGGCTGTCGACGCCGCCTCCAGGTCCCTTGGCCTTGTTGTCGCGGATGCGCGAGAGCTCGAGCGCCGAGGTCTCGCCGACGCCCACTGCCTTGTCGCCGGCATAGGAGATGCCGCCGCCGGCCTCCTCGTCCCCGTCGGCGACGTTGCCGACCACGTCGATATTCAGCATGCGGACCGCCCCGGACTCGATCAGCAGCCCGCCGCCCTGCTCCTCCGCGTGGTTCGCTGCGAAGCGGGTGCCGGTGATCTCCACCGTCCCACCGCCCGCGTTGCTGAAGCCGCCGCCGCTGCGCGCCTTGTTGTCGGTGAACGCGCCGCCGCTGACGACGACTTCGCCACCCGAGTTGGAGTGCATGCCGCCGCCCTCGCCGCTGGCGAGTATGGCGCCCGCCACTGCCATGTTCTTCGTGAACATGGAGCTCTCGACGACCACCAGGCCGGCGCCCTCGTTCGCGAACCCCCCGCCGTTGAGTGCGGTGTTCTCGGTGAACGAGCTGCGTTCGATCGCCGCGCTGCCCTTGTTGGCGTTCTGGACGGCGCCGCCCCAGTCATCGGCGTCGTTCTTAGAGAAGGTGCCGTCGAGGACCTCCAGGTGGCCGGTGCCCGTGCCAACGATGGCCCCGCCGTCGCCGGCCGCATGGTTGAGTGTGAAGGTCGAGCCGCTGACGGTAACGCGACCGTCCTTGTCGGCGCTGCTGTAGATCGCCCCGCCATTCGTGGCCGAGTTCTCCGTGAAGCGACTGCCGGCGACCCTCACCTCCCCCGAGCCGTTGAAGATCGCGCCACCGTTCGCGTGCGCCCGGTTCTTGGAGAAGGTCGTCCCCTCGACGACCACCTTGCCCGTGCCGTCGTTCGAGATCGCGGCGCCGGAGCGTCCGCCCCCGGCGCGGTTGTCCGACACCTGCGAGCCGATCACGGTGATCGTGCCGGCGGTGTCGAGCTCCGCGTTGTTGGAGATCGCGCCGCCACCCGCCAGCAGTTCGTCGAGCCCGACGTCAGCCGCTGAATTACTCGACACGGTGCTTGCCGTGATCGTCACCGTGCCGTCGCGATTGTTGTTGATCGCGCTCCCGCTTTCCCGCGCGAAGTTGTCGGTGACGTTCGAATCGCGTATGTGCACTTCACCACCGACGTGGTTGTCGATCCCGCCGCCGGTCTTGCCTGCCACGCTCCGCCTCACCGTGGAGCTCTGCACGGTGACGGTCGCGGTACTGCTGTTCAGGATCCCGCCCCCGTACTCGTCCGCGTCTCCGTTACTGATGGTGAGCCCGGAGAACGCAACACTCCCGCCGTCGTCCGCCACCTCGAATACGCGGTCGAGCGTTCTTGCGTCCACATGCGTCGACCCGGCGCCGGCGCCGGTGACCGTGAGGCTGTCGGTGATGTCGAGGTCGCCGCTGGTGGCGTCGTTCTGGTTCTGCGGCGCGATGCCCAGCGCGTACGTGCCGCCGGGAAGCTGAATCTCGTCCGCACCGGGAAGCGCGTTCGCCTCCTGGATCGCCGCCCGCAGCGTGCACGCCCCCGCAACCGTCCTGCAGGATCCGTCGCCCGGTTGGGAGTCGACCGCGTCGGCGGTGCTATCCACGGCGAACCGGGCGGGGCTGGCGAAGACCACGGTTCTAGCCACGAGGAAGGTCAGGAGGACCAGCGCCACGACCCCCAGCACAAGGTACGGACGGGGAACCTGCATGCTCCTGACGGACCTCAACATAGGCACGTCAACTATGCAGAGGATTAATGAGAAACATGTGAGTGCACTGTGAGAACTAAGCGCCGAGGATTTCCGACAGTATGCACTCATGGTGAATACCACTCCGGTTTACCGGAAGTGGTATTCACTCCCCCCAAAAAAAGGTGGGTTTTAACTTGTCAGGGGGCAGCCTTGAACGTGACCACGAGCTGCGGGACGTTGACACCCTTCTCCCGCGCGTGCAGCTGCTGCTCCGCGTCTTGACCCTCGACGGCGTCCTTGATCAGGAAGCCGTGGTTCGAGCCGCTGGAGTACATCGCCTGGACGAGCGTCGCGACGTTCCACTCGCGGTAGCCGCTGCCCGAGATCGTCGTGACCGCCGAGTCCGCCGTAGCCGGCGCGTTCGCCCAGGTGACGCCGCTCTCGGTCCAGGAGCCGGCGATCCGGAAGGCCTGGAGCGTGCGCTGGCTACCAGAGGCGGAGGCCGCGTACAGGCGCAGCTTCGCCGTGTCGAGAACGCAGCCCGTCGGGACGGTCGGGAGGTTGAACCGGACGAGCGCTCGCAGGTTCGCGTTCCCGCTCTTGGACATGAGCTTGAGGATCGAGTCGCCGCCCTTGTTCGACGACGGGCTGCTCTGGTCGATCCACGCGTCGGCGACGGACGTCATGGTTTGCGCGGAGC
>DASZJZ010000009.1:0-4184 GCA_035947555.1 Thermoleophilaceae bacterium | reverse complement strand
GTCACGGCGACGCCGGGCCGCCCCGACGCGCGCGCGTAGCCGTCGGCCGCGTAGCCCGCGCCCTGCTCGTGGCGCGGCGAGACGTGCCGGATGCCGTGCCGGTCGAGGTGCGCGTACAGCTCGAGGTTGTGCGTTCCCGGGATGCCGAAGACGAGCTCGACGCCGTGCGCGGCCAGGCTGCGCACGACCAGCTCGCCACCGGTGATGGCTGCGGGCATGGCGGGCAACCTAATACGTTCCCGCCCGTGATCGAGCTGACCCAGGAGCAGGAGGAGATCCAGCGCGTCTGCCGCGACTTCGCCGCGCGCGAGATCCGGCCCGTCGCGGCGGCGGTCGACGAGGCCGACACGCAGGTGCCGTGGGACACGTGGCACAAGGCCGCGGAGATCGGGCTGACGTCGTTCATGCTGCCCGAGGAGTACGGCGGCGGCGGGCTGACCGACGTCTTCACCGGCTGCCTCGTGCAGGAGGAGCTGTGCCACGGCTGCTCGGGCATCGGCAACCTGATCACGTCGAACGGGTTCTTCGCCGAGCCGGTGCTCGCGCTCGGCACCGACGAGCAGAAGGAGCGCTGGCTGCGCCCGCTCGCGGGCGAGCGCCCGCCGATGACCGCCCTGGCGACGACCGAGCCGGACTTCGGCTCCGACGCCGCCGGCATGCGCACGACCGCCAAGCGCTCCGACGGCGGCTACGTCCTGAACGGGCAGAAGGCGTGGATCTCGAACGGCGGCGTCGCGCAGTCCTACGTCGTGTTCGCCACCGTCGAGCCGGGCAGCGGGCATCGCGGGATCACGGCGTTCCTGCTCGACCGCGACGACGAGGGGCTCTCGTTCGGCGCGCCGGTGCGCAAGATGGGGCAGCGCGCGATCCTCAACACCGAGCTGTTCCTGCAGGACTGCTTCGTCGCGGAGGACCGCCGCTTGGGCGACGAGGGCCAGGGCTTCCGCGGGCTGATGGCGACGTTCGACCGCTCGCGCTTGACGCTCGCGGCCGCCGCGACGGGGCTCGCGCGCGCGGCGACCGAGTACGCGACCGACTACGCGAAGGAGCGCGTCCAGTTCGGCCGGCCGATCGCCGAGCACCAGGCGGTCGCGTTCCGGCTCGCCGACATGGCGCTGCGCGTCGACGCGTCGCGGCTGCTCGCGTGGCGCGCGGCGCGGATGCTCGACCGCGGCGAGCGCGCGACGACCGAGGCGGCGATGGCGAAGCTGCACGCGTCGGAGACCGCGATGGCGTGCACGTGGGGAGCGGTGCAGACGCTCGGCGGCTGGGGCTACTCGCGCGAGTATCCGGTCGAGAAGTGGATGCGCGACGCCAAGCTCGAGGAGATCGAGGAGGGCACATCGGACATCCAGCGGATGGTCATCGCGCGCGGGCTCGTGCGGGGCTGAGGCCGGCGCCTCCTCAGCGCGCCGGCGCCCGGGGCGCGCCCACGCCCGCGAGTGCCGCGGGAAGCGCCTCCAGCAGGCGGTCCATCAGCGGCCGCGGCCCCACGGTGATCCGCGCCCAGCCCGGCAGGCCCAGCTCCGTCCCCGGCCTCACCAGCACGCCGCGCTGGAGGAGGGCCTGGGTGAGCTCGCCGTCGTCCATGCCGTGCTGCACCAGCAGGAAGTTGGCCTGTGACGGGAGCGGCTCCAGGCCGGCGGCGCGCAGGCCCTCGGCCAGGTGGTCGCGCGCCGCGGAGGTGGCGCGGCGCCGTTCGGCCACCTCGTCGCGGCGCCCGAGGCTCGCCGTGCCCGCCACCAGCGCCGGGCGGTTCACGTTGAAGGGCTCCGGCACGGCCTGGAGGTAGGGGACGAGGTCCGGCGCGGCGATCGCGTAGCCGAGCCGCAGGCCGGCGAGACCGAAGATCTTCGAGAACGTGCGCAGGACGACCACCGGCGGCCGGCCAGCGGGGCGGCAGCGCGTCGAGGAAGGCGCGCCACTCGGGCTCGGATATGGCCGAGCCGGTCGGGTTGTTCGGGTCGCAGATCCAGGCGAGGCGGGCGCCGGTGCGGCGGGCGGTGTCGGTGATCCGCTCGAGGTCGAGCCGCAGCTCCGGCGAGGCCACCGGCTCCATGACCGCCCCGGCTGCCCGCGACGCCTGCGCGTAGAGCCCATAGGTCGGCTGCGGCACCACCACGCGATCACCCTTCGACAAGAACGCCGAGCACAGCGTGAGGATGAGCGTCTGGATGCCGTGTCCGGGAAGGATCTGGTCGGGCCGCGTGCCGGTCTCGGCGGCCAGCCCCTCCCGCAGCTCCAGGTAGGAGTGCTCGGGGTACGACCACGTCTCCGGGAGCTCGCGGGCCACGGCGTCCAGCACCCCGGGGAGCGGCCCGAACAGGCCTTCGTTCCAGTTCAGCTTGGCCACGTCGTCCACGCCGAGCTTGCGCTTGAGGTCGTCGAGGCTCGGCCCGGGCACGTACGGGCCGAGGTCGAGCAGCTGCTCGCGCAGCAGCGCGCTCCAGTCGGTCATGGCGTGGGCTGGTGGGCCGCTACGGCGGCGCGGAGCACCACGACGGCCGGCCCCGGCTCCGCGAACGCCCACTCGAGCGCTTCGCGGAGGCCGGGCGGCTGGGCGCTTCGCACCGGCACGCCGAACGCGCGGCTGACGGCCTCGAAGTCCGGCTGCACGAGGTCGACGGAGTGGGTCTCGCCGAAGGCGTCACGCTGGTACTCGCGGAGGATGCCGTAGCCGCCGTCGTCGACGATCAGGAGCTTGGCCGGGAGGGCGTGCTGGCGAACGGTGGCGAGCTCCGACACGACGTAGTGGACGCCGCCGTCGCCCATCACCGCGAGGGTGCGCTCGCCTTGGAGCGCGGCCTGGGCGCCGATCGCCGCCGGCCAGGCGTAGCCGAGCGTGCCGGATCCGAGCGGGTAGAGGAAAGTGCGCGGGCGTGTGACGGGGAAGTGCGCGGCGGCCCAGTAGCCCATGATCGTCATGTCCCAGGCGATGACGGCGTCGGGTCCGGCGGCGACGGCGACGTCGTCGAGGATGCCGCGCTCGAGATCGCGGCCCTGGGCGTCGAGGCCGGCGGCGATGCGCTGTCGGACGGCGGTCACCTGCTGCTCGGCGCGGCCGTCGGGCTCGCGTGGCGTGACCAGTGGGATGAGCGCATCGAGCACGGCGGCGGCGTCGCCGATCAGCGGGAGCGCGGGGTAGGTGGTGCCGATGCGCTCGGCGGCGGCGTCGATCTGGATGAGTCGCCCCGACGGTCGCAGCTCGTACTGGCGTGTGGTCTCGGCGCCGAGCTCGGTGCCGACGCACAGGACCACGTCCGCCTCGGCGATCAGCTCCTGGTACGCGGCGTCGTCGCACGCGGAGCCGGCCGCGAGCGGATGGTCCGCGGGAAAGGCCGCCTTGCCCATGTACGTGGTGGCGACGGGTGCGCGAAGGCGCTCGGCGAGCCCTTTCAGCTCGGCCCACGCGCCGGACCGCTCCACGCCCCCACCCGCCCAGATGACGGGGCGCTCCGCGCTGTTGAGGAGGTCGGCCGCCGCGGCGACCGCTGTCTCGGTCGCGTTGGCCATCGGCTGTGCAGGGAGGGCTGGCAATGCTTCGTGTTCGGCTGCGCCCTCGAGCACATCAACTGGAATCTCGAGGTACACCGGGCCGCTCGGAGGGGCGAGTGCCGTCCGCCACGCCTCCGCAAGCAGTTCCGCGAGCCCCGCCGCGCTCTCCGCCCGCCACGCCCGCTTGACGATCGGAGCGAAGCTGGCCCGCTGGTCTGGCAGGTCGTGCAGGAAGCCGCGCCCGCGCCCGATCAGCTCCCGCGGGATCTGGCTGGAGATCGCCACCACGGGGACGTGGGCGCTCGCGCTCTCCATGAGGGCGGTGAGCGAGTTGAGGGCCCCAGGTCCCGTAGAGAGGAGTAGCGGCGCCACGCGCCCGCTCGCGCGCGCGTAACCGTCGGCCGCGAAGCCGGCGCTCAGCTCGGTGCGGGTGCCGAGCGAGGCGATCGGGCTCGTCCGGAGGGCCTCCCAGATGGCGAGCGCGTGCGTGCCTGGTACGCCGAAGACCGCGGTGGCCCCGAGCGCCTCCATGGCCCGGACGAGGACGTCGGCACCGCGGGCAGGCGCGGCCCGGCCGGAAGCGGCCGCGTGGCCGAGCGCGCCGCTCATACCGGATCCGGCGGCGTACGCCGCCGCCCGCCGCCCCGCGGAGCGCGACTTCGTCCGCGCGCCCGCCCCCGCTCATCCGC
>DASZJZ010000008.1:0-9014 GCA_035947555.1 Thermoleophilaceae bacterium | reverse complement strand
GAATCCTGCTCCCCCCACTGCAGCCCGTTAGGCTGACACCAGCGCCGCTGTAGCTCAGCCGGTAGAGCACCTCCATGGTAAGGAGGGGGTCAGGGGTTCGAGTCCCCTCGGCGGCTCTCCACGAAACCGCTCCAACGAAGGCGGTTTCGACTTCACGACCCGCCTTCCGGCGCATCAGATTCCGCCACTCAGGACACATCTAGGACACACCTGAGATAGCGGCGAGGCGCTGTCGTCCATGTCTCGTAGGCTGGATGCGTCGTGTGGATTCCCAAGAGCGCCGCTGAAATTGAGACGGCCAGAGACGGTCGATCTCCTCGCGCGGACTTCCCGCGGTGATTGAAGCGCTCGCCCTCGCATCCGACCTCCTCCGAGCAATGAACCTGTCCTGAGGTAGTGCCCGACCGCCAGGGGAACCGGTCCGCCTTGGGCAAGGCGCCTGGCGACCGCCCGCTCGGATCGCGCAAGCCTGGGTATGAGCCCGCACATGCTGCGCGAGAACGTCGTCGACGGCATCCACATGATCGACGACGCCTACGTGAATTGGTTTCTGGTGGAGGAGGGGCGGAAGCTCACGGTTGTCGACACGGGGCACCCGTCGTCCTGGAAGTCGCTCCACCGCGCGCTCACGAAGCTCGGACGGTCGGCTGGCGACATCGAGGCGGTCGTCCTCACGCACGGGCACTTCGACCACATGGGGTTCGCCAGACGGGCGCACGAGGAGCTCGGCGTGCCTGTCTGGGCGCACGAGCGGGAGGCCCCGGTAGTCCGGCATCCGTGGCGCTACGACCACGAGCGCAGCCGTATCCCATACTTCGCGCGGCATCCCGGCTTCGTCAGGATCTTCACGGCGATGGGCGCCGCCGGCGCCCTGTGGGTGAAGGGCCTTGACGAAATCCGGACGTACGCTGCCGGCGAGCGGCTCGACGTGCCCGGTCAGCCGCGCGTGATCTTCACGCCGGGCCATACCCACGGCCACTGCTCCCTTGCCTTTCCCGACCGTAGCGCGGTGATCGCCGGAGACGCGATTGTCACGCTCGACCCATACACCGCGGCCGAGGGCCCTCAGATCGTGGCCGGGGCCGCCACCGCCGACAGCACTCGTGCACTGGCGTCCCTGGACGCGCTGGCGGCGACACGCGCCAATACCCTGCTGTGCGGGCACGGACCCACATGGACGCAGGGCGCCGGACTTGCCGTGGAACGCGCCCGCGCCGCGGGCCCCTCGTAAGGCAACACGCAACGGACGCGCTCGCACCCGGCTGCCGCTCATGCTGGTTCACGGATCCGCTCTCGCCCATACCGGCTAGCGAGAGCCGTCTGCCGCAGCCTGGCTGGCGCGGTAGGCCGGGTCACGCAGGCTCATCAGAGCGCCGATTGGCTCGATCCCGCCGCCCGTCACCCACGGATTGAAGCGCAGATCCTCGGCCTCGGGCGCGCGCCGGTCGAGCGTGGCCCTCGCCACTTCCGTCCAGGTGCCGAGCGGCGCTGCGGCGAGCATGCGGATGTGCGCCCCCCGGCCTGCGACCGATCCTTCGACCTCGTCCAGCGACCTCCCGGCCGCCCCGATGAGGACGGCGCCGAAGAGCAGGCGTCGCTCGCCGATCCGGTACGGCAGCAGGCTCGAGTAGAACGCGCCGCCGAAGTCGTGCCCCGGAAGCAGCAGGTGCCGGGCGAGCGGCTGGGGCAGCGAGCTCGCCAACAGGAGGTCCTGGTGGCGCCCCGGCCCATGGGCATCGACCACCCGGAGCGCGCACCCGCGAACATCGGGGAGCCGTTCGGGCAGGCCGCCCCCACGGGACAGTCGAACCAGCGCGGCGCGTTCGCGCCGGTCCGCGAAGAACGGGCTGGCAGCCGTGACGGGATTGCCAGCGGCGGTGAACGTGCCGGCGAACACGCGGCCGTCCGGATGCAGGGCCCGATCGCCGCGGACCCGGGCTACGGACCCGAAGGCAACCCCCGCTAAAGCGCGTGCGGCGTCAGCGGGGGCCCGGGCGAGACGTCCTCTTGACTGAATCACCAGGTCCCGGTGCCCCGGCGCGGCCCGTCCAATCAACGTTGCACGGGCATGCAGCCGGTGCCCGACCGCTATGGACCGCGACCGGCGCTGCTGGCGATCCAGGACGGAACACGTGGCTCTACGGGGGCTCGCCGGACGACTGGCCGCCTGATCCCGTTCGGCGCCGGCAGGTGCGCGCGGCGGCGCTGGTCGCGACTCATGCAAACCAGCGCCGCGCAAGCCCAAGCACCTCGTCCGGTGCCTCCTCGGGCAGGAAGTGGCCGGCTCCGGGGATCGCCTCGATCGTCAGGTTGTGGCTGGGCTGCGGATCGAGGATCCATCGCAATGGGCTTGCCGCTCCCATCGCCAGCAGCGTGGGGACCCGCAGCCCGCGGGAGCGGTCACCCCGCCGGACCACGGTGGGCAGCTCCCGGGTGAGGAAGGTGCGGTAGCAAGCCGAGCTGGCTCTTGCGCGCTCGGGCTGTCGCAACACCGTCGCGTAGGTATCGAGGTCCTCGTCGCGCCATGCCATCTGCGGTCCGCTGCCGGCACGGATGAGCTTGCGGACGGTTCCTGCCCCGCTCATCAGGGTCCGCGGGCCGAGCACCGGCGTTGCGAGCAGCAGCTGGTACGAGGCCAGCAGCGGAACGGCCATGTGGCGCGGCCGGGGCAGCGATGGCCGGACCCAGGGTGGGGCGATGTCGAGCGCGAGCAGGCTCTGGACGCGGTCGGGCCGCTCGAGCGCAAGCAGGAAGGCCGCGTAGCCGCCCCAGTCGTGTCCGATCAGCCGAACCCGATCGAGCCCTTCGGCGTCGAGCAGTGCCAGCAGGTCCGTGGCGAAGGTCGACTTCGCATAGTCGCCCGGCGGCGCGTCCGACCAACCGAAGCCGCGCAGATCCGGCGCCAGTACGCGGTAGCTCGGGGCCAGCCGCGGGATCAGGTGGCGCCAGCACCACCAGTGCTGCGGCCAGCCGTGCACCAGCACGAGGGGCGGGCCGTCGCCGGCCTCCGCGACGTGGAGCCGGACGCCGTCGACCCCGACATCACGATGGGTGACGCCCGGGATCGACGGCGGCGCCGCCTGCTTCACGTTCGCGGCCGGATGCCGGCGGGTCTCGGGCGGCGCGAGCTCGCCCGGCTACCCCGGGGTCACGTCGTCGACGGCGTCCATGACCCGTCCGGTGAAGCGCGAAAACACGTTCGGCATGTCGCCGGTCGCGTCGGCGCCCGCGTGCACGGCCGGCGGCGCCGGCTGGAGCTCCGGACGTTCCCCGCCCGGCGGCGGCGGCTTGACGACGCTGAACTCGCCTTTCCCGTCCAGCGACGGGCCGGCGGCCCAGCGCGCCGAGCCGTCCAAGGAGCGGTCGCCGAGATGGTCGAGGAAGGTGTAGGCGTGCTCGTCGTACTCCTCGTTCTCGAAGTCACCGGGCGCGTTGGTGGCCTGCTCGACCGGCAGCTCCTCCAGCACGGCGAGCCACTGCTGCTGATGCATCGTGTCGCGCGCGATCAGGAACCTGAGCAGGTCCTTCATGCCCGGATCGTCGGTCAGCTCGTACAGGCGCGTGGCGAGCGTGCGGCCCACCGCCTCGGCGGCGACGTTGGCGCGCATGTTGGCCACGAGGTTGCCGGCGACGTCGATGTAGCCGGCGCTGAACGGCACGCCGTTGGCGTCCGCGGGGGTGGCGGCAAGGCCGGCGGTGAGGAAGTGCCTCGGCTCGAGTCCGCTCATCCGCGCGGCGACGGCGGGGTTCGTAACGACGTCGTCAACCGCCTCGGACTTGGTGCCCTCGAGGTTCATCGCGACCGCGGTCGCGAGGACCTCGATGTGGCCCATCTCCTCCGTGGCCGTGGACAGCAGCATGTCGCGGTACTTCGCACGACCGCGATGGCCGAGGCCCTGGAAGAGGTATTGCGTCATGACACGCAACTCGCCCTCGGGGCCGCCGATCGCCTGCTGGAGCATACGCGCGAACACCGGGTTCGGCTTGTCGACGCGCACGGTGTACGCGAGATCCTTGTGGTGAAAGAACATGGGGTCGCCTCGGGAGATTGGGGGGACGGGGAGGTCAGCCGGCTTGCTTCAAGCGCGCTCGCCGCTGTTCGAGTCCCCGAGCCGATCCCACTCAAACCGACCGCGGAAGCCTTTCTCCGCCATCTGCCGGCCCGATTCTGGGCGCCGATCAGAACGCGACCGCACGCGCTATTGAGCGTGATTGCGGGCAGATGCGGCTGGGTAGGCGGCCAGGCCCGCGGCCGACAGTCAACGCCTCGCCCGGGCTGCCGCCCGATCCACGGGCGAGCGCGTGACACTCGAGGCTCGTCGCTGTACCCGTCCGCTCATCCGACCAGTCGCGTGATCGCTGCTCGGGCGCGTTCGAATACAGCCGGATCCTGCTTTACGTGGAACAGCGCGTGGGCCTCCATCAGGATCGAGTGCAGCTCGAACGCGGTTTGGCTCGCGTCCAGTTCCGTGCGAACCTCACCGGTCTCGCTGGCACGCCGGATCGCTGTTTCGAGCAGGGCAATCTCCCTGTCGATTGCGGCCTCCAGCGCGTCGCGCACGCGGCCTCGGCGGCTTCCGAACTCGACCGCGGAGGTGATGACGAAGCATCCGCCGGGAAACACCTTGTGCTCGAAGAAGTTGAGCCAGCGTTCCAGCAGGGCGCCAAGCGCGCCTTCGGGCTCATCGGGCGGGCCGCGCACCACCTTCGCTTCGAAGACGTCGAGAACGTGCCTGATGGTCGCGAGCTGGAGTTCCTCCTTGGATGTGAAGTGCGCGTAGAGGCCACTCTTGCTCATCCCGACCGCTGAGGCCAAGCGCCGCATCGAGAGCTGCTCCAGCCCTTCCTCCGACGCGATCTCGCTGGCGGCCGTAAGGATGGCCGCCAGCCTCTCCTGCCCCTGTCCTCCCACACCGGCGGCACCGGGGCCCCGGTGGCCGTCTCTTATCACGGTGGGTCTCCCGGGTCCCGACAGAGGGCGAGCGTACTCGACGCCTGCGCGTTCCTGGAGCTCCCCATCAGGGACGACCGGTCGGTCGCGTGATAACTTCGCAGTGATGGCCGAGTTGGGCGACGGAAACCCGGGACCAGCCAGCGGTGCCAGCGGCGACGGTTCGGCTCTGGCGAACATCTCCCGGCGCATCGTGGTGCTGCACAAGGATTTCTACGGCAAGGGGCCGACGAAGGCCAAGACGTACTACAACGACGACGTCGTCGTGGTGTTGATGCGCGGCGGCTTCACCAAAGTCGAGGAGACGCTGCTCGAGGAAGGGCGAGGCGACTCGGTCATCCAGCAGCGTGCCGACTTTCAGGACGTAATGGTCGACCGCTTCAAGCAGGTGGTGGAGGAGGAGACCGGCCGCAAGGTCGCGGCAATGATGAGCGGCTCCCACCAGCACCCGGATCTGATCTGCGAGACGTTCGTCCTCGCCCCCACCGATCTGCTGGACGAGGACACCGGGGACGGCCTCGGCGACGGCGTCGAAGGGTAGGGGCGTCCGCGCCGGGTACAGCCAGTTACGAAGCTTCGGAGCCGATCTTGGACTCGGCGACCGAAGACTCGCAACTAGACGATCCCGGGACGCTCTCGGCGCACTGCGAATCGCCGAGGCGCGACTAGGCCGGCCGAGGACAGATCGGTTTTGGGGCTTCCCGAGCAGGACAAAACCCGCTTGGGGTGGCGGGTTGGGCCGCCGCCGGTCGCGGCCTGCGTCGCGCCGTGCCGGCGCACGAGCGGGGGACCGCTGGGGCTAGTAGCGGCGCGTCCGCCGCCCGCGCCAGGCGTCGTAGAGGCGCTTGAGTGCAAGCAGCTGAAGGAGGCGGCGCAGCACGGTCACCCACCTATACCCGCGGAGTGACTGTTGAAGCGCCCGCGCGAGCCCGTGGGTACGGCGCGGGTACGCCGCGAGTGGTGCGTCACGCCGCCCGGCGCGGTCCTCCGCGGGCCTCCAGCAGGCGCCCGTCTCGGAAGCGGTAGGTCCACCGGATCTGGGTCTCCGCGAACCCGCCGCTCGACCTCACCACGCGCAGGGAGCCGTTCACGACGACGTCGTCGCCGCACTCCTCGAAGCTCGTCGCCCGTGCCACCAGCGCCGTCCCGCCTTCGATCTGTCCGCGGAAGAACGCGCGCACCTCGTCGGCCCCCCGCAGCACCCTCCCGGCGCCCACGTAGGGAGTGAACTCGAAGTCCTCGTGCGCGTGGCTCAGCAGATGCTCGAGCGAGGCCTCCAGGCCGTTCTCGCCCAGCACCTCGTACGCGGTCATCACCACGCGCAGGTTCGGCGAGTCCACTTGATCGAGCCCCCGGCCGACGGGGCCAGCCGTCGAGTCCATTCGCGGCGAGTCTCGCAGCGCCGGACCCGCTTAACAACCCCCCGAATTATGGAGGCAAGCTTTGGCGTGAAAGCTCCGTGAAGTATGAAACCCGTGCCGTGACCGTCGCATACATCGTCATCTCTCACCGGAATCCCGGGCAGGTGCTGCGCCTGGTGCGCGCCCTCAAGGAGGGGCCCGGCGCGCAGGTGCTCGTGCGGCACGACCCGCGCGGGGAGCCACTCGACACGAAGGAGCTCGAGAACGCCGGCGCGGAGCCGATCGAGGACGGCATCAACTTCCGCTGGGGCGGCTGGTCGCAGCTGCGGCTGATCCTCTCCTGCCTGCGAGAGGCGACGGCTCGCCAAGACCCCGACTGGGCGTTGATCCTCTCCGGACAGGACTATCCCCTGCGCCCGCTCCCAGACATCGAGGCCGACCTCGACGACAGCCCCTCCGACGCGCGCCTTGGCGCCGTTCGCCAGGTCGAGGACCGCCGCCCGGCGGCGGGCGACGACGAGTTCTTCCTCCGCTGCCGCTACCGCCACTACGCGCGCCCGCGCGGAGTATTTCCATCTCTTCCGCACCGAATCCGGCCGCTCATCTACTCGCGCGAGCTCCCGCCGCTGGTCGGCTTCCGCCGCCTCCAGCCCTCCCCGCTCACCTTCTTCGCCTCGGCCGACTGGCTCACCCTCGGCCGCGCCGGCCTCCGCGCGGTGCTGGCCGCCGCCGAGAACCGCCGCCTGATGCGCCACTTCCGCCGCGTGGCGGTGCCGAGCGAGTCGTTCTTCGCCAGCGTGCTGCTCAGCGACCCTTCGCTGATCGTCGAGCACGACAACCGCCGCTTCGCGCCCTTCCGCCACGGCGCCCCCAGCCCGGAGACCCTGACCACCCTCGACTACGACCGCATGCTGGCCTCGGGCGCGGACTTCGCCCGCAAGTTCGACGCCACCCTCGATCCCCACGTCCTCGACCTGCTCGACGAGCACCGCCGGGCGCAGGCGGGCCGCTAGACTGGCAAGTCGACCTCGTCGGCGGGCGGGGTCGTTCGTGTGCACGCCCGCCCCTATCTTCCGAAGGAGCCATGGCTCGCGGAGACGTCCGAATCGCCGTCACCCTCGCGTGCGAGGAGTGCAAGCGGCGCAACTATCAAACCGAGAAGTCCAAGCGGAACAATCCGGACCGGATCGAGTTCCGCAAGTACTGCCGCTGGTGTGGCCGGCATACGCCGCACAAGGAGACCCGCTGAGCGGCGGGCTCCCGCGTAGGCATGGCACGTAACCGTCAGCGGGCCAAGCAGCGCCAGGCCGAGCGCCGGGCGAAGCGGCTGTCCCAGCAGGGCGGTGCGGGCCCGCGCGAGTCGCGAGAGCGCCAGGCCGCCGGTGGCTCCATCCCGGGCGTGGACGCGCCGCGCGTCGAGCCGGTCGACCAGCCGAACGGCGCCGATCAGACCGACGGCCGCGACCGCGTCATCGACGACCCCACAACGGTCGACCCGTCGCCGGCAGTCCCGCCCGAGCTGGCCGCCGGCGCCCCGCCTCAGGAGGAGGGCCGCTCGGACACCGTCATCGAGGACGAGCCGCCCCTCAGCGAGGACGAGGCGCTCGAGGAGATCGAGGACTGGGAGCTCGAGGACCCCGACGAGGCGGTGGCCGCGCGCGGCGCCGGCGAGGAGGGCTACGAGGTCCGCGGCCGGCGCGGCGCCGAGGCCGAGGCGCACAAGGAGCGCCCGCGTGTCATACAGTTTCTCATCGCGGTCTGGGCCGAGCTGCAGCGCGTGCAGTGGCCGAACCGCCAGGCCCTGGTCACGCTCACCGGCGTCGTACTCGGCTTCGTCCTGATCGCCGGCGGCTACCTAGGGCTGCTGGACGCGATCTTCTCCGAAGTCATTCAGGCAATTCTTTGAATCAATATGGAGCGGGGCTCGGCGCCCCGCTGAGGTAACAGATGTTCCGCTGGTACGCAGTCAACACCTACTCCGGTCACGAGAACAAGGTCAAGCAGAACCTTGAGCACCGACGCATTTCGCTCGGCCAGGAGAACGCCATTCGCCAGATCGTCATCCCCACCGAGCAGGTGCAGGAGGTGAAGGACGGGCAGAAGCAGACGAAGGAGCAGCGCACCATGCCCGGCTACCTGCTCGTCAACATGAACCTGACCGACGACTCCTGGCAGCTCGTCAAGAACACCCCCGGTGTGACCGGCTTCGTCGGCGCCTCGAACAACCCCGTGCCGCTCAACCAGTCCGAGGTCGACCGGCTGCTCCACCGCGAGACCGCCGAGCGGCCGCGCACTCGCGCCCAGTTCCAGATCGGCGAGTCCGTCAAGGTGGTGTCCGGGCCGCTGTCCGACTTCTCGGGCGAGATCTCGGAGATCAACGAGGACGCGGCTAAGCTCAAGGTCCTCGTGTCGATCTTCGGTCGGGAGACCCCCGTCGAGGTCGGCTTCGACCAGGTCAAGAAGGTCTAGGGCGTGGCCCGCAAAGTACTCACGTTGATCAAGCTCCAAGTGCCCGGCGGGCAGGCCAACCCTGCCCCGCCGGTGGGCCCTGCCCTGGGCCAGCACGGCGTGAACATCATGGAGTTCTGCAAGGCCTTCAACGCCCAGACCCAGGGCGACCAGGGCACGATCATCCCGGTCGAGATCACGGTCTACGAGGACCGCTCGTTCACCTTCATCACCAAGACCCCGCCTGCCGCGGT
>DASZJZ010000007.1:0-44201 GCA_035947555.1 Thermoleophilaceae bacterium | reverse complement strand
GCAGCCCGCTGCGACGTCACCGACTGGAACGACCAGCAGGCGCTCGTAGCCACCACCCTCGACCGCTTCGGCCGCCTCGACGCCTACTTCGCCAACGCCGGCTTCGGCGCCAAGCGCGGCTTCCTCGAGGAGACGGTCGAGCACTGGAAGTCGATGATCGACACCAACGTGCTGGGCGCCGCCCTCTCGATCCGCGCCTCCCTCCCCCACTTCCGCGAACACAACCGCGGCCACGTGATCCTCACCAGCTCGCTGGCCGGCCGCCGCGCGCTGCCCGGCTCGCTCTACTCGGCGACGAAGCACGCCGTGACGGCCATGGGCGAGGCGCTCCGCCAAGAGGTCGCCGACACCGACATCAAGGTCACCCTGATCGAGCCCGGCGCCGTGGACACGCCCTTCTTCGAGAACCGCCCCGCCAACGCGCTCGAGGCCGACGACGTCGCCAGGGCCGTCATGTTCGCCCTCACCCAGCCCCCGCACGTGGACGTGAACGAGATCCTGGTGCGGCCCATCCACCAGGCGAGCTGAAGACCGGTCCGACCTGCCGCGTAGCGTCCATCCCGTGCTGATCGCACACGTCGACATGGACGCCTTCTACGTGAGCGTCGAGCTCCAGCGCCGCCCCGAGCTCGAGGGCAAGCCCGTCGTCGTGGCCGGCAGCGGGCCGCGCGCCGTCGTGACCACGGCGAGCTATGAGGCGCGCACCTACGGCGTCTTCTCCGCCACCCCCGCCGAGCGGGCGCGCCGGCTCTGTCCCCAGGCGATCTTCATCCCGCCCGACTTCGACCACTACCGCGCCCGGTCGCGCGAGGTGATGCAGGTGCTGCATGACCACGTCGAGCGGGTGGAGGTCGTCGGGCTCGACGAGGCCTACCTCGACCTCAGCGAGTTCGACCGCCCCCGCGCCGCGGCCCGCCGCGTCAAGGCCGAGATCACCAAGCGCACGGGCCTCGGCTGCTCGATCGGCATCGGTCCCAACAAGCTCGTCGCCAAGGTGGCCTCGGACGCCGACAAGCCCGACGGCTTCGTGGAGCTCACCGCCGAAGAGGCAAGACATCGCTTCGCCACTGCCCGGCCCGGCCTGCTTCCCGGCATCGGCCCCAAGACGGCCGAGCGCTTGCAGACGAAGGGCATCGAGACGCTCGGCGCCCTCGGAGCGACGCCCGACGAGCGCCTCACAGAGTGGTTCGGCCCGCGCCTCGGCCCCTATCTCGGCGCCCTGGCCCGCTTCGAGGACGAACGCGCCATCGAAACGGTGCGCGCAGCGAAGTCCGAGTCGCGCGAGACCACCTTCGACCGTGATCTCCGCGGGCTGGCCGAGCTCGAGCCCCAGCTCCGCCGCCTGACCGAGCAGCTGTGCGAGACGCTCGAGCGGCAGGGGGCCCGCGGCCGCACGATCGGCATCAAGGTCCGCTATGCCGACTTCTCGACCGTCACCCGCGCCCGCTCGTTGCCTACGGGCGTCAACGACGAAGAGACGGTCTGGCGCACGGCGGTGGATCTGCTGAGACGCCTCGACCCACCCCATCCGGTCCGCCTCGTCGGCGTGCGCGTGGCCGGCCTCGACGAGAACCAGGAGGCCACCGCCCCGGCCGACCAGCTCACGCTCACCCTGTAGTAGGTTCAGACGGAGCCATGTCAGGCGACCGTCTCACCGGCCTCGACGCCTCCTTCCTCCACATCGAGGACGCCTCCTCGCACATGCACGTGGCCGGCGTAATGATCTTCGAGGGGCCCCCTCCCCCCTATTCCGAGCTGCTCGACGCCGTGGAGCGTCGCCTGCACCTCGTGCCGCGCTACCGCCAGCGGCTCGCCTTCGTCCCGCTCGGCCAGGGTCGGCCGCGCTGGGTGGACGATCCCCACTTCAACCTCCGCTACCACGTCCGGTCCACCGCGCTCGCCTCCCCCGGCTCGGAGCGTCAGCTCAAGGACCTGGCCGGCCGGGTGTTCTCGCAGCAGCTCGACCGCGACAAGCCGCTCTGGGAGGTCTGGCTCGTCGAGGGGCTCGGCGACGACCGCTTCGCCGTCCTGTCGAAGACCCACCACGCGCTGGTGGACGGCATCTCCGGCGTCGACATCATGTCCGTCCTCTTCGACACCTCGCCCGACCCGGTCGCGCCCACCGACCCGGGCGACCGCTGGCTCCCCCGCCCCCTCCCGACCCGTGCCCAGCTGCTGGCCGAGGCGCTGGTCGAGCGGGCCACCATCCCGACCGAGATCGCTCGATCGGTGCGCGCCGTTCTCCGCGGCCCGCGCCGTATCGCCGAGGCGGTGCGCGACTCCGCCGTGGGCGTAGGCGCGATGGCCTGGGCCGGCCTCAACCCGGCGCCGTCCTCGCCGTACAACAAGAGCATCGGACCGCACCGCCGCTTCACCTGGGTGCGGGCCGACCTCAGGCACATCAAGGCCATCAAGGACGAGCTGGGCGGCACCGTCAACGACGTGGTGCTCTCGGTCGTCGCCGGCGGCCTCGGCCGCCACCTGCGCCGCCGCGGCCACAACACCGACGGGCTCGAGCTCAAGGCGATGGTGCCTGTGAGCGTGCGCGCCGACGTCGAGCGCGGCGCGCTGGGCAACCGCGTGGCCGCGATGATGGCCCCGTTGCCCGTGTGGTGCCAGGAGCCGGTGGCGCGGCTCGACATCGTGAGCGAGCAGCTCAAGGGCCTCAAGGCCGGCGGCCAGGCCGTGGGCGCCCAGGTGATCACCAACCTGTCGGGCTTTGCCCCGCCCACGATCATGGCCCAGGCGGCCCGGCTGATGGGGCGACAGCGCTTCTTCAACGTGGTCGTGACGAACGTGCCCGGGCCGCAGTTCCCGCTCTACCTCCTCGGCCGGCGCATGCTCGACCCCTTCCCGATGGTCCCGCTCGCCAAGAACCAGGCCCTGGGGATCGCCCTGCTGTCCTACGACGGCCGCATCAACTTCGGCCTGGTCGGCGACTACGACCTGCTCTGGGATCTGGAGGAGTTCGCCGCCGACCTCGAGGAGTCGCTCACCGAGCTGGCCGAGGCGGCCGGGGTCGACCTGACCGAGCGCGAGCGCGTCGAGGCATGAGGGACAGGGTCGCGGAGTGCGCCCGCCAGCTCGGGCTGGAGGTCCAGGTGCAACGGCTGGAGGCGTCCACGCGCACGGTCAAGGACGCCGCCGAGGCGGTCGGCTGTGACGAGTCCGAGATCGCCAAGGCGATCGTCTTCGTGGCCGACGGCGACCCCGTCCTCTGCGTGGCCAGCGGCCGCCACCGGATCGACACCGACAAGCTGGCCGACCTGCTGGACGTGGCCGAGGTGAGGATCGCGGCCCCTGACGAGGTGCGGGCCGCCACCGGCTTCGCGATCGGCGGCGTGCCCCCGTTCGGGCACGAGCTGCCGGTGCTGTTCGACGAGTCGCTGCTGGAGCACGAGCGCATCTGGGCCGCGGCCGGCGACCCGCACAGCCTGTTCTGCGTGGTCCCGCGCAGGCTCGCCGAGTGCACGGAGGCGCGGGTGGTCGCGATGGGCGCCTAGCCGCTCGATCCGGCCCGGAACGGGTTCTCCACGCGGACGCCGGCATAGTTCTGACCGTCGCTGAGGTCCTCTGAGAGGACGACGGCGCACCCGCGTGAACGCGCTGCCTCGAGGATCGCGGCGTCCCAGTAGGAGATGTTGAAGCGCTCTCGTGTCGCGATGGCCGCGCGCACCAGAGCGGTTGTCACATCCGCAACCGGGAAGACCAAGAGCGACTCGACCAGTCTTGCGGCCTGATCGTGCGTGATCCGACCGGTCCGGGTTTCGCGTGTCGACTGGACGTAGAACTCCTGCAGGACCTGGACCGACAGAGCCACGTCCCCACGATCCAGGAGCGCGTTTGCGCGTGCGGCCTTGGGCTGCTCCTCGGCTTCGCGCGAGATCGCGTAGAGGAGGACGTTCGTGTCAACGAACTGCACGGTCATACAGCTCGTCGCGGCTGAGGCGGTCGCCGGCGCGGAAGTGCTCTATCTCCCCGACGATCTCCCGCCAGCTCGCCCTCGCATGTTCGAGCTCGGAATCCCGGTCGGACAGCGAGCGCAGGTACTCCGCTACGAGCGAGCTGACCGACGAGCCCTGCTCCGCGGCGCGGATTCGCGCCGCCCGGTAGACGTCATCGGGCACGGAGACCGTGATGTTCCTCATGGCGCCAGCCTAGCACAGTCTCACGGTTCCTGTGAATCACAGCAGGTGGTGTGGACCCCTGTACAACGCCTCCACCCGATCCTTGTACATAGGGCGAAAGACATCGCTCGGGCGCAGCCCGACGATGCGGTCATGGAACCCACGCTCAACGATGCCCTGGGCCGCATCGACACCGTCTGGGTGCTCGTCGCCGGCATCCTCGTCTTCTTCATGCAGGCCGGCTTCCTGCTGCTGGAGGTCGGCTTCTCGCGCATGAAGAACGCCGGCACGATCGTGGCGAAGGTGATCGCCAACCTGTCGATCGCGGCGCTCTGCTACTGGGCGGTCGGGTTCGCGCTCGCCTTCGGCGGCACCGGCTGGTTCGCAGGGACCGAGGGCACCTTCCTCGGCACCATCGAGCAGTCTGCCTTCCCGGCGATGGAGTTCTCGACGGCGGCGGTGCCGGCCAAGTTCTTCTTCCAGTTCGCCTTCTGTGCCGTCTCGCTGGCGATCGTCTGGGGCACCACGCTCGAGCGCATCAAGTTCGGCGCCTACCTCATCTACGCGGTGGTCTTCAGCGCTCTGATCTACCCGATCATCAGCCACTGGATCTTCGGCGGCGGCTGGCTGCAGGTGAACTTCGGCATGCAGGACTTCGCCGGCTCGACCGTGATCCACCTGATCGGCGCCACCGGCGCGTTGGCCGCTCTGCTCCTGCTCGGGCCGCGCCAGGGCAAGTACGGCCGCGACGGCAAGCCCAACGTGATTCCCGGCCACTCGATGCCGCTGGTCGGCCTCGGCGTGCTGATCCTGTTCGTGGGTTGGTTCGGCTTCAACGCCGGCTCCACGCTCGGCGTAGCCGACGGCCGCTTCGCCGAGGTGGCGGTGGTCACAGTGATCGGCGCCGCCGGGGGCGTGCTGGGCGCGATGGCCACGATCTGGCTGCTCACCCGCACCTTCGACATCGGCATGACCGGCAACGGGGTGATCGCCGGCCTCGTCGGCATCACCGCCGGGTCCGGCTACGTCGAGTACTGGGCCGCCCTGCCGATCGGGCTGATCGCCGGGATCCTCGTGGTGGTCTGCATCATCGCGATCGACAAGGTGCTCGACGACCCGATCGGCGCGCTCTCGGCTCACGGCGTGGCGGGCGTGTGGGGCACGATCGCCTGCGGCCTCTTCACCGCGCCGCGGCTGGCCGAGTACAACGCGATCGGCGAAGGCGGGCTGTTCTACACCGGCTCGGTCGACCAGCTCGCCGCTCAGGCGCTCGGCGTGGCCGCCGCCTTCAGCGCGGTGTTCGTGGTCAGCTTCATCGTCTTCTTCCTCATCAAGGCCACCTACGGGCTGCGCGTGAAGCCCGAGGAGGAGCGCTACGGGCTCGACCTCGTCGAGCACGGTATGTGGGGCTATCCGGAGCAGTTCATGCCGGTGCCGGGCTCCGAGTACCACCAGCCGGCGGCGCCGGCCCAGCGGCCGACGCCGAGACCGGTGCCGCTCGGCCTCTCGACCAGGACCCAGGAGGGCTGATCAGGTGAAGAAGATCGAGGCGATCATCCGGCCCGAGCGGCTCCAGGAGGTGCAGGACGCGCTGGACGAGCTGGGCGTGTCGGGCCTCACGGTGTCCGAGGTGATGGGCTGCGGGCGCCAGAAGGGCTACACCGAGCAGTACCGCGGCTCGCGGGCGAACATCTCGCTGCTGCCGAAGCTGAAGATCGAGTCCGTGGTCTCCACCGAGGTGGTGGACAAGGCGGTCGACGCGATCGTGGGCGCCGCCTACACCGGCGAGATCGGCGACGGGCGGGTGTTCGTGTATCCGGTCGAGCAGTCGGTGCGGATCAGGACCGGCGAGCGGGGCGAGGAGACGGTGAGGCACGAGGCGCCGGTCGGTTGGGGGTATTGATGCGGGGGCTCGCGCCCCGAGGCCCGAAGCAGCCGGCTCGGCCGGCTGCGCAGGGTGCGGTGTCCCCGCGAGGAGACCTGGCCGGTCACTTGTCGCTCTGGAGCTGGATCCGAGGGGTGATCGCCGACCGCGGCGAGCACGACCCGGTTCCCATCGCCCTGGAGCGGACAGGCCATGACAGCGCCTACGCCTTCCGCCTTGGCGTCCGGGCCGGCTACGGCGGCGGTGAGACCGCCCGCATCCCGGTCGGCCGCCGCGTGAACCCCTCCCCCCACCCCATCCTCAAGGAGATCCACCACTGCGAGGTGGCGGGTCAGACGCTCGAGGCCGCCAACGTCTATGCCCTGAAGGCAAAGGTCGAGCGGCTGCTCGAGACCATCGCCCCCGCCCGGGCGCTGCCGCTCTGCTACTTCCGCGCGCCGGCGATGGACTACGAGCTGCCGGTGTACGAACAGCACGGCTGGCTCACCACCCCGGTGCTCGGCGGCCCGCGGCTGCGCTCGCGCGACCTGGCCGGCATCCGGCGCCAGGTGTGCCGCTACCTCGAGTCGGCCGGCTACGTCCGCGAGGCCGATGAGGTGAGCGTCGGCGTGGTCCGTCCGCGCGACCTCTCGCGGGTGGCGCCGGCCGCCGTCTTCCGCTCGCTCTCCGATCCCGACCTCTGGCTGCCCTCGGTGGAGGGCACCTCCGAGGACGGGCCCGTGGTGGGCGTCGTCGGCCACGCGCCGCAGCTGCGCCGCGGCGGCCGGCGCCGGCGCGGCGGTGGGCCTACCGTGGAGGCCACGGCGCCTGCGGCGCCGGACGTCGTCTCCCTGATCCGCTATCTCCAGACCGAGCTGGGCCGCGCCGGCTCGCTGGCCGCCTGGGGCCTCTACGCCACAGAGGTGCGGCCGGAGATCTGGACCGCCGCCGAGGCCCGCACCGACGACGCCGGCTCGCGCCTGGTCGCGCACCTCATCGACGACGCCTCCACGCGCCTCGCACTGGACGTGCGCCGCACCGGCGCGGGCGACGTGGCGGTGGCGCTCGAGGACCGCGGCATCAACATCTTCCTGGCGCCCGACGAGGGCGCCCTCGCCACGCAGGTGGGCCACCACCTGGCCGGCTCTGAGTTCCTCCGCCACACCACGGAGGTCGAGGTCCACCCTGCCGAGGAGCCCCGCGCGGAGCGTCTCGGCGTGGAGTCCATCCGCGCACACGAGGAGGTTCACGCAGCATGGAGCTAGCGCTCATCATCGGCGGGTCGGTGCTCGCCGCCTTGCTCCTGATCGCGTTCGCGGTCTGGGCCCACCAGTACGCCAAGGTCGGCCCGAACGAGGTGCTGATCATCTCCGGGCGCGGCCGCAAGGGGTTCCGAGTAGTGAGAGGCGGCGGCACGTACGTGCGCCCCTTCAAGGAGCGCGTCCAGCGCCTCTCGCTCGAGCTGATGCAGTTCGACGTGAGGACCTCCGAGACCTACTCGATGCACGGCGTGCCGGTGCAGGTGGACGGCGTCTGCATGGTCAAGATCGACGGCTCCGAGGACGGCATCGAGCGCGCAGCGGAGCAGTTCCTGTCGCGCCGCACCGAGGACATCGTGCGCACGGCGATGCAGGCCGTGGAGGGCCACATGCGCACCGCGATCGGCTCGCACTCGATCGAGGACGTGTACCGCGACCGGCAGGCGCTCGTAACGCAGGTGCGCTCCCTGGCCGCTCCGGACCTCGAGGCGATGGGCCTGACGATCGTCTCGCTCACGATCCGCAACGTGAACGACAAGCAGGGCTACATCGAGGCCCTCGGCCGGCCGCGGACCGCCCAGGTGAAGCGCGACGCCATCCGCGGCGAGGCCGAGGCAGAGCGCGAGGCCAAGGCCGCCCGCTACGAGGCCGACCTCGCCATCGAGCGCTCCCGGCGCGACTACGAGATCGAGAAGGCCGGCTTCAAGGCCGAGGGGATGAAGGCCAGCGCCGAGGCCGACCTCTCCTACGACCTCCAGAAGGCGATCACCCGTCAGGAGGTGCGGCGGGCCGAGCTCGAGGTGGAGATCGTCGAGCGCCACAAGGCGATCGAGCTGATGCAGGCCGAGGTGGAGCGGCGCAAGCGCGAGCTGGCCGCGGAGATCGTGGAGCCGGCGATGGCGCGGGCGCGGGAGATCGCGCAGGTGGCGGAGGCCGAGCGTGAGCGGGCCGCGGCGCTCGGCGCCGGAGAGGCCGACGCGCTACGGGCCCGCGGGCTGGCCGAGGCGGAGGCGATGGCCGCCAAGGCCGAGTCCTGGAAGGGCTACAACGAGGCGGCGATCACCGACCGGGTGCTGGAGATCCTGCCCGAGCTCGCGGCCGCGGTGTCGGCCCCGCTGGCGCAGACCGAGAAGATCGTGATGATCGGCGGCGGCAACGGCTCCGGCCCGGGGGCCCACAAGATCACCCGCGACGTGACGCAGGTGATGGCGGAGCTGCCCGCGGTGGTGGAGGCGCTCACCGGGAAGAGCTTCGAGGAGATCGCGAAGCGGATCCCGGGCGTGCAGCAGAACGGCGTCGCGGATGCCGAGGCGGAGGAGCTGCGGTGACGCCCCTCACCGTCGAGCGCTTCGTCGGCGGCCGGGCGGCCGAGGCCAAGGACGTCCTCGCCCTCGCCCAGGAGCACGGCGTTCGGATGGTCGACTTCAAGTTCACCGACCTCCCGGGCACCTGGCAGCACCTCGGGCTCTCGATCCACGCGCTCGACGAGGAGGCCTTCGCCGAGGGCCTCGGCTTCGACGGCTCCTCGATTCGCGGCTTCCAGGAGATCGCGGAGTCCGACATGGTGCTGCTGCCGGACCCGGCGTCGGCGCTGATCGACCCGTTCCACGAGCAGAAGACGCTGTCGGTGCTCTGCGACGTGATCGACCCGATCACCCGCGAGCCGTATAGCCGCGACCCGCGATATGTGGCGCTGAAGGCGGAGCGCTACCTCGCCGCGACCGGCATCGCCGACACCTGCTTCATGGGCCCCGAGGCCGAGTTCTACGTGTTCGAGCACGTCGCCTTCGACCAGACGGCGAACCGCTCGTTCTACGAGGTCGACTCCGACGAGGGCTACTGGAACAGGGGCCGCGGATTCGGCGCGGAGCGCAACGGGACGCCGAATCTCGGTTACAAGATCCGCTCGCAGCAGGGCTACTTCCCCACCTCCCCGGGTGACACTCACGGCGACCTTCGCGCGCGCATGGTGGTGGCGCTCGAGTCGATGGGCCTGCGCTGCGAGTTCCAGCACCACGAGGTGGGCTCGGCCGGGCAGGCGGAGATCAACGTCCGCTTCAACACCCTGCGCAAGATGGCCGACCAGATCCAGCTGCAGAAGTACGTGATCAAGAACGTGGCGCGGCAGGCCGGCAAGACCGCCACCTTCATGCCGAAGCCACTGTTCGAGGAGAACGGCTCGGGGATGCACGTGCACATCTCGCTGGGGAGCGGCGGCCAGAACCTGATGTTCGACTTCGACGGCTACGCCCAGCTGTCGCGCGAGGCGCTCAACTTCATCGGCGGGATCATCGCCCACGGGCGGGCGCTGATGGCGTTCTGCGCGCCGACCACGAACTCCTACCGCCGGCTGGTGCCCGGCTACGAGGCGCCCGTGAACCTCGTCTACTCGCAGCGCAACCGCTCGGCGGCCTGCCGCATACCCGTGTACTCGTCGTCGCCGAAGGCCAAGCGGGTGGAGTTCCGCCCGCCGGACCCGTCGGCGAACCCCTACCTCGCCTTCTCGGCGCTGCTGATGGCGGGGCTCGACGGCATCCAGAACCGGATCGACCCGGGCCAGCCGGTGGACGTGGACCTGTTCGAGCTGCCCGAGGAGCAGCTGCGGGAGATCAAGCACGTGCCGAGCTCGCTCGACGAGTCGCTCGACGCCCTGGAGGCCGATCACGGCTTCCTGCTGAAGGGCGGCGTGTTCACCCAGGACCTGATCGACACGTGGATCGCCTGGAAGCGGCGCGAGGAGGCGGATCAGGTGCGGATGCGCCCGCACCCGTGGGAGTTCGCGCTGTACTACGACGCGTAGCTCAGGTCACCGGCGGCGTCGTGCGGTGCAGGCGGTCGTGCCAGGCGTGTGACCACGGCATCGCCTTGAGGGCCAGCGCCCCGGCTGAGCCGAGCAGCACCCACGCCGGCCAGAAGTAGCTGGCGCCGCTTGCGATCCAGATCCCGATCAGGAACAGGTTGACGATCGCAAGCGTGCCGGCGCTGGCGATGAGGCGGCGGCGCGTGCTCACCTGGGCGCGCCCCGCGATGAAGCCGCCGGGAGGCTCGATGTAGACGCGCCAGGCGTCGAGGGCGGCGATGAAGGCCAGTGCGAGGATCGGCCAGACCGGCCAGGCGTTGGGGGCGCCCGTCAGGGCCCAGATTGCGAGGATGACGAAGTTGATCGTGCCCAGGGCGATCAGGCGGTAGCGGAGGCCGCGGCGGCGGCGCTCGGCGAGGGCACGCACCTGATCCTCCGTCAGCACGGGGCGCGTGGGCGTGACGCCCTCGGGCCCGGGCGCCGCAAGCGGGATCGTGGCCATCACGGTCGTGCCGCCGCCGGGAGGGCTGTCGATGTCCAGGCAGCCGTCGAGGGCGCCCACGCGGTCCTCGAGCCCCTGCAGCCCGGAGCCGTTCCCGAGGTCCGCCCCGCCCACGCCGTCGTCCTTCACCACGACCTCGACCTCGTCGCCGACCACGGTGACCGCGACCGTGGCCTTCGTGGCGTCGGCGTGCTTGTCGACGTTGGCGAGGCTCTCGGAGACGAGGAAGTACACGCTGGACTCGACCGCGTCCGGCAGCCTCTCCCCCGGGACGGCAACGAGCTCGACCGGTACGGACGCCCGGCCCGCGATGTCGTCGAGTGCAACGGCCAGGCCGCGGTTGGTGAGGATCGCCGGGTGGATTCCCCGGGCGAGGTCGCGGAGCTCCTTGAGCGCGAGGCCTGCCTCCTCACTCGCCGAGCGGACCAGCTCGGCGGCGGCCGGGTCGCCCTCGGCGGCGCGCTTCTCGGCCATGCGCAGGTTGAGCGAGAGGGCGACGAGGCGCTGCTGGGCGCCGTCGTGTAGGTCGCGCTCGATCCGGCGGCGCTCGGCGTCGGCGGCCTCGATGATGCGCGTGCGGGCGTCGCGCAGGTCGGACATCTGGGCGGTCACCGCGGGGTCCTCGTTCGACCCGAGCAGGAGCTCCGCGTACGCGCTGTAGAAGCGGCCGAGGGCGCCGAGCGCCGGGATGCCGACCCAGAGCACGAGCGCTCCGAACGGGACGAGCGCGAGGGCCTCCGGCAGCGCGTCGACCTCGACGATCCCGAAGAGGGCCCAATCGGCGCCGTCGGGCAGGGCCCAGTACCAGAACGGCAGGGTCAGGTTGCCGAGGCCCACGGCGAGGACCGTGGTGGTGACGATGAACGACAGGAGGCCGAAGGGGAACTGCAGGAACAGGAAGGTGAGGTCCTTCCAGGTCGCGGGGTCGGCGAGGCGGGCGCGGAGGCGGTCCCACCAGCTGCCCGTGGGGAGCGGGCGGTAGGGGCTCGGGATGTGCCTGCCGGTGAGCGTGCCGATGGCGCGCCGCTCGAACTCGGCGAGCCAGCCCCAGGCGTAGACGGAGGCGATCAGGATGGGGATGCCGACGAGCGTTACAGCCAGCCCGACGCCGACCGACAGGACGGTGACCAGAATGACGAACCAGGCGGTCCCGAACGCACCCGCGAGCAGGAGATACGCGATCCGTGTGTAGGTGAGGGGATCGACGAGGTCCCTGTTGAGCCGGGCGGTCACGCTGCCAAATGTATGGGCGCCGCAAGCGGCGGTCCATACGGGCAGCCGTACCCGGGTGTACCGTGCCCCGGATGCGAGGGCCCCGTGCCGCGATTGGAGTAGGCCTGGTGGCCGTGGTGGCTGCGACCGCCGTGGCGGGCGCCGCTGCGCCGGCGCCGGACGGCGTGAACGGACCCGCGGAAGGCGCGCCGGCGGCGAACCGCTCGGCGGCGCAGCAGCCGGCCGCCTACCCGCCGCGGTCGTCCATCCGGGCGGCGCGGGTCTACGTCCGGCGGCGGGGGCACGCATCGTTCGCGGTGATCGACTCGCGGGGGCGCCTGCATGGGCTCGGAGCGCGGCGGCGCTATGTCTCGGGCAGCATCGTCAAGGTGATGCTGCTCGTCGCCTACCTGAGGCGGCTCGACGGGCGCATGCCGCGGCCGTCCGATCAGGAGCTGCTCCACACGATGATCGTGCTGTCGGGCAACAAGGTCGCGTCGATCTTGCAGCGGCGGTTGGGCGGCGGTGCGCTGTGGGAGGTCGCGCGGGATGCCGGGATGCGCGACTTCTCCGTGGGCGCCAGCTGGGGCTCCGCCCTGATCAGCGCGGCCGACCAGGCCCGCTTCTTCCGCCGCTTCGACCGCATGATCCCGGCCGGCACGCGCGACTACGCCCGCGAGCTGATGTCCTCGATCGACACCCGCCAGCGCTGGGGCTTCCCTCGCCCTGCCCTCGACCTCGGCTACGAGGCCTTCTTCAAGCTCGGCTGGCGCGGAACGGCGGCCGGCCGTCTCGTGCACGCGGTGGGGATGTTCGAGCGGGACGGCGAGCGGGTGTCGCTCGCGGTGCTGACGGACGGAAACCCGTCGCACGAGTACGGGACGGACACGGTGCGCGGCGTGGCGGAGCGGGTCTTCAGGACGGGCCCCGCGCCGGGCGCGGGCGCGGAGGCCGCCGAGCGGGCGCCGCTCGCGCCGGGCGGTCGCGCCGTGAGCGCCCCGCCCGCTTCGGACCTCGCCGGTTCCCCCGCCCACCGCCGGGCCGGGCTCGTCGACGTCCACCGCTACGGGCCCGGCATCGGCCTCGACATCGCGTACGCCGGACCGGACAACATCACCGGGCGGCGGCTTCCCGGCTACTGCGAGCCGTGGGCGCTCATGCTCGAGCCCGCCGCCCGCGACCTCGGCCGCGTCCAGCGCTACCTGCGCCGCCGCAACCGCACTCTCGTGGTCCTCGACGCCTACCGCCCCGTCCGCGCCACCCTCGCCCTCGTCCGCTGGGCGCAGCGGAGCGGCCGGGGCCACCTCGTCGGCACCTACATCGCCCGCCGCAGCCGCCACAACCTCGGCAGCGCGGTCGACCTCACGCTCGCCCGCGCCTCCGACGGTCAGCGGCTCCGAATGGGCCGCTACGACGCCCTCGGCCCCGGCGCGCACACGCTCGACGCAAAGGGCGCCGTGCTGCGCAACCGCCTCGCCCTCAAGAACGCCATGGAGCGCTTCGGCTTCGAGAACTACTGGCGCGAGTGGTGGCACTACGAGCACCGGCTGACCGGCACCACCTACCTCGACATCCCGCTCGGCTGCGGGAAGCCGTAGCCCGGGGGCACGCCCGGGCGGCGATGGCCGGCGTTACGCCGCTGAGATCGCGATCGCCCCGGCAAGCGCGGCCGCCGCGCCCAGCTGCTGACGCCGCGCGATGCGCTCGCGCAGATAGATCCGGGCCAGCACGATCGTGACGAGCGGGTAGAGCGAGCTCAGCACCGCCACCACGCTGAGGAGGCCCTCGGTCGCGCCACCAGCAGCGCCCACTCCACGCTTCCCTCGCTCGCCGCGTCCATGGCGACCAGGAAGCTGCCGAAGCCGAGCGCGGTGAGGGCGCCGTACATAATGCTCGCGCCCGCGTCCCGCGACTCCTCGCGGGGATCCGGCTGCAGGAGATGACGGCCACGCCCGCGAGCGCCACGGCGATGCCGGCGCCCTGCAGCGGTTCCGGCAGCTCGCCCAGGGCGATGGCGGCGATCACCGGCACGGCCGGCGCCGTGGCGGCCACCGGTGCCACGATGCTCACCGTCCCAACGGCCAGGCCGCGGTACAGCGCGGCCACCCCCACGGCCTCGGCCAGGCCCGCCAGCACCGCATACAGCACGAACTCGCCGGCCGGCGGGCCCTCCCCTGAGGCGGCGACGATCACCGCCAGCATCAGCAGAGCCGCCCCCTGCGAGACCAGCAGCACCGACAGCAGCGGCGTCGAGCGGCTCTTCAGCCCGCCGAGGAAGTCCGAGACCCCGTAGACGAGGCTCGACCCGAGCGCCAGCCCGATGGCGAGCACGGGCGGCCTTACCCCGGCGCCTCTGTGTGACGAATGATCGCGGCGAGCATCTGGTCCCAGTCGCGCTCGTGCAGCTCGTGCCCGCCGCCGTCGATCGTCACGAGCGTCGCGCCGGGCACCGCCTCTGCAAGAGCCACTCCGTGCCCGTGCGGGATGAGCGGGTCGGCGGTGCCGTGGATCACGAGGAGCGGCACGGCCAGGTCCCCGATGCGTCCCTTCCACCGGTCCTCGTCAGCGCCGATGCTGCCGTGGTTCGCCAGCCGCCGGGGGTCGATCGCCCGCTCGAGGTCCCGCGTCACGAGCTCGCGCGCCGCGGCCTCGTCGAACGGGTGCCGCGTGCCCGCGAGCCGGCGCGCGTCCTCGACGATCAGGTCGCCCAGAGCCTGCGTGTCCGACCAGTCGAGGTCGTCGAAGGCGGCGGCGTGCTCCATGTACTCCGCGGTCGGACCGGGCAGGCCGGAGTTCTCCCCGCCGATCGCCGTCGTGCTGATCGCCGTCACGCTCGCCACCCGCTCGGGGTGCGCCAGCGCCACGACCTGCGCGATCCCGCCGCCCATCGACATCCCCACGACGTGCGCCCGCTCCACTCCGTGGCCGTCGAGGACCCCCACGGCGTCGGCGGCCATCTCATCGATCGTGTACGTGGCGCTGCCGGGCTCGTAGCCGACCGAGCGGCCGGTGTCGCGGTTGTCGTAGCGGATCACGAAGCGGCCGGCGTCCGCAAGCCGCTTGCAGAAGTCGTCGGGCCACCACAGCATCGAGGCCATCGCGCCCATGATCAGGAGGACCGCCGGATCCTCTCGCCGGCCGAACGCCTCCGAGCAGATCTCGTCCATTCGATCGAGTCTGCCCGGCCGGAGCGGAAGCGACAGTGGGGTTAGCCGTACGAGGCCGCGATAATGGAGGCATGCCCCCCGGACAGGACCTGCTGAGGGTCGCGCTCGCCCAGATCGACCCAACCGTCGGCGACATCAGGGGCAACGCCCGCAAGATCGCGGAGCACACGAGCGCCGCTCGCGAACGAGGGGCGGCGCTGGTCGTGTTCCCGGAGCTCACGATCAGCGGCTACCCGCCCGAGGACCTGCTGCTGAAGACGTCGTTCCTCGACCATGTGGGCGCCGCGCTCGAGGAGCTGGCCGCCCAGACGCGCGGCATCGCCGCCCTGGTCGGCTTCCCAGAGCGCGCGGACGACGTCTACAACGCCGCCGCCGTGCTCGCCGACGGCGAGGTGGCTGCGGTCTACCGCAAGATGTACCTCCCCAACTACGGGGTCTTCGACGAGCAGCGCTACTTCCAGTCGGGCTCCGAGGCGGGCATCTTCGAGCTGAACGGCATCCCGATCGGCGTCTCGATCTGCGAGGACATCTGGGAGCCCGGGCCCCCCGCCATGACGGAGGCGCTGGCGGGCGCGCAGGTGATCGTGAACCTCTCCGCCTCGCCCTACCGCGCCGGGTACGGCCACGCCCGCGAGCGGATGCTGGTGCAGCGGGCGGTGGACAACCTCGCCGCCGTGGTGTTCGTGAACACCGTCGGCGGCCAGGATGAGCTGGTCTTCGACGGCCACAGCGTCGCCATCGACCAGGACGGCCGGGTGCTCGCGCGCTGCGCGCAGTTCGAGGAGTGCCTCACGCTCTGCACGATCGACCCGCGCGAGGTGGCGTCGGCGCGCCTGCGGGACACGCGCCACCGCGTGAACGTGCGGCGGCAGCGGCGGGCATCGCCGATCGCGGAGCCTCCCGTGGTGCACCTGGCGAGCGTCGAGGTGGCGAGCGCCGGCGCGGCCGGCGCGGGCGACGGCTCCTCCGCCGCGGCCGCCCCCGACACGGTCGGCGGCAGCGTGGCCGAGCTGCTCGACCCCGATGCCGAGGTCTACGCGGCCCTTCGCACCGGCCTGCGCGACTACGTGGAGAAGAACCGCTTCGAGCGGGTCGTGCTCGCCCTATCGGGCGGGATCGACTCCGCGCTGGTGGCGATGGTGGCCGCCGATGCCCTCGGCCCGGATCGCGTGACGTGCGTGTCGATGCCCTCCCCCTTCTCGAGCGAGGGCACGCGGGCCGATGCGCGCGCCATCGCCGAGAACCTCGGCACGCACTTCATGGAGATCGCAATCGAGGAGGCCATGCGGGCCTACGACGCCATGCTGGCCGAGACCTTCGCTGGCCGCGAACCGGACGTGGCCGAGGAGAACATCCAGGCCCGCATCCGCGGGAACGTGGTGATGGCGCTCTCCAACAAGTTCGGCTGGCTCGTGCTCACCACCGGCAACAAGTCGGAGCTGTCGGTCGGCTACGCGACCCTCTACGGCGACATGGCGGGCGGCTTCGCGGTGCTCAAGGACGTGTTCAAGGGCACGGTCTACCACCTGGTCCGCTGGCGCAACGAGCAGGCGGGGCGCGAGGTTGTACCCGCGAGCGTGCTCGAGCGCCCGCCCTCGGCCGAGCTGCGCGCCGAGCAGACCGACCAGGACTCGCTGCCCCCCTACGAGGTGCTCGACGCGATCCTGGCGGGCTACGTCGAGGACGACCTCGACGCGGTGGAGCTGGTCCGCCGCGGCCTGCCGCGCGAGGACGTGGAGCGTGTGATCCGCATGGTCGACAAGGCCGAGTACAAGCGCCGCCAGGCCCCGCCCGGAATCAAGATCTCCACGAAGGCCTTCGGCCGCGACCGGCGCCTGCCGATCACCAACCGCTACGAGCGCCGCGGCGACGACACCCCCGAGCGGCGGCTGCGGGCGCTGGGCTAGCCGTGACAGCGAACCGGGGACAGCGCGCCGGAGTCGCGAACGCCGAGCCGTGGCCGCGGGCCGTCGACCGGGCCGTGACGACGAACCGGGCACAGCGCGCCGGCCTCGCGAACGCCGAGCGACGGCTGCGGGCCCTGGGCTAGGCGATGGCGGCGGCACGCTCGTCGCTGCTCGCTCCGGAGGCGGACGGCGGCGTGCGGCTCGCGCTGTGGGCGGCGGCGCTGGCCCTGCCGATCCTCGGCCTGATCCTGCTGCTGGCGGCGCCCGACGCCGACGTGCAGTGGGAGCACCACCCTTCTCACTTCTGGCTCGTCCTCGCGGCCGGACTCACCAGCGCGGCGCTCGCCTTCTCGACTTCCGGGGTGGCGCTCCGGCGCTCGGACGCGCGCCTCTACCTCGTCTCGCTCGCCTTCCTGAGCGCCGCCGGCTTTCTCGGCCTGCACGCGCTCTCCACCCCCGGCGTGCTCCTCGACGAGCCCAACCAGGGCTTCGCCATCGCCACGCCCATCGGCTTGCTGCTGTCGAGCGTGTTTGCGGCGGCCTCGGCTCTGCCGCTGAGGCCGGAGCGGGCTCAGGCGGTAATGCGCCACGCCCGGCTCCTCCGCGGGCTGCTGCTGGCCGCGATGGCCGCCTGGGCGGCGGCGTCCCTCCTGTCCGTGCCGCCCCTCGACGACAACACGCCGGTCGAGCGCGCCTCCGGGGCGCTGGTGGCGGTCGCGGGCATGGCGCTCGTCCTCTTCGGCTTGGCCGCCGCTCGCTACCTGGTGATGGTGCTGCACTCCGGCTCGCCGATCCTGCTCGGCGTGACGAGCGCATGGGTGCTCCTGGCGGAGGCGAGCATCGCCGTGGCCTTCGGCCGGAACTGGCACGCCAGCTGGTGGGAGTGGCACCTGCTGATGCTGATCGCCTTCGGGGCGATCGCGGTGGCCGCTCGGCGGGAGGACGCCGAGGAGCGCTTCAGCGACCTGTACCTCGACCACACCGCCGCCGGCACCCGGGAGGTGAGCGTGCTGTTCGCCGACCTGGCCGGCTTCACGACGTTCGCCGAGGGCCGCGACCCGCGCGAGGTGTCGGAGATGCTGAACGCCTACTTCGAGGTGGCGATCCCGCCGATCGTGCGCGAGCACGGCGGCGAGATCGACCGCCTGATCGGCGACGCGATCATGGCCACGTGGGGCACGCGCGGAGACCAGCCCGACCACGCCGAGCGCGCGGTGAACGCCGCCGCCGCGCTGCAGACCGAGACCGCGCGTCTGGCCGGGCAGCACCCCGACTGGCCGCGCTTTCGCGCCGCGGTGAACAGCGGCGAGGCGCTCGTGGGCGTTGTCGGCGCCGAGAGCGGCCGCAGCTACACGGTGATCGGCGACACCGTGAACGTGGCGGCGAGGCTCGAGAGCCGCGCGCCCACGGGCGGCGTCGTGGTGGGCGGCGCCACGCTGCGGGCGGTGCCGGGGCTGCGGGCCACGTCGCTCGGGGAGGTCGAGATGAAGGGCAAGCGCGAGCGGGTCGACGCATACCTGCTCGAGCTCAGGTCGTAGCCGGCCGAACCGCGAGAATCACGCGTGTGGTCGCGCAGCGGCGGCCGTCGTCGTCGGTGAAGTCCACGTCCCAGACCCACGACGTGCGCCCGCGGTGGAGCGGCCGGCCTTCTGCATGCACGTGGCCCTCTTTGACGGGACGCAGGAAGGTCGTGTGGTTCGACTGCCCGACCGCCATGCTGCCGTTGCCGCTCACCGCCGCGTGGGTCGAGAGCGACACGATCGCCTCCGCCAGCGCCGCGTAGGCACCGCCGTGCACCAGGCCCATCGGCTGCTGCACGCGCCGCTCGACGGCGAAGCGCGCGCGACAGCCCTCCGCGCTCGATTCGAGCAGCTCGAAGCCGAGCACGTCGTCGAGAGTGCCGGCTGCCGGATACGTCCCAACCGGCTGATCGCTCATCGCTTTCACACTACAGTTTGGCCTGCATTGGCCACTTTCGACCAGCTGTCAGACGAACAGCGGGCGATCGTCGAGCTGGTTCTCAAGCAGGGGAAGAGCTACGGCGAGCTGTCCGACATGCTCGGCCTTCCCGAGGCCCGCGTGCGCGAGCTCGCGCGCGACGCCCTGGTGGACCTGGCGCCCATCACGGCCCGCGGAGTGGAGCAGGACTGGCGCGGTCAGCTGGCCGACTACGTCCTGGGCCAGCAGGCCGGGCCCGAGGCCACGGCCACGCGCGGCCACCTGCGCCGCTCCGAGGCGGCCCGGGCGTGGACCCGCTCGCTGCTCGACGCGCTCGAGCAGCTCTACCCGAACGGCGACATGCCGGCGATCCCGGACGGCGAGCGGGGCTCGCGCCGGGGTGTGGCGACGCCGCCGCCGCCGGCCGGGGATGCATCCGCCAGGGCGCCTCGCACACTGGCGCCGGGCGACGCGGCCGCGGTGCGCCGCCGGCGCTTGATCACGGCCGCCGGCGTGGCGGTCCTGATCCTCGTGGCCGTGCTGCTCTGGCCGATCGGGGTGCTCACGGGCGACGACGAGGACGAGCCGAGCCAGGCCAACGCTGGTTCCCAGCAGGCGCAGGGCGCCGGCGCGGACGGCGGCACGATCCCGACCCGCGCCCAGGGTCAAGCCATCATCGCGCGCCAGCAGGGCAGGGACCAGGTCCTGGTCACGGCCACCGGCCTCGAGCCCAGCACCCCCAACACCGCCTACCAGGTCTACCTCTCCAACTCGGAGAACGACCGGAGGTCGCTCGGGGCGACGGTGACGGACCAGCAGGGCAACCTCCAGGCGGGCGCCCGGCTGCCGGCGAACTACGAGGACTATCAGTTCATCGACCTGGCGTCGGTGACGGTGGAGGGGCAGGGCCGCAACCAGCGCTTCGCGGACGGCCCGACCGTCCTGCGGGGACTGCTGGAACTCCGCGACAACCCGATCACGCGCGGCAGGGGCGACAACGAGATCACCCTGCTGGGCGAGATCCGGATGCTGCCGCTGCCGGAGTAGCCGACGGCGCTATCGTCAGCGCCATGTGTCGCAACATTCGCACGCTGCACAACTTCGAGCCCCCGGCCACCGAGGACGAGATCCGCGGCGCGGCCCTCCAATACGTCCGGAAGATCAGCGGATTCACGAAGCCGTCGCAGGCGAACGCCGAAGCCTTCGAGCGCGCGGTGGACGCCGTGGCCGCCGCGTCGGCCCAGCTGCTCGACGAGCTCGTGACCAACGCGCCGCCGAAGGACCGCGAGGTAGAGGCAGCAAAGCGCCGCGCCCGAGCAGCCGAGCGCTACGCGGCGTAGCCGAAGGCGAGCGCCGGCCACCACGGACGGCTTACCGCTAGGCCGGCGAACGGCCCCCGCGTAACGAGAGAACCTCCGCGCCCTCGCTGCGTTCTAGCTGCAGGTGGGCAACGAGATCGCAATGCTCGAGGGGGCGCGTCACGAGGTGGATCTGACGGTCATCGTTCCCGCCTACAACGAGGCGGAGACGCTCGGGGATACGGTGCGCTCGCTGCAGCGCCAGACGGTGTCCCCGGACCGGATCTTGGTCGTCGACGACTGCTCCACCGACGCCACCGCCGAGGTGGCCGAGTCGCTCGGCGTGGCCGTGCTGCGTCCGCCCGAGAACACCGGGTCGAAGGCGGGCGCTCAGTCGTTTGCGCTCGACCGCGTCGACACCCGGCTGGTGATGGCGGTCGACGCCGACACCACGCTCGCGCCCGACGCGATAGAGAAGCTGTTCGCCGCGTTCGCCGACCCCGAGGTGGTGGCCGCCTGCGGCTTCGTGCTACCGCGCCGTGTGCGCAGCATCTGGGAGCGCGGCCGCTACGTCGAGTACATGCTTGCGTTCAGCTTCTTCAAGCGGATCCAGGACAACTACGGCAAGCCGCTCATCGCGTCCGGGTGCTTCTCGGTCTATCGCACCGCCGAGCTGCGCGCCGCCGGCGGCTGGTCCACCCGCACCATGGCAGAGGACATGGATCTCACCTGGACCATGTACCGGGCCGGCCACAGGGTCCGCTTCATGCCCGACGCTGTCTGCTACCCGATCGAGCCTCACGACATGGAGTTCCTCGGCAAGCAGCTGAGGCGCTGGTCGCATGGCTTCGTCCAGAACGTCCGCCTCCATTGGAGCTCCGTGCTCCAGCTGGGATACCTGCGCTCGCTCGTCGCGGTCGCCTTCTGGGACGCGCTGCTGGCCTCCCTCGCCTACCTGGTCCTGGTGCCGGTCCTGGCGATCGTGCTCGACCCGTTGGTGCTGCTCGCGTATCTCGTCGACGCGCCCGTGGTCGTGATCCCGGTGCTCTGGCAGGCGATCGGACGCCGGGAGACCGGCAGGGCGCTCGGCAGCTTCCCTGCCTTCTTCGTTCTACGGGTCGTGAACGCCCTCTACATGCTCAGCGCCGTCTGGCGCGAGTTCGTTCTGCGCCGGCCGCTGCTGGTCTACGAGAAGGGGCACTAGGTGTCGGCGGGACTCCCGGGGCTCGGCCTCGGCGGGCTGTTCTTCGTCCTCTTGGCGCTGCTTGCGCCGTTCGTAGAGCTCATCCGGACCGCGCGCGGACGCAGCAGCATCGCGGCCTGGCGGGCCGTGGGCCGTCAGTTCGCGCTGGCGCTGACGATGGTTGCCGCTGTCGAGCTGACCTTGCGATCGCTCTACGCACTCGCGGACGCGACCGGCCTCGCCGGCCCTCTTTCCGAGCGATCGCCGACGGTCCTGGCCCTGCGCCCGATCGGGATCACGCTTGGGCTCCTCGCCTGCGTGCTCGCGGCCGCCAAGGCGCTGCAGCTGATCGCGACGATTCGCGCCCGCCGGCGGCGACCCGTCCCGGCGCTTCGCGCACTTCGTTGCCGCCTCCGCCTGCTCGGGCAGCTCGGCGCTCTGACCGCCGTCTGCTTGACGCTGCCGCTCGTCGGCCCCACGGAGCTCGCACACGCTCCGGTAGAGGACTCGGCGAGCGATTGCCGGGCCAAGCCCGAGCGAGCTGCGCCATGTGACGGTCCCGGCCGGGTGGGCCGGGAGCGGCCTCCTAGGCCGGCAGCAGCTTCCCCGGGTTCATGATCCCGGCGGGGTCGAGCCGCTCCTTCGCGGCGCGGATCACATCCAGGCCCAGCTCGCCCACCTCCGCCTTCATCCACGCCGCGTGGTCGCGGCCGACGGCGTGGTGGTGCGTGATCGTGCCGCCGTGAGCGACGATCGCCTCGCTCGCGGCGGACTTCGCCGCGCGCCACTGCTCAAGCGGGTCGTCCGACTGCCGGGCGATGAAGGTGAAGTAGAGCGAGGCCCCCGAGCGGTACAGGTGCGAGACGTGGCACATGACCACCGGCGGCGTGCCGCCGTCCGCCAGCGTGCCGCTCAGCGCTCCGCCCACCGCCCGGTAGAGCGCATCGAGGCGGCTCCAGCTGACCGCGGTCTCGAGCGTCTCGACAAGCAGACCGCGGTCCAGCAGCTCGTCGCGCAGGTAGGGCCCGGCGTACCTGCTCCGCAGCCACGCCTCCCCCGGCCTCCTCCCCAGGCGAACGCCCCCGCCCGCCCGCAGCAGCGCCCCGGCCCGCAGCCGGCGCCGCTCCACGTCCTCCTCCTCGCCCTCGAACCCGACGATCGCGACGCAGCCGCCCTCGTGGCCGCGCAGGCGCAGATAGGCGCGGCCGGCGCGCTGAACCAGGCCGGCCTCCGCCGCTGCGGCCAGGGCGAACGCCACCCGCGTCTCTTCCTCGTCGGACAGCCGCGCCACGTCCGGGGCCGCGTCTGCCTGCTCCATCACCCGGAACGCCTCGCGCCCCTCGGCAAAGGAGCGGAACGACCAGCCCTCGTAGCGGCGCAGCTCCGGCACCGGCCGCACGCGCAGCGTCGCCTCGCAGATCACGCCGAGCACGCCCTCGGAGCCCACCACCAGCTCGCGCAGGTCCGGGCCGGCCGCGCTGGCCGGCACGGGGCGCCGGTTCAGCTCGCCCGCCGGCGCGACCAGGCGGACACCCTCCACGAGGTCGTCGATCCGCCCGTAGCCGCTCGACGCCTGCCCGGCCGAGCGGGTGGCCACCCAGCCGCCCACGGTCGAGTACTCGAACGACTGCGGGAAGTGGCCGATCGTCACGCCCTGCTCGCCCAGCCTCAGCTCCGCCTCCGGGCCGAGGAGACCGGCTTCGAGCGTCGCCGTCAGCGAGGCCCGATCGACCTCCATGACCCGGTGGAGGCGCCGCAGGTCGAGCGCCACCGCCGCCTCGAACCCGTCCGACACCGGCTCCACGCCTCCCACCACGCTGGTACCGCCGCCGAACGGGACCACGGCCACGCGGGCCTCGGAGCAGGCCTCCAGCGCGGCGCGCACCTCCTCCGCGGAGCCCGGCGCCACGACGGCGTCCGGGGCATGTGAGGCGTCCCCCGAACGCAGGCGCACGAGGTCCGCGTAGCTGCGCCCGGCGGCGTGAGCCACCCGTGCGGCGCGGTCGTCGAGCACGTGCTCGGGCCCCACGGTCGTCTCGAGCCGCGCCCGGACGCCCCCCGGCAGGCGCGGCTCCGGCAGCCGCACTTCCTCGAGCGCGACGGGCGGGTGCCGGGCGGACAGGTCCGCGCCGAGCTCGTCGCGCAGAAGGGCCAGGGCGGGCTCGGGCAGGGAGACCTCATGGCCGTCCTCGCCCCAGCCCCACCACCTCATGCGGAATCGCCGCCGCCGAACACCGCGTCCAGCCCCTCCACCGCCCCGCGCACCTGCCGCTTGCCGGCCCCCCGGAACTGAAGCGGGGCGAAGCGCGCCCAGCCGCGCGGTCGCTGGTCGAGCGAGACGGTCACGCGCGTGCCCCCTTCCGACGGCTCCAGCGCGATCTCGGTCGTGGAGCTCGCCAGGATCCGCTCGAACGGCGATTCGTCCACCTCCTGGCGCCACACCACCCGCCGCGGCGGCTCCGCCTCGACTCGCGAGTAGTCCACCCGCACCGACTTGCCCTTGGGCGAGCTGAGCACCGTCGTCCACGCCTCGTCGGACGCCTCCTCGACGCGTGTGACGCCCGGCCACCACCGCGGCAGCTGCGCCGGGTCGCTGACCAGGCCCCACACCTCTTCGGGCGCCGCCGGCACCACCGTGACTTCCCGGATGATCACTCGGAAGCGGACCGGGGGCTCACGCCCCCGAACCCCCGCTGATGCCTGGCCGCTCGGTGGCGTAGCCGATCAGGCTGTGCACGTCGTAACCGCCCAGCCGCTCGCGTCCCTTCAGGAATTCCAGCTCGATCACGAAGGCGCATCCTGCCACGACGCCGCCCGCCTGCTCAACCAGGCCGCACAGCGCCGCCGCCGTGCCGCCCGTCGCGAGCAGGTCGTCGTGCACCAGCACACGTGCGCCGTCGCGGATCGCGTCGGCATGCACCTCCAGCGCATCGACGCCGTACTCGAGCTGGTACTCGACCGACGACACGTCGCGCGGCAGCTTGCCGGGCTTGCGGGCAAGGATGAACCCCGCCCCAATGGCCACCGCCACGGCGGCCCCCAGCACGAACCCGCGCGCCTCGGCCGACACCACGTACTCGACCTCCCGCCGGCGGGCATAGTCCGCCAGCGCGTCCACCGTCTCGCGCAGGGCGCCCGGGTCGAGGAACAGCGGCGTGATGTCCTTGAAGACGATCCCCGGCTTCGGGAAGTCCGGGATGTCCTGGATGTAGTCGGCGAGCGCCACGCGGCGGCCGCCCCCTAGCGGGCGAGCTTCCGCAGGTCCCGGATCAGCAGCAGGTGCTTCAGGTGCGAGGCGATCGCGGCGAGGTTCTCGAGCGCCTCCACCGCCTCCTTGCGCCGCTCGGGATTGCGCGAGCGCAGCGCCGGGGCCAGGATCTGCTCGAGGAGAGCCGCCTCCCGGTCGGCCGAGGTGCGGAACACGCGCAGGTTGCGTCCACCGACCCCGAACCGCTTCAGCTCGGTCACGGCACGCACGATCTCTCGCTCGGTGTCGTCGTAGAGCACCTCGCCGTCGCGCCGCTCGCCCTTGATCACCCCGTAGTCCTCGAGCTCCTTCACGAGACCCGGGTCCGCGCCGGTGTCGTCGAGCACCTCCTCGAGGCGGTAGACGGAGCCCGGCCCCCGCAGGGCGAAGCTCGCGCGACGCGCCGGGCGAGGTTCGGGCGCAGCGGGACGGGGGGAGTCGGAGTCGGCGCGGCCGGCTGCCAGCTCCTGGCGGATCACGCGCAGCGGCAGGAACTCGTCGCGCTGCAGTCGCAGGATCGTGCGCAGGCGGTCCACGTCGGCCGGCCCGTAGAGGCGGTAGCCGCCCGGGGTGCGACGCGGCGCCAGCAGCTTCTGGTCCTCGAGGTAGCGGATCTTCGAGATCGAGATGTCGGGGAACTCCCGCTCGAGCTGCTTGACCACCGCCCCGATCGTCAGCGCCTTCTCCTTGCGCGGCGGCGGCCCCCCGGCTACCTCGGTGCTCATCGCTCGTCCAGATAGGTGAGCTTGTACTTGCCCACCTGCAGCTCGTCGCCGTCGGTCAGCCGGTGCGACTCGATCCGCCGGCGGTTCACGTAGGTCCCGTTCAGGGAGCCCAGGTCGTCGATGTAGAGACCGTCGCGCCGACGCACTATCAGGGCGTGATTGCGGGACACGGTCACGTCGTCGAGGAAGATCTCGGCCTCCGGGCTGCGGCCGATCGTCATCCGATCGCCTGCGAGCGTGAACGCCTCGCCAGAGCGCCCGCCGCCCGACCGGATCACGATCGTGGCGCCCTCGTGGGTGACCTGATCCAGGTCGACCGCACGCAGCTCACCGGTCTCGTCGACCTGGTAGACCTCGGTCGTGTCCCCCGCCTTGCCTGAGTCGCCCTCGCCCAGGAAGGCGCCGCAGCGCTGGCAGTAGTTCGCGCCCTCCGCGTTGACGAATCCACACTCGGGGCAGTGCACGGCCGCCTACTCGGGATCGCCTCCGTCCGGGATTCCCTTCCCGGACAGGATGTCGGTGAGCTGCTGCACGTCGTCGCCGCTGATGACGGACTCGCCCTCGGCGTGCTTCTTCCGGAGCCTGTTGACCAGCTCCGCCCGCAGGATGTCGATCTTCCCGTGAAGGATCCGGCGCCGGTACGACACCTCCTGCTCCTCCTCCGTCAGTTGCTGGATGAGGTCCTTCAGCTCCTGGTCGGAGAGGGCACCCAGGTCGGGGAAAGTGTCCAAAGCAGTCCTTTCGGAGCGGGGGAGATCGAGTGTTCGCGCGCACCGCGCGCTCACCGTCCCGCGAGTGTAGCCGATGCTCAAGTAGAGGTTGAGCCTTCTCGCAAGGCTCGCCAACCATCTTGCAAGTAGACCGCCGTAGCCGCAAGCGTCAGGGCCAACCCGAGGTAGAGCAGGGCGTGCGAGACCCAGGTCTCGACGATCATCGCCAGCCCGAGCGCGGCCATCACGGGCCACACGGCCCAGCGGCCCAGCATGTTCACGCTGAGGTCCATCCCCCGGCGCAGCGCGATCTGCGTCAGGAGCAGCATGAACGCCTCGCGCGCGGCCAGCACGAGCAGCGCCCAGCGCGGCAGCAGCTCGAACTCCCAGGCGACGATCGCCCCGGAAATGACGAGCAGGCGGTCCGTCAGGGGGTCGAGCAGCGCTCCGAGGCGGCTGTACTGACCCGTGATCCGGGCCGCTATGCCGTCGAACTGGTCCGCCCAGGCTATGAACGCGAACAGGATGGTGGCGGCGGTGTCGCGGCCGTCGCCGGAGTCGAGCGCCAGGATCAGGAAGACGGGGATCAGGGCCAGCCGGACGAACCCGATAGCGTTGGGAATCGTCCACGGATGGAGCGCCTCGCCGCGCCGCGTCTCGGGGGGCGGCCCGCCGGAGCGGTCGATGCCCACGAGGCGCCGGAACGTCATCGGCCGCGCCGGTTCGCGGCGCTCGGGCGTCAGGGGAGGCTCGCCCACATCTCCGCGGCGGCCGCGGCGGCGCCCTCGAGCGGCAGCGAGCGCTTCTCCTGGGCGCGCCGGATCTGCACGTCCACCTCGCCGGCCTCGAGGCCCCGCTTGCCGATCGTCAGCCGCAGCGGGCAGCCGAGCAGCTCGGCGTCCGCGAACTTCTCCCCCGCACTGCCCTCGCGGTCGTCGTAGAGCACGTCCAGGCCGGTCGCGCGCAGGTCGTCGTAGAGCCGGTCCGCCACGGTTCGGGCCTCCTCCCCCTGCTTCCCGAGCGTGACGAGCTCCACGTCGAACGGCGCCACGGCGCGCGGCCAGGAGATGCCCTGCTCGTCGGCGTACTGCTCGATCGCAGCCGCCACGATGCGCGCCGGCCCGATCCCGTACGACCCCATCCAGACGAGCTGCTCCTTGCCCTGCTCGTCGAGATAGCGGGCGCCGAGCGGCTCCGAGTAGCGCGTGCCGAGCTTGAAGATGTTGCCCACCTCGATCGCCGGCTCGATCCTGATCGGCGCCCCCTCCGGGCAGGTGTCGCCTTCCTCCACGCGGCGCACGTCGCCCCAGGCCGGCTCGAAGTCGCGCCCCGGCTCCACGCCGCGCAGGTGCACGTCGTGCTCGTTGCCGCCCGTGACGAGTCCGTGCAGGCCGCGAAGCGCCTCGTCGGCGAGCACCTCCACCGGCGCTCCCACAGGGCCGATGAACCCGGGCTCGGCCCCGAACAGCGAGCGCACCTCCTCCGCCTCGGCGGGCCGGGCGGGCGCCCCTAGCGCGTTCTGGAGCTTGATCTCGTTGAGCCGGTGGTCGCCGCGCACCAGCACCAGCACGGGGCCGCGGCCGTCGGCCACGACCGGCATCGCCTTGATCACCGCGGCGGCGGGCACCCCGAGCATGCCGCTCACGTCCTCGACGGTCGTGGCGCCCGGCGTCTCCACGCGCTCGGGCCCGTCGAGCGGCTCGGGCAGTCCGTCCACGGGCTTCGGGGTGGCGCTCGCCACCTCCAGGTTGGCCGCGTAGCCGGACGAGGAGAGCGCCACGTCGTTCTCACCGGCCTCGCACGGCGCCATGTACTCGTGCGCCCCGAAGCCGCCCATCATGCCGACGTCGGACTCCACCCGGTACCACTCGAGTCCGGCGCGGTCGAAGATGCGGTCGTAGGCCTCGATGTGGAGCTGGTACGACCGCTCGAGCCCCTCCCGGTCGACGTCGAAGGTGTAGCCGTCCTTCATGATGAACTCGCGCGTGCGCAGCACGCCGGCGCGCGGGCGCGGCTCGTCGCGCTCCTTGGTCTGGAAGTGGTAGAGCATCTTCGGGAGGTCGCGGTAGGAGCGCACCTCGCGCGCCATGTGCCACGTGAGGTTCTCCTCGTGGCTCAGGGCAAGCACCAGCTCGGCGCCGCGGCGGTCCTCGAGCTTGAACACCTCGTCGATGTCGTAGCGACCGGTGCGCTTCCAGATCTCGGCCGGCTGAAGCACCGGCATCAACATCTCCATCGCCCCGATCGCGTCGAGCTCCTCGCGGACGATCTGCTCCACCCTGCGGTGGGCTCGCCAGCCGGCCGGTAGCCAGGTCCACAAGCCCGCGCCGACCTGGCGCGCGAGCCCGGCGCGCACGACCAGGCGGTGGGAGACGGCCTCGGCGTCGGCCGGCGCCTCGCGCGTGGTGGGCAGGAAGTAGCTGGAGAGCCTGGTCACGAGTGCGCGACTATATCCCCGAAGCGCTCGATCTCCGGACGGCCTGAACTGTACGGCTGCCCGCACCGTAATCCGCCGGTCCGCGCGGAATACTCACGGATCGGAGAAACGGCATGTTGCTTCAGAACAGGACAGCCTCCAAGCTGCATCTCGTCCGCCGTTCGTACCGGATGTTGGAGGACCTGCGCGAGGACCCCCATGGGCCGGCGGACCGCGTTGCGCGCGACCTGATGGACGAGCGCTTCGAGCTGCGACTGCCGGACACGTATCCCGAGGGGGCGCAGGCCTTCTACGGCCACGACGGGCTCCAGAAGTGGACCGCCTGGACCAGGGAGGTCTGGGGCGAGTGGCGCTTCGAGGTCGAGCGGCTCATCGAGGCGGGCCAGCGCGTGGTCGCGCTCGTCCACGTGGTGGCCAAGGGCGGCCTGAGTGGAGTCCGGCTCGAGCGCGACACGGCGCACGTGTGGACGCTCGAAAACGGCAAGGTCCTGCGCTGCGACGTGTACCTGGACCGCACCGACGGCCTCGCGGCCGTGGGCCTCCGGGAGTAGCGCCCTCAGGCCCGTGTGAAGCGCCGGCCCGCCGTCGGCGAGGCCTCTTCGTCCAGCGTGATCCGCTTCGCCGTCGGGGCGCCCGCCATCGGGAGCGTCTGCCCGGTGCCGCCCAGCGCGTCCTCCCTCGCCGCCGCGGCCTCCATCGCCGCGATCCGCTCCGGGGTCAGCTCGCCGGCGTTCTCCTCCTCGATCTTCTCGAGCCAGGCGGCGCCCTCGGCCGCCTTGCCCACGTCGACCACCACCTCACCGCGGTCGATGGACTTGTCGATCTCGGCGAACAGGGCGTCGACCAGCTCATCCTGCGGCACCTTCCGCAGCGGCTTGCCGTGCGCGAAGATCAGCCCCTCGTTCTTGGCGCCGGTGATCCCGAAGTCGGCGTGCGAGGCCTCGCCGATGCCGTTCACGGCGCAGCCGAGCACGGCCACCTCGATCGGGTCGGCGTAGGCCCGCAGGCGCTCCTCGATCTCCGCCACCACGGTGTCCATGTCGAACTGGAGCCGCCCGCAGGTGGGGCAGGCGATCAGCACCGGGCCGCGCTCGCGCAGCTTGAGCGCCTTGAGGATCTCCCAGGCCACCTTCACCTCCTCCTCCGCGTGGAAGGTGGAGAGCGAGATGCGGATGGTGTCGCCTACGCCGTCCGCCAGCAGCGTCCCGAGGCCCACCGCCGACTTGAGCGAGCCCGACCACTTGGTGCCGGCCTCGGTGATCCCGAGGTGCAGCGGGTAGTCGATCTTCTCGGCCAGCAGCCGGTTGGAGGCGATCGTGTTCGGCACGCTGGTCGACTTGATCGAGACCTTGAAGTCCTCGAAGCCGAGCCGCTCCATCAGCTCCACGTGCTCGGTGGCGGCCGTGACGAGCGCCTCCACCGAGTTCTCCCGCTCCAGCTCGTGCAGGTGCTTGGGGAGTGAGCCGGAGTTGACCCCGATGCGCATCGGGATGCCGGCCGCCCGCGCCTTCTCCACCACCTCGCCGACTTTCTCGTGGCCGCCGATGTTGCCGGGGTTGATGCGCACGCAGTGGGCGCCCGCGTCGATGGCCTTGAGGGCGAGCGTGTGGTTGAAGTGGATGTCGGCGATGACCGGGATGGGCGAGTCGCGGACGATGCGCTCGAGCGCGCGGACGTCGTCGTCGCGCGGAACGGCGCAGCGAACGAGGTCGCCCCCAGCCTCGGCTATGGCCCGGATCTGCCGCATGGTCGCGTCGTAGTCGGCGGTCTCCGTCTTCGTCATCGACTGGACCGCGACGGGCGCCCCACCGCCGATCTTCACCCCGCCGACGTCGATCTGGCGCTTCGAAGCCACGCCCTAAGCGTAGAGAGCCTCGATCTCCTCGGCGTACTTCTGGTGGATGGGCTTCCGCTTCAACTTCATGGTTGGGGTGAGCTCGTCGCCGCCGGGCTCCCACTCGACCCGGAGCACCTTGAACTTCTTGATCTGCTCCACCCGGGCGAGCTGTTCGTTTGCCGCATCTACTCCCCGTTGCACCTCCGGCAACACGTCGTCGTCGGCGTATGAGGGCGCCACGTCCGGGTCGAGGGTGATCAGGGCGACGTTGTAGGGCTTGCCGTCGCCGATCGCGATCACCTGGCCGATCAGCGGGCTCGACGCCTTGACCTTCGCCTCGATGTTGGCCGGCGACATGTTCTTGCCGGCCGCGTTGATGATCAGCTCCTTCTTGCGGTCGACGATCTTCAGGTAGCCGTCCTCGTCGAACTCGCCCACGTCGCCGGTGTGGAGCCAGCCGTCGTCGTCGATCGCCTCGCGCGTCTTCTCGGGCTGGTTGCGGTAGCCGGGCATGACGAAGGGCCCTCGGATCAGCACCTCGCCGTCCTCGTCGGCGAGCCTCATCTCGGCTCCCGGGGCCGGCGGCCCGACGGTGCCGATCTTGATCTTCTCCGGCGGGTTGCAGGCGCCGTAGCCGGTGGTCTCGGACATCCCCCACAGCTCGGCGAGCGGCACGCCGATCGCGTGGAAGAACTCGATCACCTGGCGCGGCGTGGGCGCCGCCCCCACGTTCACCGACTCGACCCGGTCGAGCCCGAGCCGGGCGCGGATCTTGGACAGGACGAGCTCGTCGGCCTTGGCGTACTCCTGGGCGAGCTCGTCCGGCACGGCCTCGCCGGCCTGCTCCGCACGCACCTTCTTCAGCCCCACCCCGAGCGCCCACTCGGTGGCCTGCTTCTTCGCTTCGTCCTGCTCGGCCGCCACCCCGGCCTCGATCGCAGCCTTCAGCTTCTCCCAGATGCGCGGCACAGCAAAGAACCAGGTCGGCTTCACCTCCGGTAGGTAGGCGACCACCTGGCGCGGGTCGGGGCAGCAGGTGGTCGTAAAGCCCAGGAACATCGGCAAGTAGTGCGAGCAGGCGCGCTCGGCGATGTGGGCCATGGGCAGCCACGACACCACCCGGCCGTCGTCCGGGAACGCGATCACCTGGTCGAAGCCGTTGATCCCCGCGATCAGGTTCGCGTGGGTGAGCTGCACGCCCTTCGGCGGGCCCGTCGTCCCCGAGGTGTAGATGAGCGTGAGGACGTCGTCCGGCTGGACCGCCCGCCAGGCGGACTCGAAGTCGAAGTCGTCGCCGGCGTGGGACTCCACCTCTCCGCCCTCGTCCACCACGATCACGTGCTCCACGCTGCGGATCCGGTCGGCGAAGGCCTTCTCGGTGATGACGATGCGCGCGCCCGCGTCCTGGAGCTGGTACTCGACCTGCTCGGGGGCGTAGGTGTTGTAGATCGAGAAGGGGGTGGCGCCGAGGTGCAGCGCCGCCGCGTCGAACCAGTGGAACTCCGGCCGGTTGGTGAGCATGATGCCCATGGCGTCGCCGCGCCCCAGGCCGAGTCCGGCGAGGCCGGCCGCGGTACGGCGCACCTTGTCGGCGTACTCGGCCCAGCTGATCGAGAGCTCGTCGTCCTTCACGCGCAGCGCGCAGCGGTCCGGATGGGCCTGCGCAGTGAGCTGGAACGCCTCGGCGACGGTCGACGCGTCGAGGCCCGCAGGCCTCTCTGTACGAGTGGCAGTGGTGGCCTCCATGCCGGGGAATCTACCCGGAGCTCAGCGGACCTGGAACCCCTCGCCCGACAGTCGATCGATGTCGTTCGACAACCCCACCAGGAAGACCAGGATCACCAGCATGAAGCCCACCACGCCGGCGCGCTCCATCACGCTGAACGGCACCGGCTTGCGCCTGATCTTCTCCACGATCGCCCAGAAGATGTGGCCTCCGTCCAGCGGCAGGAACGGGAACAGGTTCACGATGGCCAGCGACAGCGAGATGATCGCGAGGATGCCGATCACCTCTTCGAGATCGGTGAGGATCGTCTGGCGCGTGACCTCGTAGGACCCCACCACCCCCGAGATCTCCTCGCGCTGCTCGGGGTCGATCAGGCGGGCGGGCAGCTCGAGCGTCGCCTTCGTGATGAACCAGAACTGGTCGACTGTGACGTCGAGCGCCTCGCCGAACGGCAGGGTCTCGCGCGGGCCGGGTTGGTATGCGAAGCCCAGTCGCGTCCGTTCCGTGCCAGGGTCGTAGATCGGAGTGAGCTCGAGGGTGCGGCGCTCCCCGTCGCGCACCACCGTCACCTCCACGGGCTCCGCGGCCTTGCAGCCCTCCGTGGGCGGCCGCTGGGGGCACTCGTGCGAGGCGATCCGCTGGGACAGCTCCGGCGGCGTGCCGCCCCTGCCGTCCACCGCCACGAGCCGGTCGCCCGGCTGCAGCACCCCGGCCGCGGGGTAGCCCCGCTCGATCGCGCCCACCTTGCGGGTGCCGGTCTCGGGTCCCACCGCCCAGAAGAAGACGAACAGCAGCAGGAAGGCCAGCAGCAGGTTCATCGCCGGCCCGGCCGAGATGACCACGATCCGCTTCCAGACCGGCTGCGAGTAGTACGCCCGCGTGCGGACCTCGTCGGGGAGGTCCTCGGACGGGTTCATCCCGCTGATCTTCACGTAGCCGCCCGCGGGGATCGCGCCGATCGCGTACTCCGTCTCGCCGCGCTTCACGCTGAACAGCGTCGGGGGGAAGAACAGCGAGAACTTCTCGACGCGCATCCCGACGGCCTTGGCCGCCCAGAAGTGGCCCAGCTCGTGAAGGATCACGAGCAGGGCGAAGCCGACGAAGGCAAGGAGCCAGCTCACGCGGCCACGCCCCGAGCCACCTCACGCGCCTCGGCATCCGCCTCGTAGAGGTCCGAGAAGTGGCGCACCGGGCGCGCCGGGAGCTCCGCGAGAGTCGACTCGATCACCCGCGCGATGCCGGTGAAGGACAGCTCGCCGCGGAGGAAGGCGTGCACCGCCACCTCGTTGGCGGCGTTCAGCACGCAGGGTGCGGTGCCGCCGGCCTGGGCCGCCTCGCGCGCCAGGCGGAGGCAGGCGAAGGTCTCCTCGTCGGGCGCCTCGAACGTCAGCGAGCCAAGCTCGACGAGGTCGAGTGTCCGGACCGGCACGTCGGCCCGGTCGGGGTAGTGGAGCGCGTACGAGATCGGCACCTGCATGTCGGGGTAGCCGAGGTGCGCGAGGGACGCGCCGTCGTTCAGGTGCACGAGCGCGTGAACGATCGACTGCGGGTGCACCACCACGTCGATGGCCTCGTAGGGCACTCCGAAGAGGTGGTGGGCCTCGATCAGCTCGAGCCCCTTGTTCATCAGCGTCGCGGAGTCGACCGTGATCTTGCCGCCCATCCGCCAGGTGGGGTGCGCAAGGGCCTCCTCCACGGTCACGGCGTCGAGGTCGGTGCGGCCGCGGAACGGCCCGCCGCTGGCCGTGAGCACGAGCGTGTCCACCGTGCCCGGCCGCTCGCCGGCCAGCAGCTGGAACAGGGCCGAGTGCTCGGAGTCGACCGGGATCAGCTGCGCGCCGGTGGCCTCGGCGAGCGCAGTGACCAGCTCCCCGCCCACCACCAGGCTCTCCTTGTTGGCGAGCGCGAGGCCGATCCCCTCGCCGAGCGCCGCCACGGTCGGCCCGAGGCCGGCGGATCCGACCAATGCGTTGAGCACGAGGTCGCAGTCGGTCTCGACGATCAGCTCCACTAGCCCCTCCGGGCCGCTCAGCACGCGGGCGTGCTCGCCGGCGCGAGCCGCGGCGTCGGGGTCGGCCATGGCGAGGCGATCCACGCCGAAGCGGCCCGCCTGCTCGAGCAGGAGCTCCCAGCTCGAGCCTGCCGCCAGCCCGGCGACCTCGAGCTCGTCGCTCCGCTCGATCACGTCGAGCGCCTGCGTTCCGATCGACCCGGTCGATCCGACGATGAGGATCCTGCGCACCCGGTCGAGTCTAGGGAGGGCGCCCCGCTGAGCTAGGGCTTCGCGCGCTGCAGCTGCTCGTAGAGCGACGCGTAGCCCAGCGCCGCCGCGAGCTGGGCGGCCACGGCGCGCAGCAGGCGGGCGTCCTCCTCGTCGAAGGCGTCCGTCTCCGCGCTCTGAACCGAGATCGCGCCCCAGGCGCGGCCGTCCACGACGACCGGTACGTCAAGCTCGGAGCGGGTGTCCCGCGTGACCGGCGTCGAGTGATAGTCCGGCTCGCGGCGCACGTCCGCGGCCAGCACGGGCCGGTTCTCGCGCAGGCAGCGGGAGATCAGGCCGCGGCCGGTCGGCGGCGTGTAGCGGCGCACGCGCGGGTCGGCCAGCGGACCCGCGCCCGCCACGAGCTCGTGCCCGCCGCCGGGCGCGAGCCTCACGATCGCCGACGCGTCCGCCCCCATGCAGGGGTGCACCTCCTCGATCGTGGCTCGGACGATGGCCTCGACATCCGCCACCCCGGCCAGCCGCGCGGCCAGTCCGCTGGTGAGCTGAACCTGCCGGGTGCGCCGCTGGAGCAGCGCTGCGCCGCCCTTGCCCGCGGGGCGCGGCGGAATGGCCGCCCGGAGCAGCAGCCCGCACTCGTACAGCGCCTCTTCGAGCGCCGCCGAACGGTCGTCGGAGTAGAGCTCGAGCAGCCAGGTGAAGTCGTGGTCCGCCGCCGCTGCGGCGAGCACGCTCGTGCGCCCGTGCGCCTCGAGCAGCGCCCGCTCGGCGGAGTCGGCGTTGCTGTCGTCCACTCGCACCACGAACGCGCCGGCCCCCGCCCTGATCAGGCGCCCCGTGGCGGGATAGTCGTCGATGGCGTAGACGTCGTTGTCCACCTCCAGGTGCATCCCCGAGAGGCGCTTGTCGCGGGTGTCGGCCTGCGCGACCGTGTGGATCGTGTCCCCGCCTGCGGGCACGAACGAGACCGCCCAGGCGGCCGCGTTCAAGGCCTCCGAGAGGTGCACGGCGACGGCTTCTATTCGCTCGAGCGGCCCCTCGCCGGCCAGCGCGCCATCTAAGCGCTCGGCCAGCTCCTGCACGGCGTCGCGCACCCGGTCGCGGGTGCTGCGACGCAGCGCGCGCCGCTCGCGTCCGCGCTCCGGCGTGCGCGAGCCCGCAGTGAAGATCTGACCGCCGCCGCTGCGCTTGGCGCGGTACAGCGCGGCGTCCGCAGCGCGCAGCAGCTGCGCCGGCGAGTCGACCCCTGGACCGAGGGCGGCCGCGCCGCACGAGATCGAGATATGCACCGGCGCCGGGCCTGCCAGCGACTCGAGGGCGGTACCCGCAAGCGCCCGGGCCTGATCGAGCGTGGCGCCCTCCATCACCACGCAGAACTCGTCGCCCGACAGGCGGCCCACGAGGTTCCCGGGCCGGGTGGCGGCCGCCGCCACCAGCGCCTCTGACACCCGCCGCAGCGCGCGGTCGCCGCCGTCGTGCCCGTGCTCGTCGTTCAGCCCCTTGAGGTCGTCGACGTCGCACAAGAGCACGACCAGCTCCGCGCCCCGCTCCCTCGCCCGCGCTGCGGCGCGGTCGAGCCGCTCCTCGAGCGCGCGCCGGTTGGCGAGCCCCGTGAGCGGGTCCTCGTACGCCAGGCGCGAGACGCGCGAGAAGAGCTCGGCGCGCTCGATCGCCACCGCGATCTGGCCGGCCACGGCCTCGAGGAAGCGCACGTCCTCGCCGCGGAAGCGCGGCTCGCCGGGCGCGGTGGTGGCGTAGACCTCGCCCCACGGCTCGCCCTCGACGACGATCGGCACGGCCACCTCCGACTCCTTGCCGAGCCGCCTCAGGCGCGCCGCGCACCACGGGTCCACGTCCGAGTCGTCGACCGCGTTGAAGTACGAGAGTCCCTCGGTGAGCAGCCGCTGCCCGCTCCGGTCCTCCCCGAGCGGGTAGACCTCGCCCTCCGGGTAGCGCTCCTCGCCGGGCCCGAGCGCGCCGACGTTGATCATCGTCTCGAGGAGCCCGCGCTCGCGGTCCCACCGGCTCACGGAAAGCGACGCCGCCCCGATGGCCGCGCGCGCCTCCTCGGCGGCCACCTCGAGCACCTGGGCGAGGTCGTGCGCGCCCGCCGCGGCAGCCGCCACGCGGAGCAGGGCCTCCCGCTCGAATCCGGCAGGCCGAAGCGTCCCTGGGCGGGCTGCTACGTGCACGTAAGGAACATCGGGCGATCCGGTGGCGGACTTGAGGCAGCCCGCCTAGCCATAGCCGAAGCCGACGGCCGCGTAATAGCCCACCACGATGGTGAAGAAGACCGCGTCGAGGCGGTCCAGCACACCTCCGTGCGGGCCGAACAGGCGGCCCGTGTCCTTCACCTCCAGGTCGCGCTTGATCATCGACTCGAACAGGTCCCCGAGCGGCGCCGCGGCGGCGACGAGGAGCCCCATCGCGAACGCGTGCCAGCCGGTCAGCCAGTCCTGGTATAGGCCGGCCAGCCAGAACCCGAGCGTCGCGCCCACGAACCCGGCCACCAGCCCCTCGAGCGTCTTGTTGGGGGAGATCAGCGGGGCGATCTGCCTGCGGCCGTACCAGCGTCCCCCGAAGTACGCGAACGTATCCCCGACGAAGGTGGCCACCAGCACGTCGACGAGGAGCCCATCCCCGTGCGGAGTCTCGCGCAGCCAGACCGCGTGCACCATCGGGAGGCCGATCCAGAGCACGCCGAACAGCGCCGCCGCGATCGCCCACGACACGTGTTCGCGGCGCGGCCGCATGACCGCCAGGAAGAACGTGACCGGAAACGACGCGACCAGCACCATGATCACGTGGCGCGGCTCGCCGTAGAGGGCGGCGGCGAGCAGCGCGGCGAGGGTGACGAACCCGGCCAGCGCCGGCGGCCGGACCCTCCCCATCAGCATGTACAGCTCGCCGAGGGCCACCACGCCGAGTACCACGAGGCCGAGAGCGAAGACCTCGCCGCCCTGCCAGACGATGAGGATGGCGAACAGGATCGCCGGCAGGGCGAACACGATGCGCGGCACCAGGTCGCGGCCGGCCCCGCGCGGAGGCGGGGGCGCGTCCGCCCGGTATCGATCCCGCTGGGCGCTCATCGGCCCCCGAACCTCCGCCCGCGGGCCGCGTACTCGTCGAGCGACTCCCGGAACGCCTCACGCGAGAAATCCGGCCACAGCTCGTCGCGGAACACGAACTCGGCGTAGGCGAGCTGCCAGAGCAGGTAGTTCGAGATGCGGAGCTCGCCGCTGGTGCGGATGAGGAGGTCGGGATCGTGCATGTCGGGTGCGTAGAGGTGGCGCCTGAACTCCTCCTCCGTCTCCCCCTGGAAGCTTCGCGCCGCGTCCACGATCTCCGCCCGGCCGCCGTAGTTGAACGCCACGAACAGCGTGATGCGCTCGTTCGCGCCGGTCTTCTCCTCGGCCCAGTCCATCCGCCTTACGAGCTCGGCGTCGAGCCCCTCGCGGCGACCCACGAACCGCATCCGCACCCCCTCCTCGTCCAGCTCGGGGGTCTCGCGGTCGATCCGCTCGGCGAACATCGCCATCAGGCCGTCCACCTCCGCCTTCGGCCGGTTCCAGTTCTCGGTGGAGAACGAGTAGACGGTGAGCTCGGCGATCCCGAACTCGGCGGCGTCGCGCAGGCGCGCCTTGACGGTGTCCGCGCCCGCTTCGTGGCCGGCGAGCACGGGGAGTCCGCGCGCCTGGGCCCAGCGCCCGTTCCCGTCGGTGATGATCGCGACGTAGCGCGCCGGAGACGCGCTCACACCTCGAGGATTTCCTCTTCCTTGCCGGCCAGCGCCTTGTCGATCTCGCCGGTGTGCGAGTCGGTCAGCTTCTGCAACTCGCTCTCCGCCCGGTGCTCGTGGTCCGACCCCACCTCGCCCTCGCTCTTCAGGTCGCGCAGGTCGTGCATCACGTCGCGGCGGATGTTGCGCACCGCCACGCGGCCCTGCTCTGCGATGCCGTGCACCACCTTGACCAGCTCGCGGCGGCGCTCCTCGGTCAGCTCGGGGATCTGCAGGCGGATCACCTGGCCGTCGTTCGAGGGCGTCAGGCCGACGTCGGACTCGAGGATCGCCTTCTCGATCGCCTTGATCGAGTTCTTGTCGTACGGCGTGATGGTGAGGAGCCGCGCCTCGGTGGCCGAGATCTGCGCGAGCTGGCGCAGAGGCGTGGTGGCGCCGTAGTAGTCGACCTCGATCCGGTCGAGCAGGTGCGGCGACGCGCGGCCGGTGCGCACGGTCGAGAACTCGGCGCGCGTGGCGTCGACCGACTTCTGCATGCGCGCCTTCGCTTCGTCGAGGAAATCCTGCAGGACGTCGTCGCTCATCCGCTCCTCACAACGGTTCCCACTCGCTCGCCGCACACTATCCGGTCGATGTTTCGCTCGTCGTCCATGTTGAACACGTGGATGGGCAGCCCGTTGTCCATGCACAGCGACAGGGCCGTGGAGTCCATTACGGCCAGTCGCTGCTCGATCGCTGCCTGGTGGCTGATCTCCGGGATGAACTCGGCGGCGGGGTCCGTGCGGGGGTCGGACGTGTAGACGCCCTCCACCCCGTTCTTGCCCATCAGGATCGCCTCGGCGTGGATCTCGAGCGCCCGCAGGGCGGCCGCGGTGTCGGTCGTGAAGAACGGGTTGCCGGTGCCCGCGGCGAAGATCACGATCCGGCCCTTCTCCAGGTGGCGCATGGCGCGGCGCCGGATGTAGGGCTCTGCCACCTCCGAGATAGTGATGGCGGACTGCACGCGCGTGACCGCGCCAAGCTTCTCGAGCGCGTCCTGGAGGGCGAGCGCGTTGAGCACGGTGGCGAGCATGCCCATGTAGTCGCCCGTGGCGCGGTCCATCCCGTCCGCGGCGCCCTTCAGGCCGCGGTAGATGTTGCCGCCGCCCACCACGATCGCCACCTCCACGCCGCGGTCGGCCACGTGCTTGACCTGCTCGGCGATCGAGGCGATGCGGTCCGCGTCCGCCCCGTAGGCGAGGTCGCCCATCAGGGCCTCGCCGGAGAGCTTCAGCAGGACCCGGGAGAACACCACCCCGCCCGGCTCGCCGCCGGCCGAGGCCGGCTGCTGCACGCGCTCGGTGGTCACTCCTCCCCGACCTGGAAGCGCACGAAGCGCCGGATCACCACGTTCTCCCCGGTGCTCGCGGCGAGCTCGGTCCGGAGCTGGTCGAGCGTCTTCGTCTCGTGCTTGTCCTCGTTCACGTGCGTTTGATCGAGCAGCACCACCTCCTCGAGCCACTTGCGGTAGCGGCCCTCGACGATCCGCTCCTGCACGTTCTCGGGCTTGCCCTCCGCGGCCGCCTGCTCGCGCAGCACGCGCAGCTCGACCTCACGCACGTCGTCGGGCACGTCGTCCTCCGAGACGTAGCGCAGCTCGGGCTGAGCGGCCACGTGAAGGGCGACGTCGCGGGCGAACTCCTGGAACTCGTCGGTGCGCGCCACGAAGTCGGTCTCGCAGTCCACCTCGACCAGCACGCCGATCTTGCCGCCGGCGTGGATGTAGCTGGCCACGACGCCCTCGCTGGCCACGCGACCGCCGCGCTTGGCCGCCGACGCCTGGCCCTTGACGCGCAGGATCTCCACCGCGCGGTCGACGTCGCCGCCGGCCTCCTGAAGCGCCGCCTTGGCGTCCATGATCCCCGCGCCGGTGCGGTCGCGCAGGGCCTTCACCTCCTGTGCCGAGACCGCCATCACTCGTCCTCCGGGTCGAAGGTGCGGCGCTCGCGGGGCGCCGCGGCCCCGGCGGCGGCCTCCGCCCGGGTGCCGCTCGGCGTGGCGGGCTCGTCCGGGGCGAAGCCGGCCTCCTCGGCCTCGCGCCGGGCGCGCTCCTCGGCCTCGCGGCGCTCCTGCTCCTCGGCCTCGCGAAGGGCGCGCTCCTCGGCCTCGCGGCGCTCCTGCTCCTCGCGCTCGCGCCGGGCGGCCTCCTCCTCGGCCCGGAAGAGGGTGGAGCGCTCGCCGACCACGTCCGAGATGGCGTGGATCACCAGCCGGCAGGAGCGGATCGCGTCGTCGTTGCCGGGGATGACGTAGTCGACCGGGTCAGGGTCACAGTTCGTGTCCACGAGCCCGATGATCGGGATCTTGAGGCGCGTCGCCTCGCGCACGCCGATCGTCTCGGTCTTCAGGTCGACGACCATCATCGCGTCGGGCGGGCGCTGCATGTCGGCCACCCCGCCGAGGTTGGTCTCGAGCTTGTCGCGCTCTGCCATCGCGGCGATCCGCTCGCGCACCGGCAGCAGCTCCATGGTGCCGGACTCGGTCCACTCGCGCAGCTCGTGCAGGCGCCTGATGCGCTTCGAGATGGTCTGGAAGTTGGTGAGCAGCCCGCCCAGCCAGCGCTGGTTGACGTAGGGCATGCCGCAGCTCTCGGCGGCCTCGCGGACCGTGTCGCGGGCCTGCTTCTTCGTGCCGACGAACAGGACCGTGCCGCCGCGCCCGGCCAGCTCGCCGGCGAACTCCTGCGCCCTGTGCAACAGCCGCTCGGTTTGCTGCAGGTCGATGATGTGGATACCGCTGCGCTCGCCGTGGATGAAGCGGCGCATCTTCGGGTTCCAGCGGCGCGTCTGGTGGCCGAAGTGGACGCCGGCCTCCAGCAGCTCCCGTATGCCTATTTCCGTGGCCAAAGAGGTTCTCCCTTTTCGTGATTCTCGCCCCGCCGGCCGCGTCGCGGGACCCGGGCGGTCTGAAAGCCCGGGCAGGGCCGCGCGCATCTGCGCCTGACGGGGGTTTGGTCAGACGTCGCCGAGAGGATAGTGACCCGGAAAAAAAGCGAGGCGGCTCATAAGCCGCCTCGCTCTATATCTCAGTCTCCGTCTGGCCCTCCGGAGACTGGCTCCCGTTTCGCTACGTCGAGCGCGCGACGTAGGTCAACGGGTGGTTTGGACTCGCAGATCACCCTTTCCCGCGTCACGGGGTGCCTAAACATCAGCGTTGTCGCATGGAGGAATTGGCGGTCGAGACCGAGCCTCCGCCCGCACGCTCGGCCCCCGTAGGCGGGGTCGCCGCAGACCGGACGGTCGATCGCGGCGAGATGGGCCCGGATCTGGTGGGTGCGGCCGGTCTCGAGCCGGACGCGCAGGAGCGCGGTGCGGGGCAGGCGCTCCAGGACCTCGAAGTGGGTGACGGCGCGGCGCGGGTTGTCCGTGCGGGTGGAGATCAGCGTGCGGCGGGTGCGGTCGCGCCCCAGCGGGGCGTCGATCGTGCCGCTCTCGGCGTCCGGGTGGCCGCTCACCAGGGCGAGATACTCGCGCTGCACCCGGCGAGCCTTGAGCTCGGCTTGGAGCGCCTGCTGGACGTCGTCGGTCTTCGCGACGATCAACAGGCCCGAGGTGTCGCGGTCGAGCCGGTGGACCGTGAACCCGCCGAGCGCCTCCGACAGCGTCGGGCCGCGGTGGCCTGGAGCCGGGTGGGTCACGAGGCCGGCGGGCTTGTCCACCACCAGCAGGTGCTCGTCCTCGAGGACCACGTCGATATCGGGCGGAGCGTCCGGGGACTCGGCGGCGGCCTCCTCGGGCGCGACCGTGACGGTCTCCCCATCGGCCATCCGATGGTTCTTCGCCCGCGCGCGGCCGTCCACCAGCACCGCCCCGGCCTCGATCAGCCGCTGGGCGGCCGCTCGCGAGGGCGCCGCCCCGCGCGCCGCCAGGAACGAGTCGAGCCGCAGGCCGGCGTCCTCGGGCCCGGCCGCTAGGCGGAGCGCTTCCGTCGGTCCCTCCCCTCCACCACGTACAGCAGCGCCAGCACCCCGATCACGATGCAGCTGTCGGCCACGTTGAAGGCGGGCCAGGCGACCGGGTCGATGAAGTCGATCACCGCCCCCTCGCGCGCGCGGTCGGCCAGGTTGCCGAGCGCCCCGCCCAGAAGCAGGCCCACGGGCAGCCAGAGCCAGGGCCGGTCGCGGTGGAAGGCGAAGTACGCGAGGAGCAGCGCGAGCGAGACGCCGATCAGGATTGCCACCACGGCGCCGCCGCCCTCGAAGGCGCCGAACGCCACGCCGGTGTTGCGCGTGTTGGTCAGGTCGAGGCCGAAGAACACCTCCTCCTCGTCCCCGCGCTCGATACGGCTGATCGCCCATTGCTTCGTGGCCTGGTCGGCCGCGACCACGATGCCTGCGGTCGCCAGCGCCGCGGCGCCGCCGGAGGTCCTCAAGGGTCGGGTCTGATGATGCCCACCACGATCGAGCTCACGATGATGAGCACGAAGGTCGCGACGATCGGGCTGAGGTCCAGCGCCCCCGGGCCGAGGCGCACCGGCGGCAGCACGCGCCGGAACAGGTTCAGGTACGGGTCGGTCACGTCGGTGACGAACTTCAGGAAGCCGGCCAGGAAGCGGTTGTATGGGATCCGCGGGATCCAGCTCATGATGATCCGGACGAAGATCAGGACGAGATAGACGAGCGTCAGCGTGTTGACGTAGTCGGCGATGTCGTCGCGGCTCATCGCGTGCCCTCCACGACCGCGTCGACCGCCGAGCGGACGACGCCGCCCAGGCCCTCCTCCTCTAGGCGCATCAAGCCGCGCTCGGTCGCTCCGCCGGGGGTTGCCACACGACGGCGGAGCGCCGGCCCGTCCCAGTCGTTGGCCGCCAGGTATGCGGCTGTGCCGGCCATGGTCTCGACCGCCATGCGCATGGCGTCGTCGCGCGGGAGGCCATGCTCGGTGCCGGCGCCGGCGAACGACTCGGCAACGAGGGCCATGAAGGCCGGGCCACAGCTCATGAGCGCCATCGCGGGCTCCATCAGAGGCTCCTGCTCGAGCCGTAGGATCGTCCCGGCCCTGCCGAACAGCTCGAGAAGCTCTGTCTCCGGCCCCTCACCCGCCAGGGTGCCGGGCACGTAACAGAGCATCCCCTTGCGCACCTCCGCCGGGATGTTCGGGATGAAGCGGTAGACGGGCGTGTCGGGGTAGGCCTGCTCGATCTGCGTCGTGGTGGTCGCGGCCAGTATGGATGCGACGGCTCGCGGCCGGCCCGAGAGCTCTTCGGCGACGTCCTCGAGCTGCTGCGGCTTGTGGCACAGCACGACCACGTCGGCCTCATCCGCGACCCGGCCCGCCGAGACGGCCTCGCCCCCGAGCTCCGCCGCGAGCGTCTCGGCCTTGGGCGCGTCGATGTCGTGCACGAGGACGGGCTCGCCGATGCCGCGCGCGAGCGCCGACGCCATGTTCCCTGCCCCGATCAGCCCCAGCTTCATAGAAGCGGGAAGCCTATCCGTGAGCCCTCAGGACTGGTTGAAGAAGCCCTTTTCGATCAACCGTGCCCGCTCTTCGGCCGAGACCTCCACGTTGCGAGGCGTCAGCAGGAACACCTTGTCCGCGATCCGCTGCATCCCGCCGTCCAGCGCGTAGGTCAGGCCCGAGGCGAAGTCGATCAGGCGCTTCGAGAGGTCGGTGTCGGTGCCCTGGAGGTTGAGGATCACCGGGATCTGGTCCTTGAACTGGTCGGCGATCTGCTGGGCGTCGTTGAAGCTCTTGGGGATCACCAGGTGGACCTGGATGTCCCCCGCGGCGGTGCTCCTGCCGTTGCCGCCAACGGGCCGCAGCACGCGCGTCTCACGGGCCCCGGCGCGCGGCTCGTCGGCGAAGATGTCGTCGATCTCGTCCCGCCGGCGCCGCTGCAGCCGCCTCACGTTGGGCCGGTTGCGGTAGCGATCCTCGAGCTCCGCCTCGGGCTCGGGCTCCGGCTCACGAACGGGCTCGTAGCGCGGATCCTCCTCCTCGGCGAGGCCGAAGTAGACCAGGGTCCGATGCCAAGTATCGCGAAGCGCCATGTGACCTGCTTTTCGAGCGTAACGGGGGAACTCCTTGTCACAGTGTAGGACGGTGGAATTGAGTGCGTTCCAGGTCGAGCGGGACGGCGTCGTTCTCCGGGGCGAGCAGGCGGGCGACGGGCCGCCGGTCGTGCTGCTGCATGGGCTGTCGGCCACCCGGCGCAACGTCGTGCAGGGCTCTCGGCACCTCGTCAAGCGCGGCTACCGCCTGATCGCCTACGACGCCCGGGGCCATGGCGCTTCGTCCCCCGCCGACAGCTACGAGTACGCCGAT
>DASZJZ010000006.1:0-5788 GCA_035947555.1 Thermoleophilaceae bacterium | reverse complement strand
GGAAGGCCTCCTGGATCAGCTCGCCGACCGTGCGCAGGCGCCGGTTGCCGAAGTGCTCGTACTCGTCGAGCCGGTCGGCGATCGGGCCACGCTCCATGACGCTCGCCTCGGCGGCGAAGTCCTTGATCGGCTCGCCCTCGTCCTCGTACATGCCGGACTCCGGGATGCCGAGCTCCTTCGGGAGCAGGATGAGCTCCTTGATCAGCTCGATGATGTCCCGCGGGGTCAGGGTCCGGGTGTCGAGCGCCTCGTCGATGTGGAGGCGGCTGTTCAGCTTGTAGCGGCCGACGCGCGTGAGGTCGTAGCGCTTCGGATCGAAGAAGAGCTGGTTGAGCAGGTTCTTCGCGGCGTCGATCGACGGCGGCTCGCCCGGGCGCTGCTTCTTGAACAGCTCGATCAGGGAGCCTTCCTCGGACTTCGTGACCTCGGTGTCGGCCTCGAGCGTGAGGCGGATGTAGAGGGAGTCGTCGAAGAGGTTCAGGATCTCCTCGTCGGTGCCCGTCCAGCCCTCGGGGACGTAGCCGCCCTCGCGCAGGGTGTCGCCCATCGCGCGCAGCAGCACGCTGACCGGCAGCTTGCGCTTGCGGTCGATGCGGACGTAGACGCGGCCCTTCTTGTCGATCTCGAGCTCGAGCCAGGAGCCGCGGGCCGGCATGAGGTTCGCGATGAAGACCTGCTTCTCGCGGTCCTTGGGCTCCATCACGTAGGCGCCCGGGCTGCGGACCAGCTGCGTCACGACGACGCGCTCGGTGCCGTTGATGATGAAGGTGCCCCAGTCGGTCATCCAGGGGAAGTCGCCCATGAAGACCGACTGCTCGCGGATCTCACCGGTCTCGCGGTTCTGGAACGCGACCTTGACGGTCAGCGGACGGGCGTAGGTGAGGTCCTTCTCGCGGCACTCGCTGATGGGTGCCACGGGCTCGTCGAAGTGGATGTCCTCGAAGACGACGGCGAGGTTGCCGGTGTAGTCCTCGATGGGTGAGACGTCATCGATGGTCTCCCGCAGGCCGCCCTTTTCGGTGTCGACCAGCCACTCGAACGAGCGGCGCTGGATGTCGATCAGATTGGGAACTTCGAGGGCGTTCTCGAGGCGAGAGAACGAACGGCGGGTACGAGCAGCGTCAACGCGTGCCAAAGCGGCGAACTCCTTCGGTTACAGACTGAGAGGGGAGGCGGGCAGGGCGCAAAGCGCGACCCACCAATATAGCAGACGGAATTACTCCCCGTAAGGGGGAGGCTGCGCCCCGCAGTGGTGCCTGGGGCGCGCGGCCATCACGGACCCCGTCCCGAGGCGCCGGGGATATGTGCCGGCGCGGCTCTCGAGGGACGGCTGCGGCTATAGGCCGTGGCCAAGACTAGCACCGGATAGGGCCGCAACGTGCGGTGGTCCGCCCCCCGCCGGGCGGCACGACCGCGCAGCGTCCGCCTCCGCGACCTACCAGCCGGGCCCCACCACCGCGGCGCTTCCGCCTCCGCGCTCCCCTACCAGCCGGGCCGCACCACCGCGGCGCTTCCGCCTCCGCGGCGAGTCGGCTCCGCGGCCGCCAGCACCCGCTTCCCGCGCAGGAACTCCAGCGCGGTGACCGCTCCGATCTCGCTCGTCTCGCTGAACGTGTGGCCGTACCGGCTGGCGAGCGCCTGCCCTTCGGGCGACGAGATGAAGGCCGGCTCCGCCGTGGCGCTCGCCGTGTTCCTCTGCACCGCCCTCGGGTTCGCGATCGCCCGGGGCAGCGACGAACGGAGGTCGATCCGGTCGATCAGGACCTGGGCCACCGCCCCGATGATCGTCGAGCCGCCCGGGGAGCCCACGGCAAGGAACGGCTTGCCGCGCTCGGTGACGATCGTCGGCGACATCGAGGAGCGAGGCCGCTTGCGGCCGTCGGCGCGGTTCGGGTGGTCGAGCGAGTCATAGTTGAAGTCGGTCAGCTCGTTGTTGAGCAGGAAGCCGTAGCCCGGCACGACGATGCCGTTGCCGCCCGTGGACTCGATCGTGAACGTGTAGGAGACGACTGTGCCCTTGCGGTCGGAGACCACGAGGTGGGTGGTGGACTGGCGCGGGTGCGAGATGGTGGCCGATGCCCGGCCGCGGTCGCGGCCGCGGTCGTCCTGGTTGTCGTAGGGATCGCCGGGCGGGACCGGGCTTGTGGCGGCGCGGTCCTCGTCGATGAGCGCACGGCGCTCGGCGGCGAAGGAGTCCGAAAGGAGGCCCTCGAGCGGGACGTCGAAGAAGTCCGGGTCGGCGAGGTACGCGTTGCGGTCCGCGAAGGCGAAGCGGCCCGCCTCGAGGAGGAGGTGGAGGGCCTCCGTGCGGTCGGCCGCGCGGAGCCGGTAGCCCTCGAGGATGTTGAGGATCTCGCCGACGGTTGAGCCGCCGCTGGAGGGCGGGCCCATGCCCCAGACGTCGAGTCCGCGATAGCGGATGCGGGCGGGCTCGCGCTCGGGCGCGAAGTAGTCGTTCACGTCCCGCTCGGTCATGAGGCCGGGGCGCCAGACGTGGTCGGCTCTCGGCCCGACGGGCGGATCCTGGGCGGCCTCGGCCATGGCCTCGGCGACGTCGCCCTCGTAGAACGCGTCGGCCCCGCGGCGCGCGATGAGCCGGTAGGTGTGGGCGAGGTCGGGATTCCTCAGGACCGAGCCCTCGTCGCGCGGCGTGCCGTCGGGATCGAGGTAGATCTCGGCCGTTGACGGGATGTCGTCGAACCAGGGGACGTTGGGCTCGGTCTGCGAGACGAAGGTGCGGTCGACCACGAAGCCCTCCTCCGCCACCCGGATGCCGGGCCCGAGCACGTCGTCGAGGCCCTGGGTGCCGTAGCGGTCGAGCGCCCGCTCCCAGCCGGCGACGGTGCCGGGGACGCCGGCGGACAGGCCGCTGTAGCGGGCGTCGTTGAAGGAGAGGGCGGCACCGTTCTCGATGAACGAGTCGGGCTCCATGTCACGTGGTGACAGCTCACGGGAGTCGATGGTGGTCACGTCGCCCCTGCGGGTGCGGATGACCATGAACCCACCGCCGCCGATGCCGCAGGAGAAGGGCTCGACGACGCCGAGGACGCCGGCGGCGGCGACGGCGGCGTCGACGGCATTGCCACCGTTGCGGAGCGTGTCGATGGCGGCCTGGGTGCCGAGAGCGTCGACGGTGGCAGCGCCGCCGTCCTTGCCGACTGCGGTGGGCTGCTTGGCCGGTTGGGTCTGGGCCGCCGCGCCCTGCGCCGACACCTTCTGCGCCAGCGCCCCCTGCGGGACGAGGAGAACGGCAACGACGGCGATGAAGAGGAAGCGAGCGACCATGGCATCTGCGCTACCCGGAGGCGGCCTCGTTCATGCCGCCGTCGGAGATCGTCGCGAAACGCCCCACTACACAGCCGCAACGTGACGCACCCCTTCGCCGCGGCAGGGGTCCGTCAAGTTAGGCGGCCATACGGCCACTTCAGTGTCGAACCCCCCGCCGCGACGGGGGGTGGGCCGCCTTTCGGCGACCCCCTCATTGCTCGTCGTAGGCGCTCGCGCTACCGCGCAGCGCTTGCGGAAGCCCGGCTACTTCAGCTCCACCGTCCCGCCGGCCTCTTCAATCTCGTTCTTGAGCCGCTCGCCCTCCTCGCGGTCGACGCCCTCCTTGACCGGCTTGGGCGCCTCGTCCACGAGCGCCTTCGCCTCCTTGAGGCCGAGCCCAGTGGCGGCGCGGACGACCTTGATCACCTGGATCTTCTTGTCGCCGGGGCCGGTCAGCACGACGTCGACCGTGGCCGACTCCTCCTCGACCTCCGCGGCGCCATCCCCCGCGGCCGCGGCCGGGGCCGCGGCGGCGACCGCCGTAGCCGACACGCCGAACTCCTCCTCGAGCGCCTTGATCAGCTCGGACAGCTCGAGAACCGACATCTTCTTGATCTCTTCGATCAGCTCTGCAGCAGTGGCCATCTTGTAGCCCTCCTTATTCCTGCTCGTCGCCCTCGGAGGGCGTTTCAGATTGGTTGTTCTCAGCGCCGGCGGACTCATCGCCCGGAGCCGCGGCGGCTTCATCGCCGGCAGCCGCATCACCCGCAGGCGCAGACTCCTCACTGGAGGACTCCGTCTCCTCGCCCTGAGCGGATTGAGCGGCCTCCTCCTCAGCCTGATCGGCTTGAGCGGCCTGATCGGCCTCGGCCGAAGCGGAATCGGCGGCGGATTCCTCATTGGACTCGGCCTCCGAGGCCTCCGCGGGAGCCGACTCCTCATTGCCCGAAGCGGAATCGGCGGCGGATTCGCCATCCTCGTCGCCCGAAGCGGAACCGCCTCCAGCCTCGGCCTCCGGTGTGGAAGCCTCCGCGGGAGCCGACTCTCCAGTGCCCGAAGCGGAACCGTCGCCGGATTCGGAGTCGGACGCCTCCGCGGGAGCCGAGTCTTCGTCGCCCGACGCGGCCTCCGCAGGAGCCGGCTCCTCGCCGCCGGACGCCGCCGCCCCCGCAGCGCCCGCCACCGGCACCATCCCCTCGTCGGCGATCTGCTTCAGCTGGATCGCCAACCCGGAGATCAGCGCGTTCAGTCCCCGTACCAGCCCGGTGATCGGCGACGCGATCATTCCGACCACCTGGCCGTACAGCACGTCCTTTGCGGGCAGCCGGGCGATCTCGCCGATCTGCTCGGCCGACAGCGCCTCGCCGCCCATCACGCCGCCCTTGAACTCGAGCAGGTTCGTCTCGCGCCGGAACTGAGCTAGCGCCTTCGCCGCCAATGCAACGTCGCCGCCGTCCGAGGCCACGAAGGTGAAGGCGGTCGGGCCGTCGAGCACCTCCTTCAGCGGGTCGGCGCCGGCTCGGTCGGCCGCGAGCTCGGTCAGGGTGTTCTTCACCACGCGGAACCGCGCGCCGGCGTCGTTCAGCTTCACGCGCAGGTCAGCCGCCTGGGGCACGGAGATCCCGCGGTAGTCGACGGCGAAGACCGCCTCCGACTCCTGGATCTGCGTCGCCACCTCCGCGACGACTGCTGCTTTCTGGTCTCTGTTCATCTCGCTTTCCTGTCTGTGCGACCCAGAGCGGGGCCGGCACGCAAAGCGAGACGCTTTCGGCGGGCTCCGCCTGCCCCGGGCTTATCCCATCCGCGCGCCTCGAAAGGTCGGGCGCTTTGGGTGCCGAGGGTCTCGGGCGAAAGACGCTGTAACGGAGGATCAGACTACCGCGGCCGGCTCCTCCACGATGTCGCGGGTGCGCGACGGGTCGACCTTCACGCCGGGTCCCATCGAAGTGGTGAGCGTGACCGTATGCAGGTACCGCCCCTTGGCGGCCGCCGGCTTGGCCCGCACGATCTCGTCGATCAGCGCGGCGTAGTTCTCGAGCAGGATGCGCTCGTCGAAGCTCAGCTTGCCGATCGGCAGGTGGACGATCGCGTGCCGGTCGGTCCGGTACTCGATCTTGCCGGCCTTCGACTCGGACACGGCCTTCGCCACGTCCATGGTCACCGTGCCCACCTTCGGGTTCGGCATCTTGCCCTGCGGACCGAGGATCCGGCCCAGGCGACCGACCACCGGCATCATGTCCGGCGTCGCGATCGCCACGTCGAAGTCGGTGAAGCCCTCCTCCTGCACGCGCTCGGCGAGATCCTCGGCGCCCACGTAGTCGGCGCCGGCCTCCTCGGCCTCGCGGGCCTTGTCGCCCTTGGCGAACACCGCGACCGTCATCTCCTTGCCGAGCCCGTGCGGCAGTGCGATCGTGCCGCGCAGCTGCTGGTCGGCGTGCCGCACGTTGAGGCCGGTGCGGATGTGGACCTCGACGGTCTCGTCGAACTTGGGCGTGTCGAAGTCCTTCAGCAGGCGGACCGC
>DASZJZ010000005.1:0-1613 GCA_035947555.1 Thermoleophilaceae bacterium | reverse complement strand
GGGACCCGGACGGCAACGGCATCGAGCTGACGTTCGAGACCCCAGAGCGCGGCCGGTTGATCGTCACCCCTGAGGGCGTTCCGGGAGCGCTGGACGCCGACGGCAACTTCCGCTCGGGCCGTGACCCACTCGACCTGGACTCCCTTTTCGGGGAGCTCATTCCGGGCGAGCCGCTCGAGGCGCCGCTTGGCGAAGGGGCGAAGATCGGCCACGTCCACCTGCACGTCGCCGACATCAACGAGGCGATGCGCTTCTACCGCGACGCTTTGGGCTTCGAGGAGCTGATGCTGGTGCCAGCGATGGGGGCAGGAGACGTCAACATCCCGGGCCACGTGCCGCACTTCATCGCCTTCAACACCTGGGCCGGCCAAGGCGCGGGGCAGCCACCCGAAGAGGCCGCCGGGCTTCGCCACTTCACGATCGAGTTGCCCTCCGAGCGCGACCTCGAGGAAACGGCGGACAGGCTCAGGGGCGACGGCCTAACGGTGACGGAGGCGCCTGGCGGCCCCTTCGTCCGGGATCCTTCAGCCAACAAAATTCACCTCACGGTGCGTGACGATGTTGGCCTCCGTGATCCGGACCGCGCTCGGATGTAGGACGCGACAGTTATGCAGAGAGCAAGCGACCCAAGAAGGAGACAGGTACCATGAGAGCCATCACGATAGAGAGCTTCGAGGGCGGCCCGGCCCTGCGAGAGGTCCCGACCCCGCAGGTCGGCCCCAACGAGGTGCTGGTGCGCGTTAGCGCCTCCTCGGTCAACCGCCTGGACGGCGGCATCGCGGCCGGGATGCTCAAGGATATGCTCGAGCACGAGTTCCCGGTGACGCTGGGGCGAGACTTCGCCGGCGTGGTCGAGCAGGTCGGGGAGGGCGTGAGCTCCGTGGCGGTCGGCGACGAGGTCTTCGGTATGGTCCACGGCTTCAGCCCGCCGATCCGCGACGGCGCGTGGGCCGAGCTCATCGCCGTCAGCGAGCAGACGCTCACGAAGAAGCCCGACGGGGTCGACACCGCCACCGCGGGCGCCACGCCGCTGGCCGCGCTCACGGCGCTGTCCATCGTCGACGCACTGGAGCTCTCCCAAGGGGACACCGTGCTCGTGGTCGGTGCTACGGGCGGCGTCGGCGTCATCGTCGTCCAACTCGCGAAGGCGGCCGGCGCGACCGTCCTCGCGGCCGGGCTGCCCGAGGACGAGGAGTTCCTGCGTGGCCTGGGTGTCGACGAGGTGTTCCCGCGCGAGGGCGACCTGGTCGCCGCCGTCCGCGAGCGCTATCCCGACGGGGTGGACGCACTGGTGGACGCGGTCACGCCGTACCAGCCCACCCCCCACGACGAGGTCCTCACAGACGGTGGGCGCGTCGCCTCGCCGACCAACGCCGCCGGTGAGGGTCCCGGCCGCAGCAACGTCGGCCATGACCCCAGCCGTGAGCTGCTCGACCGCATCGCGCAGCACCTAGCCGACGGCACGGTGAAGGTACCGATCCAGCGGACCTACGACCTGGCTCAGGCCCCCGAGGCGCTCCAGGCGCTCCAGGCCGGCCACACCCAGGGCAAGCTCGCCATACGTGTAGCCTCAGCGTAGTTCGCCAGAATAGTTCCCGAGCCGGGGCCCCTAA
>DASZJZ010000004.1:0-5755 GCA_035947555.1 Thermoleophilaceae bacterium | reverse complement strand
CCTCCCGCGCCCGCTCCTCACCGCGATCTCCGCCGACCAGCCGGTCGTCCTGCTGATCGACGAGATCGACAAGACCGACCAGGAGTTCGAGGCGATGCTGCTCGAGGTCCTGTCGGACTTCCAGATCTCGATCCCAGAGCTGGGCGTGGTCGAGGCGCGCACCCGGCCGCTGGTGCTGCTCACCTCGAACAACTCCCGCGAGCTGACCGAGGCGCTGAAGCGCCGCTGCCTGTACCTGTGGCTCGACTACCCGACCGTCGAGCGCGAGCTCGAGATCGTGCACCTGCACGCGCCGGAGCTCGACGACCGCATCGCGCGCAAGCTGGTGGAGGTGATCCACTTGGTGCGCGCGCTCGACCTGAAGAAGCCGCCGTCGATCGCGGAGTCGATCGACTGGGCGCGCGCGCTGCTGCTGCTCGGCGCCGAGGACGTGGACCAGGGCATGCTCGAGCGGACGATGTCGATCATCGTAAAGCACCGCACCGACCTCGACCTTGTGGCCGAGCGGGTGGGCGTGAAGCTCGGCGAGGGCATGCTGGGCGCTCAGCGCACCGGCTGAGCCGAAGCGTTCCGGGGCCGCGCGTGTTGTACGGGACGTGCGTCGTCTCCTGGTCCCGGTCGTGCTCCTGCTGGTGGTTTGCAGTGCGGCGCCGGCCGCGGCTCAGGTGGTGACGCTTCGGCCCGCCCCCGGTCCGTTCCTGAACGAGGGGCCGCTGCTGGCCGGTGATCGTGTCGTCTGGTTGCAGGAGCAGTGCCTGCGGGGTTGCCACAGCTACAGCGAGGCCGACGAGCTCCATGCGATCCGCTCCGCAGGTGCCGACGGCGTCAGCCGGACGCTGTTCCGCGCCCGGGCGTCATGGGCGTCCAATGGACCGAGCTACGCGTACGCCTCGTTCTCCTTCCGGGTGTCGGAGCAGGCGCTGGTCACGCTGCGGTTCACGTTCACGGGCAGCGAGCTGGAAGGAGACCGGGGCCGCGTCGTGGTGCGGGCGGGACCGCCGGGCGGGGCTCGGCCCGTGCTCGTGGACTGCTCGGCCGAGTCCTTCTCCGGGCCGGTGCCGGTCGCGCTGGACGGCAACCGGGTCGCCTACGACCCCGATCCGTGCGACGAGCGTATGCAGCTGGTCGTCCGTGATCTCGGGAGCGGGGAGACGGTGACGCTGCCGGAGCCGGCCGGCGGTCCTTTGGTGAGCCTGCGCGGGCGCTTCGTGGCTTGGATCGCCGGCGGCCAGCTCGTGGTGCACGATTGGGTCGCGGGGATCCCGGCGTACTCGGCCCCGGCTGCGGGCGTGCGGGCGCTCGAGCTGGACGTCGATGGGACCGTGGCGGCGGTGAGCGGGGAGGTCAGGCGGCCGTGCGCGACGGGGCGGCTGCTGCGCTATTCGACGGCGGCGCCGGGGCCGGCGGACCTCGGGCCGGCGTGTGCTTCTGGAGTGGCGATCGACGGCGGCCGGATCGTGTACCTGGGCTGGGAGAGGTTCTTCCGGACGCTGCGCGCGGTAGAGGCCGACGGCGCGGCGCAGGACCTTGTCCGGTTCGGCCGCGTGCGGGCCGGCGGGTTCCACTTTGGGGGAGAGCGGTTCGCCTGGGCCGCGCGGGACTGCGGCGGGGGCGAGGCTTTGTTCACGGCTTCACTGGCCGAGGCCCCGCTCGATGCGGGCTCGACCAATTGCAGGGCGCGCTTTGGAGCGGGGACGGTGCCGGTGCGGCGTCGGATCGCGACCGTCCGGCTGCGATGCCCGCGCGGATGCGCCGGCGAGCTGAGCCTGCGGCACATGGGCCGGCGGCAGTTCTCGCTGCTTCGGGGCGCGAACGAGGTGCGCGTGCGGCTGCGCCGGGACGTGTGGGCCCGATTGCAGCGAGCGGGCTCGCTGCCTGCGCTGGCGAAGATGGTGACCTTCAACCGCGCCGGCGACCGGCAGGCCCGGAGCCGCGGGGTCAGGCTGGTGGCGCGCTAGAAGGGCGGGATACGGCGCGGACCACGCCGGCCGAGGCGCAGGTGGCGAGCGCTCGTCGTAGGTCGTCCGGGTCGATTCCGCCGAGGTCTGGGTGGTCCGTGTCGATCTCGATCTCGCCGGCCGTCTCGGTCCCCAGCGAGCGGGCGCCCGCGCGGCAGAGGTCGGCCCACAGGTCGCCGCTCGCCGCTAGGAGCGCATGACGGGTGAGGCCCTCGCGACGGGCCAGCGTCTCGAGCTCGCGCGCCTCCTCGAAGGGGTCGATGCGGATCTGCGAGTCGCTGCCGATCGCCAGCGGGACCCCCGCGTCGCGGAACCGCAGGAGCGGCGGGTGGCCGTCGCCGAGGTTGCCCTCGGTGGTCGGGCAGCTCACCACCGTGGCGCCGCTGTCCGCGAGCAGCGTGATGTCGCGCGGGGTCACGTGGATCGCGTGCACGACGCTCGAGAGCGGACCGAGGAACCCGGTGCGCTCGAGCAGCTCGATCGGCGAGCAGCCGTGCTCCTGGCGCACCTCCTCGAGCTCTCGTGGCTGCTCCGCCGCGTGCACGTGGCGGACGAGGCCGTGCTGCTCGGAGTAGGCCGCGATGGCCTCGAGCCAGTCCGCGGGCACCGCGCGGGCGGAATGGGCGGCCACCCCGACCGACACTCCCCGTTCGCCTCCGGCCCACGCACGCAGCTGGTCGACGCGGGCGAGGAACGCCTCGGGGCTCGGATCGCAGAAGCGCCGCTGGCGGAGCTCGGGCGGACGGGCGGGCCCGGCGCGGGCGTAGGCCGCGGGAAGAAGGACGATCTGAAGGCCGACAGCCCGAGCAGCACGCGCGAGCGCCTTGGCCATGGCGTTGCCATCCTCGTAGGGAGAGCCGTCCGGGCGATGGTGCACGTAGTGGAACTCGCCGACCGCGCCGTACCCGGCCGCCGCCATCTCCCCGTACACCGCGCGACCGATCCGCTCCATGGATTGCGGATCGAGCTCGCCGGCGAGGGCGTACATGGCCTCGCGCCAGCTCCAGAAGTCGTCGGTTGGGGAAGCGGCCTCGCGTGGAGCGGCCTCGGATGGAGCGGCCCCGCGTGGCGCGGCCGCGGGTGGAGCGGCCTCGGGTGGAGCGGCCTCGCGTGGCGCGGCCGCAGCGGGCCACTCGGCTCGCGTGGTTCGCTCCGCCCGGCCGCGCAGCCCGCGCTGGAACGCGTGGCTGTGCGCGTTCGGCATCGACTCCACCTTCATGCGGCGATGTCCTCCGCCGCCAGCTGCTGCATCAGGCGCCTGGCCACCTCGGCGCCGAAGGCGGCGTCCTCCAGGTCGACCTGCTCGTCGGGCGAGTGGCTCACGCCGGTCTCGTTTCGCACCAGCACCATCGCGGCCGGCAGCCGGGCGGCGATGAGGCCGGCGTCGTGGCCCGCGTAGCAGTCGAGCTCCGGTGCCCGCGCACGCATCTCCGCGCTCAGCTCCACGAGACGCGATCGCAGCCCGGGGTCGAACTCGCACCCCGGGCTTTGCGACTCGAGTGAGAACGCCACCGGAAGGCCGACCTCGGCCTCCTCCACGGCGGCTCTCCATTCCTCCACCGACCGCGCGTCGGGAGCCCGCGCGTCCAGCCAGACGCAGGTCCGGGCCGGCACGGTCGTCAGGGCGTTCGGCTCCACCTCGATCCGCGAGGCGGTGGCCATCAGGCCGTCGCCGGACAGGTCGAGCGCGGCGACGATCAGCCGGGCCGCGGCGGCCAGCGCGTCGCGGCGCTCGGCGGGCGGTGTGGTGCCGGCGTGGTCGGCGCGCCCCTCGATGTCCGCGCGCAGCCGCATCCGCGAGACCAGCCGGCGCACCACGCCGGCCGGCACTCCGGCCCGAGCAAGCCCCGTCGTCTGGTCGATGTGCAGCTCGACGAAGCCGCGCAACCGCGACAGCCACTCGGGGGCGGCGCCAATGGCGGCCGGATCGACCCCGGCGGCGGCCATGGCGTCGGCGACGCGGACGCCATCCGCGTCGACGCGGTCGAGAACGCTCGGATCGAGGACGCCGGTGAGCGCGCGGCTGCCGAACGTGGGCGTGTTGAAGCGAGCGCCCTCCTCGTCGGCGAAGGAGATGACCGCGATGGGAGGAGCGGATGTCGCGGCGGCGCGCCCGGCGGACGACGAGGCCGCGGCCGGCGAAGCGGCGCGCTCCGCGAGCCACGAAGCCGGCGCCGCCGCTGCGTGCGTGCGCATCCGCGCCGCCACCTCGAATGCCGCCGCCACTCCCAGCGCTCCGTCGAACGATCCCCCTTCGCGCACGCTGTCCAGGTGCGACCCCATCGCCCACCAGGGCGGGGGCGCGGCGGGGATCGCCCACAGGTTTCCGGCCGGGTCGCGCTCCACCTGCAGCCCCACGCCGGCCGCCTGCTCCCGGAACCACTCCCCCGCCGCCGCGTCCTCGTCGGTCCAGGCCAGCCGGGTCGTTCCGCGGGGTCCGCGCCCGATCGGCAGCAGCGGCTCCAGCCGCGCCCACAGATCGGCCGCCTCGATCAACTCGACCCCAGCCGCCATTCCTGCCCTGGCCGCACGTACACCACGCGTCCGCCCATCAGCACCACCGCCACCGGGTTGCGGCCGAAGCGGTACGGCACGTGCTCGGCCGGACAGTCGAGCAGCACGAGGTCCGCCTGCTTGCCCGGCTCGATCGATCCCAGGTCCCCCGAGCGGTCGATCACCCATGCGGCGTTGAGCGTCACCGCCAGCAGCGCCTCGCGGACGCTCCACCCGTAGCGGCGGACCGCGATCCCCATTACCACCGGCAGCGACTGCAACGGCGACGTGCCCGGGTTGAGGTCTGTGGCGAGCGCGCAGATCGCCCCCTCGTCGGCCAGCGCCCGGGCGGGCGCCACCTGTTCGTCGCCCAGCAGCTCAGCGCCGGGCAGTAGAACGGCGGCACACTCGGCGCGGGCCAGTGGGACGAGGTCGTCCGGGTGGAGGCAGGCCAGGTGGTCGACCGAGCGCGCGCCGTGCTCGAGCGCAACCGGCACGGAGCGGCTCGTCGAGAACTGCTCCACGTGCGCGCGCAGCGCCTTGCCGTGCGTCGCCGCCAGTTCGCCCATCCGAGCCAGGTGCTCCACCGAGAACGCCACCGTCTCCACGTAGATGTCGAGCGCCCCTGCGTCGACCTGGGGGACGAGCCGCGCCACCTCGTCCATCCAGCCGTCGGCCGTGTAGCCCTCCGGGACCGCGTGGGCAAGCAGGGCCGTCGAGGCGGTGCGCTGCACCACCCGCGCGCCGAGCTCGTCGGCGAGCCGCAGCGCGCGCAGCTCCTCCTCCGCCGACAGCCCGTAGCCGGACTTGCACTCGAAGGCGGTCGTCCCGTGGGCGAGCATCTCGAGTGCCAGCGTGCCGGCCTGCTCCAGCACCTCGGTATCGGTCGCGGACGCGAATGCCCGCGCGGACGAGGCAATCCCCCCGCCCCGGAGCGCGATCTCCTCGTACGGCACGCCGGTGACCTTCTGCTCGTACTCCTCCGCCCGCCAGCCGGCGAACGGGAGGTGGGTGTGGCAGTCCACCAGCCCCGGGAGCAGAGCGCCGCCGGACGCGTCGATGGTCAGCTCGGTGTCGGAGTCCTCGTCGAGGGCCTCGATGAGGCCGCCGCGGACGCAGACGGAACCGGGCTCGAGAGAGAGCTCGGAGGCGCGGTCGTGGCGGAGGTAGGGCAGCCCGTCCTCGGGCAGGCGAAGCAGCTGAGCGGCGCCGCGGATACAGACGCTCAAGCGTCCTCCCGGAGCCGCACGGGCACCCGCGAACTCGCCCGAGCGGCGCCGCATGGCGCGCGCACGCCAAGGCGT
>DASZJZ010000003.1:0-20367 GCA_035947555.1 Thermoleophilaceae bacterium | reverse complement strand
TCAACGACACGGAGAACTTCCAGAAGAACCTCATCATGGCTCCGGCCATCGCGGCGATCAACGCCTGGTGGGAGGAGAACAAGGCGCTCGAACAGCAGCCCGGCCACATGGACGCCAAAGCCACGGCCTAGCCGCCGCGTAGACCTGCCGCGGCTGCGGCGACGCTATCCGGCCCAGCCGCTGCGTGTGCTGGCGCTGATATACGCCCACGCCGCACTCCTGGCGGGAAGAGGTGTGGCAAACCGTACCCTCGCGCGCCGCCGCCCGCGGTAGCGTCCCGCCGATGAGTCATGACGCAATCGAGGTCGAGGGCCTCGAGAAGTCCTACGGGTCCGTGCGCGCGCTGTGCCGCGTCGACTTCTCGGCGCCGGCCGGCAGCGTGCTCGGCCTGCTCGGACCCAACGGCGCAGGCAAGACCACGGCGGTGAGGATCCTCGCCACGCTGCTCGAACCCGACGGGGGCACCGCTCGCGTCGCGGGTCTCGACGTGGTGCGCGACGCCGCGCAGCTGCGTTCGAGGATCGGCCTGGCGGGCCAGTACGCGGCGGTGGACGAGAACCTGACCGGCTTCGAGAACCTGGAGATGGTCGGTCGGCTGTACCACATGAGCAAGGCCGACGCGCGCGCACGCGCCGGCGAGCTGCTCGACCACTTCGACCTGACCGAAGCCGCCAAGCGGCCCGCGAAGACCTACTCCGGCGGCATGCGCCGGCGCCTCGACCTGGCGGCGGCGCTCGTCTATCGCCCGCCGGTGCTGTTCCTCGACGAGCCGACGACCGGGCTCGACCCGCGCAGCCGCCTCGGCATGTGGGAGACGATCGAGGGGCGCGCGGCGGCCGGCACCACCGTGCTGCTGACCACCCAGTACCTCGACGAGGCCGACCGGCTGGCCGACCAGATCGTGGTGATCGACCACGGCACCGTTATCGCGGCGGGCACCTCCGACGAGCTCAAGGACCGCGTGGGCGGCGAGCGCCTCGAGGTGCATCTCGAGGACGAGGGCGACGCGGACCGCGCGATGGCGGTGCTGGCCGAGATCTCCGAGGATCGCCCCTCCCTCGAGGACCACACGGTGCGTGCCGCCGTGCGCCGCCGCTCGGGCATCATCGCCGAGGCGGTGCGCCGGCTCGACGACGCCGACGTGTGCGTGGAGGACATCGCGCTGCGCCGTCCGACGCTCGACGACGTCTTCATCGCGCTGACCGGGCGCGCCGCCGAGGAGGAACCCAGCGAGGAGCCGCGCGAGGAGGTCTACGCATGAGCGCGCTGGCGATGACGGTTTCCGACACGCTGGTGCTGGCGCGTCGCAACCTGATGCGGATCCCGCGCCAGCCCGACCTGCTGGTCGCCTACACGATCCAGCCGGTCATGTTCGTGCTGCTGTTCGTCTACGTGTTCGGCGGCGCGATCGAGACACCCGGCTTCGACTACGTCGACTTCCTGATGCCCGGCATCATCGCCCAGTCGATCGCGTTCGGCGGCTTCGTGACAGCCCTCGGGCTTTCCGAGGACGTTCAGAAGGGGCTCATCGACCGCTTCCGGTCGCTGCCGATGTCGCGCGGGGCGGTGCTCGCGGGGCGGACCTTCTCCGACATCCTGCTCAACTGCCTGTCGCTCGCGGTGCTGTTCTCGGTGGGCTTCATCGCCGGCTTCAACTTCCAGGGCGCCAGCGTGCCGGAGATCGCCCTCGGCATCGTGCTGCTGCTCGTGCTCGGCTATGCGTTCTCGTGGGTCTTCGCCCTGATCGGGCTGTACTCGTCCTCGCCCGAGACCGCGAACTCGCTCGGCTTCACGCTCATCTTCCCGCTCACGTTCGCGTCGTCGATGTTCGTGCCGGCCGAGTCGATGCCCGACGGACTGCAGCAGTTCGCGGAGGCGAACCCGTTCACCACGATCACCGACGCGCTGCGCTCACTGTGGCTCGACACGCCGGCGAACACCGACATCTGGCTGGCGTTCGTCTGGTGCTTCGCGATCATCGCCGTGTTCGCGCCGCTTGCGATCCGGCGCTACCGGCAGGTCTCCGCGCGCTAACGGCGCTCGGCCGCGAGGCGCAAGCCGAGGGCCAACAGCACGGTGCCCGTGAGGGCGTCGAGCGCGCGGCGCACCCGTGAGCTCTTGAAGGCCGTTACGGCGCGGTCGAGCAGCCAGGCGTAGGTGGTGAGCCAGACGAGGCCGAAGCCAATGTGGACTCCGGCGAGGGCGATCGAGAGCAGCAGCGCGGGGTCGCCTGGTCCGATGAACTGCGGCAGGAAGGTCGAGTAGAAGATCGCGATCTTGGGGTTGAAGAGGTTGGTGAGGAGGCCTTGGCGGAAGGCCGTGCGCGCGCCGGGCCCGCTGCGGGGGTTGCCGCTTGTGGGGTCGTGGTGGTCGCCGCGCCGGGCCGCGAGCAGGCTCTGGACCCCGAGCCAGACCAGGTAGGCGGCGCCGGCGAGGCGGAGTGCGTCGTAGGCCGTGCGCGACGCGGCGAGCACAGCGGCCACGCCGGCCGCCGACACGATCGCCCAGACCAGGCAGCCGGCCAGGATGCCCAGCGTGGTGGCGAATGCGTCCCGCCGCCCGCCGGTGAGCACGCTGCGCGACACCATCGCCATGTCCGCGCCGGGGGTGATCGTGAGGAGGGCGGCGATCCCGATGAAGACGAGCGGGTCCTGCGTCACCGGCCTAGGCTATCCGGGAGATGTCCGACTACGCGGCCTTTCTGCGCGGCATCAACGTCGGCAAGGCCCATCGTGTGGGCAGCGCCGAGCTGCGCGGGTGCTTCGAGGCCGCGGGTCTAAGCGGGGTGGCGACCTTCCGCACGAGCGGCAACGTGGCGTTCGACGGGGATGGAGCGCCGGCCGGCGAGCTGCGCGAGCGGATCGAGACGGCGCTCGAGGGGATGCTCGGCTACGAGGTATCGGTGTTCCTGCGAAGCGCCGGGGAGATGCGCGCGATTGCGGCGGAGGAGCCGTTCCCGGCTGAGCAGGTGGAGGGGTCGAAGGGGAAGGTCCAGGTGGTGCTGCTCACGGCGAAGCCGGGGACGGCGGAGCGGAAGTCCGTACTGCGCCTGGCGACGGAGTCGGACGCGCTGGCGTTCGGGGATCGCGAGCTCTACTGGCTGCCGAGCGGCGGCACGCAGGAGTCGGAGCTGGACCTGAAGGCGATCGGGAAGGAGCTCGGCGTGACGACGATGCGGACGAAGGGCACGGTGGATCAGATGGCGGCGAAGTTCTTCGCGGCGTGATGGCGGGGGGTGGCGGCGCAGAGCGGGCGCCGGACCGGGGCGCGACGGCCGCATGGGCAGGGCGCGCGCGCGGCGGCGCGGACGACGCGATCGCGAGCGTCGCGACGGCCGAGAGCGTGGGGGTAGTCGGCAGCGCGGGCACGGTCGCGAGCGCGGGTGTGATCGGCAGTGCCGGGACGGTGGCCAGCGCGGGTGTCATCGGCAGCGCGGGCACGGTCGGGAGCGCCGGGGTCGTCGGGAGCGCCGGAGTGGTCGGCAGTGCCGGGGTGCTCGCGAGCGCGGCGATCCTCGGCGGGATCGGCAACAGCGGCTGCGTCGCCTGCGTGGGCTGCATCGGCTGCGTGAACTGCGTTGGATGCGTGGGCTGCATCGGCTGCGTGGGGCTGCGTGGCGAGGTGGGCGCGGTGGGCCGCACGGCCTGACGGGCGCGGAGGGGGCGGCCGCCTCGGCCTGCGCCGCTCGGGCCGCGCGGACCTCAGGCCGCCGCGCCGCTCAGCTCGAAGCGCACTCCCGTCATCTCCTCGGACACCTCCCACAGGCGGCGCGCCACTTCCTCGTCCCGGGCCGCCTTGTTGGGCGCCACCGGCTTCGGGTGGCCGCGCTGCTCCAGGAAGCCGTCGGGGCCGACGAAGGTTCCGCCCTCGAGGCCCGGCTCGGTCGCGGCGTAGAGCGTGGGGAGCGCGCCCATCTCGTCGCTCTGCGCGATCACCCGGTTCGACAGCTTCATCACGGCGGCGTCAACGCCCGGCGGCCCCGCGAACTGCAGGTTCGTGGCCGCGTAGCCCGGATGCGCCGCCAGGCTCTTCACCGAGGAGCCCGCCGCCCGCAGCCGCCGGTCGAGCTCCAGCGCGAACAGCAGGTTCGCCAGCTTCGACTGCCCGTACGCCCGCCAGCGGAAGTAGCGCCGCTCGCCGCCGAGGTTGTCGAACGCGATGCGGCCGATGCGGTGAGCGCCGCTCGACAGAGTCACGACGCGGGCGTCCTCGCGGCCCTCCAGCTCGCCGATCAGCAGCCCCGTGAGCGCGAAGTGCCCGAGGTGGTTCGTACCGAACTGGAGCTCGAAGCCGTCGGCGGTGCTGCGCCGCGGCGTGGCCATCACGCCGGCGTTGTTGATCAGCAGGTCGAGCCCGTCGTGCCTGGAGCGGCAGCGCTCGGCGAACTCGCGGACCGACTCGAGGCTGGCGAGGTCGAGCTCCTCCAGCTCGACCCCGGGGCCTGCGGCGGCCCCCTCGCATTCACGCGCGGCGACCTCGCCTTTCCGCATGTTGCGGCACGCCAGCACCACGCGCGCGCCGGCACGCGCGAGCTCGCGGGCGGTCACGAGCCCCAGGCCGCTGTTGGCGCCGGTGACCACCGCCGTGCGCCCACTCTGGTCCGGGATCCGCTCGGCTGTCCACTTGTCGCTCATTCGCCTCTCCGCCGGGTGGCCGCACCGTACTAGTCGATCAGCCGCTTCTCCATCAGTCGCACCGCCAGCCGCCACAGGACCAGCGCGAACCCGAGCAGCGCCACCACCCGGATCAGATCGGTGGCCTCGAATCCGAAGGCGGCGTGGCGGACGAGCTCGACCAGGTGGTGCAATGGGTTGAGGTTGGCCGCCACCTGCAGGGCCTCGGGCAGCTCGTCGATCGGGAAGAACGTGCCGGCCACCAGGAAGAGCGGCGTCACGACGAGGGTCGTCACGTAGCTGAACTGGTCGATCTTCGCCACGCTCGCGGCCGTGGCCACGCCGAATGCGGCGAATCCGAGCGCGGTGATGAAGCAGAACAGCGGCACCAGCAGCATCCCGGGCGACGGGTCGAGCCCGAAGAACATCGCCACGATCAGTGGGAAGCAGCCGTAGAAGCCGGCGCGCAGGCCGATCCAGAGGATCTCGGCCGTCACGAGCTCCTCGACGTCGACGGGCGCCGCCAGGATGGCGTCGTACGTGCGCTGGAAGCGCTCCTTCACGAACGTGCCGAACATCGCGGGCAGGGCGCTCGAGAAGATCACCGCGGTGGCGACCATGCCGGTGCCCACGAATTCGACGTACTCGAGCCCGTCCACGCGGTCCACGATCGTCGCGCCCAGGCCCAGCCCGAACGCCAGCAGGTAGATCACCGGCTCGAGCACGCTCGAGAAGGTGGTCGACTTCCAGAAGGTCCGGAAGTTCGCCACCTCGCGGCTCATCACGCCCGTGATGGCGGCCGGCTCCAGCCGTCGCATGGCGGAAGCACCCGGCTCGGCCGGGTGCGCACCGTTAGTCATTCCGCCTCCTCCCCGGTCAGCAGCACGAAGACGTCCTCGAGCGACGCCGCGCGGCGGATCGCCTCCGGCGGGATGGCGCCGTCGGTGGCTCGCTCCGCTCCCACGATGGCGATCGCCGGACCGGCCGGACGCACCCGCAGCCCCTGCGCCTCCGCATTGGCGCGCACCTCGGCGAGCCGCGACGGCGGCGCGTAGACCTCGGCGGTCTCGCGGCCGGCGTGCTCGGCGATCAGCTCGGAGGGGCGTCCGCGCGCCACGACCTTGCCGTGGGCCATCACAGCGACCTCGTCGGCCAGGCGCTGGGCCTCCTCGATGTAGTGGGTCGACATCAGGATCGTGGCGCCCTCGGAGCGAAGGCCGTCGATCAGGGACCACAGCTCGGTGCGGATCTGGGGATCGAGGCCCACCGTCGGCTCGTCGAGGAGGATCAGCCGCGGCTCGTGCACGAGGCCGCGCGCGAGCAGGAGCCGCCGCCGCATGCCGCCGGACAGCTTGTCGACCTCGTCGGTGCGCCGGGCGGTCAGCCGGGCGAGCTGGAGCCCGCGCTCGACCGCGGCGCGCACGTCCTTCACGCGGTACAGCCGGGCGAACACGGCGAGGTTGTCCTGCACGGAGACGTCCACGTCGAGGTTGTCGAGCTGGGGGACCACGCCCATCAGGGCGCGCGCCTCCTTGGAGCGCTCGGGAAGGTCGTGATCGAGCACGCGGATGTGGCCCTCGTCGGCTCGCGCCTGACCCGTGAGCAGACGCATGGTGGTCGACTTGCCCGCCCCGTTGGGGCCGAGCAAGCCGAGGCAGATGCCGGCCGGAACGTCGAGGTCGAGGCCGTCGACGGCGGTGATCGACCCGAAGCGCTTGACCACTCCGCGGAGCTCGATGACTGGTGCATTCACGGCTCTCGACATTACGCGACGCGACTCGGTGCGCTCTTGGACGAAAGCGACCACAATGAGGACATGGCCGTGGACCCCGCGCTGCCGCCGGGACCTCGCACGCCGGGCGCGCTGCAGACCACGCGGTACGTGCTCGACCCGTACGGCCTGTTCGAGTCGGGGCAGCGCGCGTTCGGCGACGTGTTCACGCTGCGGGTGCTGGGCGAGAGCTGGGTGGTGCTGTCTCGCCCGGACGCCGTGCGCGAGGTGTTCTCGCACGGCCCCGACGAGCTCGACTCCGGGGTCGCGAACTTCAACCTGCGGCCGCTGCTCGGCACCCGCAACCTGCTGCTGCTGGACGGCGCCGAGCACCTTCGCCGGCGCAAGCTCGTGCTGCCGCCGTTCCACGGCGAGCGCATGCGCGCCTACGAGGGCAAGATCCGCGAGGTCACGCGCCGGGAGGTGGCCGCGTGGCCGCTGGGCTCCCCGGTGCCCACGCTGCCCCGCACGCAGGCGATCACGTTCCGCGTGGTGCTGCAGGCGGTGTTCGGAGTCGAGGAGGGGCCGCGGCTGGAGCGGCTGGCGGCGATGCTGCGGCGCTTCCTGACCTGGACGACCGACCGTCGCCGCGGCCTCGTGTTCGCGTTCATGGGTGCGGAGCGCCTGATGGGCATGCGGGGCTTCCGCCGCCAGTCCGATGAGCTGGATCGGGAGCTGTTCGCCGAGATCGGCGACCGGCGCCGGGCGGCGGACCTGGCCGAGCGTGAGGACATCCTGTCGCTCCTGCTGCAGGCGCGCGACGAGGGCGGCGAAGGGATGTCGGACCGCGAGCTCCGCGACGAGCTCGTGACGCTGCTCGTGGCCGGGCACGAGACGACCGCCGCGGCGCTGAGCTGGGCGCTGATCGAGCTGGCGGGTGACTCCGAGGCACAGGCCCGGCTGGCGGACCGCGAGGACGGACTCGCCGAGGCCGCGGTCACCGAGACCCTGCGACTCCACCCGCCGGTGCCGCTCGGCGGCATCCGCCGGCTGCGCCGGCCGATGACGATCGGGGGGTGGAGCCTCCCGGCCGGGGCCAGCGTCACGCCGTGCGCCCTGCTCGTTCATCGCCGGCCCGACGTCTACCCCGAGCCTGATGTCTGGCGCGTGGACCGCTTCCTCGGCTCCCGTCCCCCGGGCGGCGCGTGGATCCCGTTCGGCGGCGGAGTGCGGCGCTGCATCGGCGCAGCGTTCGCGCAGTTCGAGGCCAGGATCGTGCTGGACGAGCTGCTTCGCGAGCTCGAGCTCAGGCCGGCAGGCCGCCCGAGCCGCTGGATCGGCCGGCGGGGCATAGTGCTGGTGCCGGCGCGGGGCGGCCCGGTGGTGCCCGTGCGGCGGAGGGCCTCAGCCGCGCGCCCCGCGCAGGCTGCCGCCGCGTAGGTACCTCGTCGCCGCTAGCGCCGTTGCGGCTGCCAGGGCGGCTATGGACAGCAGCCCGGCCTCGTATCCCTGCACGATCGTCTCCGGCGTGGGACGGCCGGGGCTCAGGGCGTCTGTGCGTGCGCTCGCCAGCCACACGAACGCCGCGATGCCGAGCGCCGTACCGACCTGTGCGCTCGACGTGAGCAGGCCTGAGGCGAGGCCCCGCTTCTCTTCCGACACGCTCCCGGTGCCACGAGCGGTCGCGGCCACCGAGGCCGCCCCGAGCCCGACCCCGGACAGCGCTCCCGCCGCCAGCACGTAGCCGAGCCCCTCGGTCGGCGAGATCCGGCTGGCGATGAGTGCGCCGCAGCAGATCCAGGCGAGCCCCAGGGCCATCGTGCTCGTGGCGCCGGCCCTTCGCATCAGGGCCGGACCGGCCGACGAGCCGGCAATCACCGCCACGCTGAGCGGCAGCGCCGCCAGGCCCGCGACCCCCGGCGAGTAGCCGAGCACATTTTGGAGGTAGAGCGTGGCGAGCACGCCAGCCGCGCTGGTCGTGGCGGTGAGGACGCCGGCCACGAGCATGGGTCCGGCGAGCTCCCCGGAGCGCAGCAGCTCGAGCGGTACGAGCGGTGAGCCTGTGCGGCGCTCGACGAGGAGAAAGGCGAGGGCGAGCAGCAAGCCCGCGGCCAGCGACCCGAGCACGACGGCGGACCCGGGCCCCGCCCGCTCGGCGTGGGAGAAGGCGAACACGATGAGGGCGAGAGCGCCGGTGACGGTGACCGCGCCCGCCAGATCGAGCCCGCGCGGCGCGGGGTCGCCCCGGCTCTCCGGCAGCGCGAACGGACCGAGGACCAGGGCCGTCAGGCCGACCGGCACGTTGACGAAGAAAATCCACTCCCAGCCGAGCGCGTCGGTGATAACCCCGCCCAGTACCAGCCCGGCGGCCCCGCCGCCTGCCGCCACGGCCGTCCACACGGCGAGGGCGGCGCTGCGCTCGGCGCCCTCGTTGAAGTTGGTGGTGATGATCGCCAGCGCGGCAGGGGCGGTGATCGCCGCCCCGAGGCCCTGGACCGCGCGCGCCGCAATGAGCGTGAGCGGGTCCCGGGCGAGCCCGCAGGCGAGCGAGGCCAGCGTGAAGATGAGCAGCCCGATCATGAACAGGCGCCGGCGGCCGTAGAGGTCGGCGAGGCGTCCCGCCAAGAGCAGGAAGCCGGCGAAGACCAGCACGTACGCCGTGACCACCCACTGGAGCTCGCCCGGGGTGAGCTCGAGCGAGCGGCCGATCGCCGGGAGGGCCACGAGGACGGCGTTCACGTCCAGGACGTCGACGAACTGGGCGACACAGAGGACGGCGAGGAGGGGGCGGCCGGCAGGCGGCACTCCCGAACCCGCTACCGGCGCCGGTTCGGAGGCGGCCCCCGCGACCGTCGCCGGTTCGGAGGCGGCCCCGCGGCTCCAGCCGGCGCGCCGTCCGGAGGGGGCTCCGCCCGCTCGGCCGCTCCCCGTCCGGCGTCGCCGCCCGCTTCCCTCCAGCGTCATCTTTATCGTTATAGCCAAGGTGCGCGGTTCTCACGCAACGCTTCGCGCAGTTGCCGAGGAGCTCGGCGTGTCGACGATGACCGTGTCCAACGCTTACAACCGGCCCGACCAGCTCTCCGCGGCACTGCGCGAGCGGGTCGTCGAGACCGCACGGCGGCTCGGCTACCCCGGTCCGGATCCCCTCGCGCGAGGCCTCAGGCGCGGCCGCGCGGGCGCCCTCGGACTCGTGTACGACAGCCCGCTGTCCTACACCGTCCGCGATGCGGCGGCCGTCGCCTTCCTCGGCGGGGTTAGCGAGGTCGCCGAGGCGGCGCGGGTCGGGCTGCTGCTCGTGCCCGGCACGGCGCCCGAGCAGCGCGACGCGGCCGCGGTCGGCGCGGCGGTGGTCGACGGGCTGATCGTGTACTCCGTCGCCGCGGGCGACGCCCTCGTGTCGGCCGCGCTCGAGCGCAACCGCCCCACGGTCATCGTGGACCAGCCGCGGGCGCGCGGGGTGCCGTTCGTGGGGATCGACGATCGCGCCGCTGCACGCGAGGCGGCCGAGCACCTGACAGGGCTCTGGCATCGCCGGTTCGCGGCGATCGCCTTCGCGCTGTCGCCCGACGGGGCGAGGGGCCCGGCGAGCCCGGCTCGCCGACACCGCGCGCGCTATCCGGTCACCCGCGCCCGCCTCGCCGGCTTCGCCGACGCGCTCGGCGCGGCCGGGCTGTCGTGGCCGCAGACGCCGGTGTACGAGTGCCCGGGCAGCTCGGTGGAGCTGGGCCGAGAGGCGGCCTTCGCCCTGCTCGGCGAGGGACCGCGACGACCGGCCGCCGCACTCGGCGCGGCGCGGCGCCCCACCGCCCCGCTTCGCGATCACCGGCGACCGACCGCGGTCCTCGCCACCAGCGACGAGCTCGCGCTTGGAGCCGTCCAGGCCGCGCGCGAGTTGGGGCTCGCCGTGCCCGGGGACCTCTCCGTGGTCGGCTTCGACGACGTGCCGCCGGCCCGCGCCGCGGAACCGCCGCTCACGACCGTCCACCAGGATCACGAGGAGAAGGGACGGCTGGCTGCGGAGATGCTGCTCGGGGCGCTGCGCGGGGAAGCGACCCGCCGGGTGCGGCGCGTCGCGCACCGGCTCGTCGTGCGCGGCAGCACGGGGCCGCCGCCCGCGCCCACATAGGATCACCGCCGCATGCGGGCGGTCCAGATCACGGAGCTGAGCGGTCCAAGGTCGGGACTGGCGCAGGTCGAGCTCCCCGAGCCCGAGCCCTCGCACCCGCTCACACCCGGCAGCGGAGTGGTGGTGGACGTGCACGCGGCGGGCGTGTCGTTCCCCGAGCTGCTCCAGACGCGCGGGCAGTACCAGCTGAAGCCGCCGCTGCCGTTCGTGCCGGGAAGCGAGGTCGGCGGGGTGGTCCGAAGCTCGCCCGAGGACGCCGGCGTGTCGGAGGGCGACCGCGTGGCCGCCTTCTGCATGCTGGGCGGCTTCGCCGAGGTGGCGGTCTCGCCGACGTTCCTGACCTTCCCGCTCGGGGACGACCTCGACTTCGCCCAGGGCGCCGGGCTGATCCTCAACTACCACACCGCCTACTTCGCGTTGGTGCTGCGGGGCCGGCTGTTCGAGGGCGAGAGCGTGCTGGTGCACGGGGCGGCGGGCGGCATCGGCACGGCCGCGCTGCAGGTGGCGAAGGGTCTGGGCGCGCGCACGATCGCGGTTGTGTCGACCGACGAAAAGGAGGGCGTTGCGCGGGAGGCGGGCGCCGACGAGGTGGTCCGCTCGGACGGCCCCTGGAAGGACCAAGCCAAGGAGTGGTCCGGCGGCGGCGTGGACGTGGTGATCGACCCCGTGGGCGGCGACCGCTTCACGGACAGCCTGCGGTCGCTGGCCGAGGGCGGGCGCTGCGTGGTGGTCGGCTTCACGGGCGGCTCGATCCCCGAGGTGCGGGTGAACCGGCTGCTGCTCAACAACACCGAGGTGGTGGGAGCGGGCTGGGGCGCCTACGTGATGGGCAAGCCAGAGGTGAACCTCGAGATCGGCGCGGCCGTGAACCGGCTGGTGGACGAGGGCGCGGTCCGGCCGATCGTGGGCGCCCGCTTTCCACTCGAACGCGCGGCGGACGCCTTGGAGTTGCTCGAATCGCGCGGCGCGACCGGAAAGGTCGTGCTGGACGTGCGCGAGACCTAGCCGCTCGTCCACCTCGCGGGCGAGCAGTGGCAGAGCCTCGCGGCCTGCCGATACAGAGGCCAGCTTGCTCGCCGAGGTCTGGGCCCTGACGGACTAGCCGCGCCGGCGTCCGCCGCGCCGCCGCGAGCCTCGTGGCCGCGAGTGGGTCCGCCCCCCTGCCTCACTCAGGCCGCTCTGCGCGAACTGCGCGTGCAGCCGCAGCTCCGACGCGATTCTCCCCACCGTCGCGGCCTGGTCGCCGGTCACGAGCGTGATCCCCACGCCGTGGCGCCCGGCTCGTCCGGTGCGCCCCACGCGGTGCACGTACGCGTCCCGATCCTCCGGGGCGTCGAAGTTGATCACGTGAGTCACGTCCTCCACGTCGATGCCTCGGGCTGCCACGTCGGTCGCCACCAGCGTGTCGATCACCCCGTTGTGGAAGCCACTCAGGGCCTTCTCGCGCTGGGGCTGCGTGCGGTTGCCGTGGATCGTCGCGGCGTTCACCCCGTGCCTCGACAAACGCTTCACCAGGCGGTCGGCGCCGCGCTTGGTACGCACGAACACGAGCGTCCGGCCGCGCGACTCGCCGTCCAGCTCCCGCACCAGCGACTCCAGCTTCTCCTCGTGCGCCACGGCGAGGAAGCGGTGCTCGATCCGGGCTCGCTCCCCCGGCTTCGCCTCGTGCCGGCGCGCGTCACGGGTGTACTCGGCGGCGATCCGGCCCGCCTCGCCCTCGAGCGTCGCGGACAGGAAGAGCGTCTGGCGATCGGAGGGCGTCTGGCGGACGATCCGGTCGACCGCCGGGCGGAAGCCCATGTCGAGCATCCGATCGGCCTCGTCCAGCACGAGCACGCGGACGCGGTCGAGTCGCACGGCGCCGCGCTCGATCAGGTCCTCGAGGCGGCCGGGCGTGGCCACGAGGATGTGAGCGTGGCGGGCGAGCTTGCTCTGGCGCTCGATCCCGGCGCCGCCGTAGACGGCCGCGACCGACAGGGCTCGCGCGCGGGCGACGCCGGTGAGGGCCTCGGTCACCTGCCCGGCGAGCTCGCGAGTCGGCACGAGCACAAGTGCGGCGGCACGGGCGTCGGTCGCCTGTAGCCGCTCCACCAGCGGCACGCCGAAGGCGAGCGTCTTGCCGGAGCCGGTGGGGGCCTTCACGAGGACGTCGCGCCCGGCGAGGACGTCGGGGATCACGGTTGACTGGACCGCGAAGGGAGAGTCGATTCCGCCGGCGGCCAGGGCGCGCGCCACGGTTTCGGATACGCCGAGGTGGGCGAAGGACTGCATGGACATTCGTGCTCCTTGCGAGCGGCCGCATCGGACGGCCGCGGACGATCTGGGAGATTCAGCTGACCCGGATCGCTTGTGCGCTCGGAGACGAGAACCTCGCGGGCGACGGCGCCACCCGCACGGAGGACGCTAGCAGGCGCCCCGGGCGATCTTGTCGAGCAACGTCGCCTGCGGACATATTCGAGGGACGAGCACGGCTGGACTCGCGCTCGTTACAACGAGCTCGACAAGGGCGGGCACTTTGCGGCCTGGGAGCAGCCGGAGCTGTTCGTCTCCGAGGTCCGCGCCGGGTTGCGCTCGCTCCGCTAGATGTCGGTGTCCGCACGGGTGCACATGCCCTCACTCGGCGGGGCGACCGAGTGGCTCAACACCGAGCCACTCGGTCCCGCCGAGCTGGCGGCACTGGGACGACGGCCGGTCGTGATCGCCGTCCATACGCCGGAGGTCTCCTTCGAGCACGACATCGACGGCGTGCCGCATAGATCGAGGCGGTGCCGAGGTTGGCGTGTCCGCGCCCGGGCTACTGCTCCGTCCTGAAAGCGAGCGTCAGACCGGACGCGAACCGCTTCCGCGTCGAGCAGTGGCCTCGCCAGCGACGCCGCGGATGATGCCGTACGCCCGCAGGGCCGCGTGCGTGACGGTGAGGGCATGGCGTCGCTACATCTCGTCGCAAAGGAAACGCGGCCGCGCAGCCATGCGTGTCAGCAGATCCTCCGGCGGAAGGGAAGCCGCACGCGCAGCGGCCGCGGGCCGAGCGGGTAGCGGATTGCAACCCGGCCCGCTCCCCGGCCCTGGAGCGTGCACGCCCTGCGCGAGAATGAGGCCAGCCGCCTCGGCGGATTCGCAAAGGCGAAGCGGAAGCCGAAGGCCTCGCTTCGCCGGGCGACGGTCCTGTAGCTCCAGCTCGCCGGCTCCTCGGGCAATGGCCGCCCAAACGAACGTTCGACCCAGCGGAACGCGCCCTCGAACGATCGCCAGCCGAGGTCGTAGTTGTGCGCGCCGCGCTTGATCCGGAACGTGACGGGGACGTCGGCGCGGCGGGCGACCCTCGCGAAGCGCTCCGACAGCCTGCGCAGGTTCTGCTCGCCAGTCACGTTGGCTGGGCTGGACGGCTCCCCTGGCAGGGCCCGGCCGTCCCCGGCGCTGACGTACAACCGCGTCCAGCGCAGGTTGCGCACCAGCGCGAGAGGGTCGTGCCCCGTCCAGTAGAAGCGCTGCCGCACGGGGTCGCCCAGCGCGTAATCGAGCTGCCCGTAGAGAAATGGATCGCGCAGCGACAGCCGCGCCGACAGAGCCGCCGCTATACCGAAGTACCCCGGCCGCTGGCTCGCGTAAAAGGCCGCCCCGTAGCCGCCCATGGAGAAACCCGCCACGGCATGGAAGCGCCTGCCCCGCCGTACCCTCAGGCGCCGCTCGACCAGCGGTATCAGCTCCTCGAGGTGATAGCGCTCCCACCCAGGGTCGCCGCGTCGCCCGCCGCTCCACCAGTTCGTGTAGTGGCCGGCGGCGCCCGCATCCGGCATCACGACGATGCCTGGGAAGTCACGCACCAGGTCGGGAACAATGGTGCCGCGAGGGTCGTTGTCGCGCGGGCTCTGAAGCCAGAAGTCGTACTGGCCATCCCCGCCATGCAGCAGATACAGCACCGGGAAGCGCCGCTTCCCGTCGTAGCCGTCGGGCAGCCAGACATTGACGTAGAGCCCATCCCTGGGATGTGGCCTGCACTTCGCGCAGATCGGCGCTCGCCCGAACTCCACCTCGCGCGGATCTACGTACCGGCTGTCCATCTTCCAAGTGACGACTCGACCGGCCTCCGCCGCAGGGGCCGGCGCGGCACCCAGCCAAGCAAGCGCCAGCGCAATGCAAGCGGCTCCCGCAGAGGCGAACCGACCGCGATACCGCATGGGTCCAACCGTACAGCCCGAGAGCCCAGCGAGTCACCCGAAGCCGGCGCCCTACCAGGCATCCCGGCCCATGCCAACCGGGCGTTCGCTAGGGGCGGCGGGAGCACGGACCCAGGGGACCGCGCGCTACTACATCCACCGACGTAAGCGGGCGCCTGAGGACGCGCCGCGGCCGCGTCTCCTCGTCGTCCGACAACAGTGATCTAGTGCCTGGCAGGAGTGCCCCAGCCCACCGCGAAGGCGGAAGGGGCGGCGGGTCCTCAGCGTTTCCAGCTAGCCGCGCGCGAGACGCTCACGTGCGTTCGTCTTCAGGGTTCGCCGCCTCCGGTCGCGCCCACGCGCTCGCGCTTCCGCGTGAGGCTGTCGCGCAAGCCCCCGGCGAGGCCACTGGATCGTTTCTAAAGGTGGGCTCCGAAATCCGCCATCTCGTTCGTCGCGAGCGGCCCGCCCGTCGCAAGGTGGTCCCGCACCGCGGCTCTGGCATGCATCTCCACGAGCGCGCTGCCCGTTTTCTCAGGCGGCATTATGCGACAGCCTCGCGTCGAAGCGCGAGCGCCGATCCTTCGGTGTCGGTCCTCGTTGGGTGAATGCTCGTGCTCCGCGTGCGCTTCGAACTTGTGCCATATATGGCCGACCCAGCGATGGCGGAACTCATGGGACAGGGCGTCGACACTTGGAACGCCGAACGCCCTGAGGGCTGGGTCACCTCGCCGACCTTGATCTGTTCGATCACGATCTGCGCGGCGCCGACCTCCGCCTAGCAGGCCTGTGGGGCTGCACTATGACGGGGAGCCATCTGACGGATGCGGACCTGGATGTTCGACTTTGAGAAGCCGAAGTCCAGGGACCTGACTGAATCCGTAGGGCTGTGGGCGAAGCTCTGCTCGATGATCATCGTCGACCTCACGAGTCCGGCCAGTGTTCCGCACGAGCTCGCATCGATCGTGCCAGGGCTTCCCTCTGTGCCGGTCTTCCCGATTATCCGTGAGGGCGAGCGGCCGTACGCAATGTTTGAGCACCTCGTCAGGTACCCCTGGGTCCGCCCGTTGTCCACATACAGCGACCTCACGGACCTCGAAGGCGTCTTGGCTTGGATCGTCCAGGACGCCCGCGCTAACGATTGATCACAGCCGCAGGCGCGGACTGCTGCTTACGTCCTGTAACGGGGAATGTGGGCAGCCTAAGTGCGGGCCCCGGCGCGGAGCGGCGCCGCGGTGGTCTCGCGCTCGCGCTGGCGGTCCGGCGTGATCGTCACGACGTTGCGCGCCAGGCCCAGCTTCTCGAGGGCCCTGATCACCAGCGCCGACGGGTCGAGTGCGCGCTCCCAGCGGCGCATGCCGTGGGAGGCCGAGCGCGGGAAGGCGTGGTGGTTGTGGTGCCAGGACTCGCCGAACGAGGGCACGGCGAGCCATGCCACGTTGGTGGAGTGGTCGTCCGTCTCGAAGCGCCGCGTGCCGAGGAAGTGGCAGACGGAGTTGACGCTCCAGGTCACGTGATGGACGAGGAAGATCCGCACTAGCCCGCCCCACAGCAGGCCGGTGGCGGCTCCGGCGAGCGTGCCGCCGCTGAGCGCCCACCCGGCGAGCGCGGGGATCGCCAGGCTGAGCAGCACGAAGAGCGGGAAGCGGCGGTTGATCATCCGCATGCCGGGGTCCTCGTAGAGGTCCTTGGCGTAACGGCGGGCGCTCGCCTGGCCCTGCGTGGAGAGCAGCCAGCCGGCGTGGGCGTGCCACAGCCCGCGGAAGACCGCCCCGACGCCCTCGCCGTGGCCGACGTGCGGGCTGTGCGGGTCGCCCTCCTCGTCGGCGTGCGCGTGGTGCTTGCGGTGGTCGGCCACCCAGGCCATCACAGGGCCCTGCACGGCCATCGAGCCGAGCATCGCGAACCCGTACTCGACCGCCTTCGGCGCCTGGAAGGAGCGGTGCGTCAGCAGGCGGTGGAACCCGACGGTCACCCCGAGTCCGGTCAGCACGTACATCACCGCGAGGATCGCCAGATCGGTGGCGGATACAGCGCTGTTCCAGAGCAGGACGATCGCGGCGATCGTGGCGACGAATGGCACCACGACCGCGAGGAGGTTCACGCGCTTCTCGAGTGAGGACATGCGCTGATTGTTCCCGTCTCCGCGGGTACCGAATAGGCTGTTCGAGGCGTTCTTTGCGTGCGGTTTTACTCACTTCTGTGACAACTTCGATGCAAAGCGGTCCTTGGCAGGCGCTTCCGCCGAGCGTCGCCGACGTGATCGAGCCCGAGCTCGATGCCATCACCGAGGAGATCATGGCCACGATCGCCCGCGAGGTGCCGGACTATGCGCGGCCGTTCGAGGGCTCGTTCGGGCGCGGGGTGCGCACCGGGGTGACCGAGGCGCTGCGCCAGTTCCTGGCGCTAATCAGGAGCCCTTCGGGCGGGCGCGGGCCGGGCCGGGAGGTGTACGTGGCGCTGGGCCGCGGCGAGCTGCGGCAGGGCCGTACGCTCGACTCGCTCCAGTCGGCCTACAGGGTGGGCGCGCGGGTGGCGTGGAGGCGCGTGGCGGAGGCGGCGCGCCGGGCGGACCTCGACCCCGAGACGATCAGCCTGCTGGCGGAGTCCATCTTCGCCTACATCGAGGAGATCTCCGCCGACTCCGTGGAGGGCTACGCCGAGGCGCGCTCACGAGTGGAGGACGAGCGGCGGCGCCGCCGCCGGGAGCTGGTTGCCCTGCTGCTGCGCGAGCCGCCGGCCGAGGAGGCGGACGTGCGCGCGGCGGCAGCCGGCGCCGGATGGCAACTTCCCCGGACGGCGGCGGCACTGGCGCTGCCGGCGGAGGAGCTGGCCCGGCTGGCGCCCCGGCTGCCGGCGGACGCCCTCGCCGCCGAGGTCGAGGGAGTCGGCTGCGCGATCCTGCCGGACCCGGAGGGTCCCGGCCGAGCTGGAGAGATCGGGCGGGCGTTAGAGAGCAGCCGGCCAGCGAACGCGCGGGACGCTCGCGCACCGGAGAGAGACCGCTCGGCGAACGCGCGGGTCGCTCGTGCACGGGAGGGCGGACGCCCTGCGGACACGCGTGTCGGCCGCGGGCCGGACGGCGACCGCTCTGCGGACCGCGGGCCATTGCGCCGCTCCGCGCGTGCCCGCGCCGAAGGGCTCGGCGCGCTGGGGCCCGCCGGGCCGCTTCGTGCACTGCCCGTCTCGTGGACGCTCGCGCGCGCCACGCTTCGCGCCGTGGAGGCCGGTGCAATCGACTCAGAGGGCTCGCCGGTGCGAGCCGACGACGTCCTCGCCGACCTCCTCATCTTCGAGAACCGCGCCCTCGTCGAGCGGATCGCCGCGCGGCGGCTCGCCCCGCTGCGCGAGCTCACGCCCAAGGCGCGCGACCGCATGGAGGAGACCGCACTCGCGTACCTACGGGAGCGCGGCAACGCCGCCGCGATGGCGCGCGCCCTCGACGTCCATCCCCAGACGGCCCGCTACCGGCTTGCCCGTCTGCGTGAGCTCCTCGGCCCCGAGCTGGACGACCCGGACGCCCGCTTCGAGCTCGAGCTCGCGCTGCGCGGCCGGCCGCCCCGCACGTAGCGGACGAGCTCCTCGCGGCCGGTCCCGCCCGAGACCTGCACCGCCAGCACCAGGCCCACGCCTCGCGCGTAGAGCTTGTACTCGAGCACCTTCGGCTCCAGCGGGTTCGAGTCCTTGGTCGTCAGGACGTCGGCGAAGTGGCCCGCCGGCACCTCGGCCTGGTCGTCCAGGCTCAGGACGCGGGCGCGGTCCTCGGCCTCCCCCGGGGCGTGCTCCTGGCGGTAGCCGCGGCCGGGCCGGGGGCGGGCGAGCATCACGATGCCGGCCCTCGCGCCGTCCACGCCCGCCTCCCACGAACCCTCCTTCGAGACCGGCCGGCCGTCCTCGTACTCGGTCGTGTCCTCGCCGAGGTACCAGACGTTTCCGGTTCGGTCCTGGGCGAACCAGTCGAACGTGTCCTCCACCAGACGGCCGCGTTCGGTGACGGTGTCCCGCACGACGCGAGCTGTGACCCCGTTCGCGATGCGCTTCGTGCGCCTCGTTACCTTGACCACGACCCGCTGCACCGCGCCGCCGGCGTCCGTCTCGCGATAGACCCAGCGGCTGCCGGGCCGCATCGGGAGGTACGGGTTGTCGATGCGCGTGCTGAAGTCGCCCGGGCCGAGGACGGCGGCGGCGCAGGCGATGAGGGCGCCGCAGAGCATCAGTCGCGGTCCGCGTCGCCCTCGCGACGGTCCTCGTCCCGGTCGCCGTCGTCCTCCCCGCCACGGTCGTCGCCCTCCGCGCCGACCACCTCGAACTCGCCGTTCAGCTGCACCTCGACCTGGCTGCCGTCCGTCCGGGTGACCTCGACCTCGTAACGGCTCTCCTCGTCGCCGACCTCCGTCTCCGTGACCCTTCCGCCGCCGGTGTGCTTCAGCGCCGCCGAGCTGGCCCGGTCGAGCGCCGTCCCGGTGATCGGACGGTCGCCTCCGTCGTCGTCCTCGCCGCCGGTCGCCGCGGCGACCGCCACCCCGCCCGCGGCGAGGGCGGCGATCACGGTCCCTGTGATGAGTGCGCCCTTCAGCTTGTGGTTCATGGCGTCGAAGGTACGCCGGCCGGCTGAGATGACCCTGAGGAGACGATGCTCAGTCCTCGAGCGCGAACAGGGCCTCCATCACCGCCGCCGATGCCTCGCCTGTGCGCCGCACGCGGTCGTCGATGTCGCGGCTTTCCACGATCTGCACGAAGACGACCCCCTTGCGGTTGACGTTCCAACCGAGCTCGGCCACCACCCGCTCGGCCGCCGTGAGCCAGCCCGGCGGCCGGCCGGCCACGGCCACCGCGCCGCCCATGTCGTCGATGTCGTAGCGCACGCCGCGGCGGCGCACGCTCACCCGGATCGGGCGCCCCGGCGGGCTCGCGCGCGTACAGGAGGAACTCGCGCACCTCCGGGTCGGAGGGGCGCAGGTCTCCCTTCTCGAGGAGGATGCGCACCTTGCGAGGGTCGTCGATCGCGTTGGCCAGCGCGTTCGTGCCGCGCACCGTGGCTCCCCGTTCGAGCAGCAGCTCCACGACGCGCCGCACGCCCGGTGCCCGCGGCGACGAGGGCGAAGGAACACCGAGTGGCAGGCGCACGACAGCGGCTTGCGAGCGACGCCGGGCAGGTCACGCGCCACCAGCCCCGGGTCGCGGTCCAACGCCGACGCCACGGTCCGCTCGTCGCCGAGCACCAGCGCAACGTCCAGGCCCGCGCGGGCCAGCTCCGGGTCGTGGGCGAGCAGCCGCTCGGCGATGTCGTCCCGCCCGTTCAGCGCGGCCGAGACCAGCCGCGCGCGCCGCTCTGCCCGGCTGCCGCGGGAGGCCTCGACATGGGCCACGAGCGCGGACCACGAGGCGAATCCGAGGTCCGCGGCCACGGCGCGCTGGGCATCCGCGAGCCGCGGGGCGCGGTCGTCGCGCATCCGGACGAGCGCATCGGGGTCTCCGGCGCGGGCGGCGCGCAGCAGCTCCTTCGCGCGGCGGCGCGCTTGGTCGAGGTCGAGCCGCCGGCCGGCGGATCACCCCGCGGGCAGCCACAGGCGCACCGTCGCGCCGTGCCCTTCGTCTGCGATTCCTGCGCGGCCGCCATGCGCCTCCGCGATCGCTCGCACGATCGCCAGGCCGAGCCCGGTTCCGCCACGGGTGCGGGCCTCGTCGCCGCGGGCGAAGCGCTCGAAGGCGCGGTCGGCGAACTCCGGGTCGAAGCCGACTCCCTGGTCGGAGACCTCC
>DASZJZ010000002.1:0-7962 GCA_035947555.1 Thermoleophilaceae bacterium | reverse complement strand
GGCCGCAGCACGCGCGTCTCACGGGCCCCGGCGCGCGGCTCGTCGGCGAAGATGTCGTCGATCTCGTCCCGCCGGCGCCGCTGCAGCCGCCTCACGTTGGGCCGGTTGCGGTAGCGGTCCTCGAGCTCCGCCTCGGGCTCGGGCTCCGGCTCACGAACGGGCTCGTAGCGCGGATCCTCCTCCTCGGCGAGGCCGAAGTAGACCAGGGTCCGGTGCCATGTGTCGCGAAGCGCCATGCTGACCTGCTTTTCGAGCGTACGGGGGAAACTCCTTGTCGCCGCGAAGCGTAGCGCCAGGCCCCGCTCCATCAAGCGGCATTCAGCGCGGCAGAGGCTGCCAGGCGGGCGCGCTCAGCTCCGTGTACGGGGCATTGGGGGAGTCGGAGTCGTGGCCCACGTCGACGATTCGCCGCTGCCCTCGTCCGTTGGACCGCATCACGTACAGGTCCGCGGATCTCCGGATGAAGGCGATGTACCTCCCGTCCGGCGACCACGCCGGACTCGAGTCCGAGGTGCCGTTCTCCCTCGTCAGTTGGCGCAGCCCCCTGCCGTTCGCCCTGACCGTGAAGATGTGCCACGTGTCGCCGAACCGATGTGCTGGGGCGGCGAACGCGAGCCTGCTCCCGTCGGGCGACCAGTCAGGGTCATAGGACCCCTGCTCGGGCGGGCGAAACAGACGCCGCAGCCGGGATCCGTCGGGCCGGACCTGGTACAGGAGGTTGGCGGCGCCGGTCCGGAAGGCGATCCATCCCGTGGGGGACCAGGCCGGGACGGCGGCCGTCCTGGGCGCGACTCGATGCAGGCCTCTGCCGTCGCTGCGGGTGGTGTACAGGTAACTCCACAGCGTGGAGGGGCTGCATTCGTCGCTTCCGGCGAACGCCAGCCGGCGCCCGTTCGGCGACCAGGCGGGCTTCTGATCCCTCCACGTGAGCTGGGGCAGGCGACGCAGCCGCGTGCCGTCGTGGCGCACGATCGCGAGCCGGCGCCCCTCCTCGAACGCGAGCAACTTGCCGTTCGGCGACCAGGCCAGACCGTTGTCCCCGCCGTAGTGGAGGAACTCCCCGGCGGGTAGCGTGTGCAGCACGCGCCGTCCCCGGCCGCTCGGCAGGTACGTCACCACCTCGGACGACAGCAGGTCCGGATCCAGCGGCGGGCGCGGGTCGAACGGGCCCGGCGGCCACGCGAACTCCTCGCTGAAGACGGCGATCCGGCCGTTGTCGCCGGGGAAGGCGGCGTGGGCGTGGCCGGCGCCGGTCGCGAGTCCCGTGACGATCAGCGCCAGGCACACTCGCACCGCGAGCGGGCCCTTCGCACTGGTCACTGTCACAGTCTAAGCCGTGGAGACCACCACTTTCCAGGTCGAGCGGGACGGGGTCGTGCTGCGCGGGGAGGAGGCCGGTGAGGGGCCGCCGGTGGTGCTGCTGCACGGGCTGTCGGCCACCCGGCGCAACGTCGTGCAGGGCTCTCGGCACCTCGTCAAGCGCGGCTACCGCCTGATCGCCTACGACGCCCGGGGCCATGGCGCTTCGTCCCCCGCCGACAGCTACGAGTACGCCGATCTCGTCGCCGACCTCGAGGCGGTCCTCGCCCATCTCGGCATCGAGCGCACCGCCCTCGTCGGCAGCTCCATGGGCGCCGCCACGGCCATGGCCTTCGCCCTCGAGCACCCCGAGCGGGTGGCCGCGCTCGTGCAGATCACCCCCGCCTACACCGGCTACGCCCGCACCGGCGACGTGGACGGCGACTCCTGGGAGCTCATGGCCGGCGCGCTGGATCGCGGTCTCGACGCGTTCGTGGAGGCGGCGCAGCCCCCGGGCCTGCCCGAGCGCTGGCGCGAGATCGCCCGCGAGGCGACCCGCCAGCGCATGGAGCGCCACAACGACCTGGGAGCGGTGGCAGCCGCCGTCCGCTCCGTGCCGCGCTCGATCGCCTGGAAGGGGCTGGACGCCCTCCGCGACCTCGAGGTGCCCGTCCTGATCGTGGGCTCGAGGGACGAGGCCGACGCCATCCACCCGCTAGCCGTGGCCGAGGAATACGATCGCAGGCTCCCGATGAGCGAGTTGGTGGTCGAGGAGAAGGGGAAATCGCCGCTCGCGTGGCAGGGCGCCCGGCTCTCGACCGCGATCGCGGACTTCCTCGAGCGGCATGGCTACGCGTAGGCTGGCGCTCGTGCTCGCCGCGCTGGCGGTCGGAGGGTGCGACAGCGCGGAGGAGGACCCCGACCCGGTCGACGGCACGGGCTACTCGTACTCCGTTCCGGAAGGCTGGGACGACGTCTCGGACCAGGCCGAGGACCAGATCGAGGTGGCGCGCTCCAGCCCGGACACCCTCGTGGTGGGCGCGCGCGAGGACGACTTCACCACAAACGTGAACGTGGTCCGCGAGGGCGGCGTGCCGGAGGCGGTGACGCCGGAGGAGTACGCGGAGGTGAGCCTGACCGGCCTCCGCGACCCGGCGGCGGCGGGCCTGCCGCCCGAGCTCGCGTCGGCGGTGGGACGGCTCAACCCGACCCGGATCAGCCGGCCGGGCGAGATCGAGCTCGACGGCCAGGAGGCGGTCGCGTGGTCCTACCGGACCACCCAGAACGGGCGCCGGGTGCGCGTGCGGCAGGTGGCGACCGTGATGGACGGCGCGGGATACACGGTGACGCTGACGGCCGTGCCGGCCGGCTACGAGGACGGGGCGGCCGCGCTGGAGGAGGTCGTCGAGTCGTGGCGGTGGGAGTAGCCCTCAGTCGAGGCGCCGTCGAGCCCGCCGCCGGGACAGCACTCACTCGTACAGCACGCTGCCGAGCCGCACGATCGTGGCACCCTCCTGCACCGCCACCTCGTAGTCCTGCGAGGTGCCCATCGAGAGCCGCTTCAGCCCGTATTCCGCGGCCAGCTCGGCCAGGCGGGCGAAGTGGAGCCGGCTGTCCTCGGGATCCTCGGCGAAGGGCGGCATGGTCATCAGGCCGGTGACGGGGCAGGGGCAGCGTTCGACATACGAGTCGAGCTCGTCCGGGTCGACACCCTCCTTCGACTCCTCCCCAGCCACGTTCACCTGGATCAGCACCTCGCGTGCCGGGTTCTGCTCCAGCCGGCGCAGGGCCGACTCGGACGCGATCGAGTGGATCAGCCGCACGTTCGGGGCGATGTCCTTCAGCTTGCGGCTCTGCAGGGCGCCGATGAAGTCCCACGTGAAGAGGTCGCGGTGCTCCTCCTGCTTGGCGAGCAGGTCCTGGGCACGGTTCTCGCCCACTAGCTCGATGCCGGCCTCGGCGAGGGCGGGAAGGTCGACGGCCTCGACGTACTTCGTGGCCGCCAGCACCTCCACGTCGGGGCCGATCCGCTCGCGCACCCACTCGAGGTTGCGGCGGACCGTCTCAGCGTCCATCCAGCACGACCATCCCGGCCTGGCGGCCGGTCAGGCCGTCGTCGCGGCGATGCGAGAAGTACAGGTTCGGGTGGCAGCTCGTGCAGCAGTCGAGGTGCTCGATCTCCGTGACCCCGGCCGCGCCGAGCCGCGCCTCGATCACCCTGCGCAGGTCGAGCATGCGGCCGTCGGCGGCCCCGCGCACGTCCTCGAACTCGGCGAGCACCTCCGGGCCGACCTCGTAGCAGCAGCCGCCGATGCCGGGCCCCACGGCGGCCGCCGGCGGCCGCTCGAACCGCCCCACGGCGCGCTCCACGATCCCCCCTGCCAGCGGGCGCCAGCCGCAGTGCAACATGGCCACCCGGTGCCCGTCGGAGAGCGCCACCGGGACGCAGTCCGCCACGAGCACCAGCAGCGCGAGCCGCCGCTCGGTGGTGAGATGGCCGTCCGCCCGTGGGAGCTGCTTGCCGCCCGGCTCGGCGTACACGTTCTGCGGATCGGGCCCGTCCCACACCCGGATCTCGTTCCCGTGCACCTGCCAGCCCATGACCACCCGCTCGGCGTGCAGGCGCGCCCGCTCCGCCAGCCGCCGGCGGTTCTCGGTGACGCGGTGAGGGTCGTCGTCCGTGAGGATGCCGAGGTTGAGCGACCGGTAGGGCCCGTCGCTCACGCCGCCGTTGCGCGTGGAGAAGATAGCTCGCGCGCCGGGGAGCGGAAGCTCGTCGAACAGCTCGCTCACCGCGCCGCTCCGCGGGCGAAGCCCACCCGGTCGACCCTGCCGGTCACGCCGCGTCGCTCCTAGCGATCGAGAGCGCCGTCTCGAGCTCCTCGTCGCGGCCCGCCACGAGGCCGTCGAGCTTGCGCCGCAGCGTCTCCTCCAGGGCCCGGCCGATCGCCGGTCCCTCCGGCACCCCGGCCGCGAGCAGATCCGCGCCGCCGATCTCGAGCCGAACGCCGCTCAGCGAGGTGGCCCAGCGCAGCACGGGCTCGGACGGGGCGCCGAGGGCGAGCGCCAGCGCGAGCGCCTCGGGCGGCTCGCTCCCCAACAGGCCGCGCAGCTCCGACGGCGTGTGCTCGCGCTCCCGGAGCGCGGCCGACAGGCGCGGCGCCACGCGCGCGGCGCGCGAGACGGCGTCGCGGTCGCGCGCCTCCAGCGGGAGGGCGGCGACCCACAGGTCCAGCTCCTGTGGGTCGTCCACCACCATCGCGGCCAGCTCGGCGGTCACGCGGTTCCCGTCGAGCGTCACCGCGCCGAGGGCGGCCGAGGCCACCAGCTCGGGGTCTGGATCGAGCGCCGGGTGCAGCGCCGAGTCGATCTCGAGGTGCTTGAGCCGTGCCACGGCCGACGGCGCCTCGGTTTCCTCGAGGGTCTTCACGAGCTCGCGCCCGGTGCGGTCGGCCGAGACCGTGCCCAGCGCGCCGGCGGCGACCGCCTCCCGCGCCAGCACCTCGGTGTCCGGGTCGAACATAAAGCCGAGCCGGGCTTCGAACCTCACGCCGCGCAGGAGCCGGGTCGGGTCGTCCCTGAAGCTCTGCTCGTGCAGGACGCGGAGGACGCCGGCGTCGAGATCGGGAAGCCCACGGTGGGGATCGTAAAGGTGACCCAGATCGTCGCCCTTGAGCCCGATCGCCATGGCGTTGACGGTGAAGTCGCGGCGAGCCAGGTCCTCGCCCAGCGACGCCGTCGCCACGCGCGGCAGGGCGCCCGGCTCGTCGTAGGTCTCGCTGCGGGTGCTGGCCATGTCGTATTCGAAGCCCTCGACCTCCACCACGGCCGTGCCGAAGCGCTCGTACTCACGCGCCGCCCCTGACAGGCGGTCGGCGAGCGCCCGGGCCACCGACCGGGCATCGCCCTCGATGGCCAGGTCGAGATGGACCGCCGGCGACCGCTCGAGGAGGAGGTCCCGGACGGTGCCGCCCACGAGGTACGCCGGGGGCAGCCCCTCGAGCGCGCGCAGCAGGCGCTCGACGCCGGGCAGCCGGCGCGCGCGTTCTCGGAGCTCGGCGGTGGAGACCACTAGAGCCGCACCGGGATCCCCGCCGCCCGCATCCGCTCCTTCGCCTCGCGCACCGTGTGGTGGCCGTAGTGGAAGATCGACGCGCACAGGACCGCGTCCGCGCCGCCCTTCTCGATCGCCTCCACCAAGTGGTCCAGCTCTCCGGCCCCGCCGCTCGCGATCACCGGCACGTCCACGGCGTCCGCCACCGCGCGAGTCAGCTCGAGCTCGTAGCCGTCTTCGGTGCCGTCCCGGTCCATGCTCGTGAGCAGGATCTCGCCGGCGCCCCGCTCGACGCCCTCGCGGGCCCACTCGACGGCGTCCCGTCCCACCGGCCGCCGGCCGCCCTCGACAAAGACAGCGTATGAGCCTTCGTGCTGGCGCCGAGCGTCGATCGCCAGCACCACGCACTGGGCGCCGAACACCTCGGCCATCTCGGTCAGCAGCTCGGGGCGGGCGACGGCCGCGGAGTTGACCGACACCTTGTCGGCGCCCGCGTCAAGCACCGCCTGGGCGTCGCGCGCCGAGCGCACACCGCCCCCGATCGTGAACGGGATGAACAGATCGTCCGCGCAGCGCCGCGCCAGCTTGGCCACCGTCTCGCGCCGCTCGTGCGAGGCGGTGATGTCGAGGAACACGATCTCGTCCGCCCCCTCGTCCTGGTAGCGCACGGCCAGCTCGACGGGGTCGCCTGCGTCGCGCAGCTCGACGAACTCCACGCCCTTCACCACGCGGCCCTTGTCCACGTCGAGGCAGGGGATCACGCGTCGCAGCAGCATCACTCGACCGCGGCCTGGCCGTCACGGACGGTGAATCGCCCTTCGTAGAGCGCCTTCCCGCATATGACGCCGGCCAGGTTTACGAGCCGCAGCCCCCGCAGCGCGGTGAGGTCCTCGATGGAGCCGATCCCTCCCGAGTACAGGAAGCGCCCCCGCACCGCGGCCGACACGCGCTTGACCTCCTCGAGATCCGGGCCTTCGAGCATTCCGTCGCGGTCCACGTTGGTGTACACGAAGCGCGTGGCGCCCTGCTGCTGCAGGCGGCGGATGGCGTCCTCGCCGCGCGTCTGCGTCTCCCGCGTCCACCCGGCCACCGCCACCTTTCCGCCGCGCACGTCGACCCCGACCAGGATGCGTGAGGTGAAGGCCATGAGGGCCTCGTCGAGCAGGTCGGGATCGGTGAACGCCGCCGTGCCGATCACCACCCGAGCCGCACCTGCCGACAGCGCCCGCCTGATCGACGCGATCGAGCGCAGGCCGCCGCCGAGCTCCACCGGCACGTCCAGGTCGGTCGCTATCCGCTCGACGTGGCGCAGGTTGACCGGCTCGCCCTCGCGCGCGCCGTCGAGGTCCACGACGTGGAGAAAGCGCGCGCCGGCCTCCACGAACGACCGGGCGGCCTCGAACGGGTCGTCGGCGTAGATCGTCTCGTCGTCGAAGTCGCCCTGGCGCAGCCGCACGGCGCGGCCGTCGCGAATGTCCACCGCCGGCAGGAGGATCATCGCCGTGCACGAGGCGGCGGGCTCGGCCCGCCGCGGAGTGATGCCGTCAGCGAGACGAAGTTGCGCAGCAGGCGCAGACCGTCCGGTCCGGACTTCTCGGGGTGCGACTGGAGCCCGTAGACCGGCGGCCGCTCCACGACGCTCACGAACTCGCCGCCGTAGTCGGCCACCCCGAGCACGTCCTCCTCGGCCGCCGGCCGCGGTGCGAAGGAGTTCGCGTGGTAGAAGGCGCAGGGGTCCGGGAGCCCGTCGTTCAGGGCGCTCCGCTTGCGCCAGGAGACCGGGTTCCAGCCGATCTGCGGCACCTTCAGCCCGTTCGCGGGCAGCCGCTCCACGCGTCCCTCGAGCAGCCCGATCCCCTCGGCGCCGCCGTGCTCCTCGGTGCTCTCGAACAGCAGCTGCATGCCCATGCAGAGCCCGAGCACCGGCACGCTCGCCTCGACCCGCTCGTGGAGCAGCTCGTCGAGGCCGAGGGCGCGCACGCGGTCCATCGCCTTGGGCATCGCCCCTACTCCAGGAAGCACGATCGCTCTGGCCTCGCGGATGCGGTCGTGGTCGTGAGTGAGCACGGGGTCGCCGCCCACGTGCTCGAGCGCCTTCGCGACCGAGCGAAGGTTGCCCATGCCGTAGTCGAGGATTGCAATCACAGCAGACCCTTGGTCGAGGGGACTCCCTGCACCCGCGGGTCCTCGGCGACCGCCTCTCTAAGCGCCCGGGCGAACGCCTTGAAGGTGGCCTCGACCATGTGATGCGCGTTGGTGCCGGCGTCTACGCGCGCGTGGACGGTGAGCTTCGCCGTGTTCGCCACCGCGCGCAGGAACTCCTCGGTGAGGTCGGTGTCGAAGTCGGCCACCCGCTCGGCCGGGAATGAGCCCTCGAAGGCGGTGAAGGGCCGCCCCGAGACGTCGATCGCGCACGACGCGCGCGCCTCGTCCATCGGCACCACCGCGTGGCCGAAGCGACGGATCCGGGCCCGGTCGCCGAGCGCCTCGTCGAGCGCCTGGCCGAGCGCGAGGCCGGTGTCCTCGACCGTGTGATGCGGGCCCGTCTCGAGATCGCCCTGCACCTGCAGGTCGAGGTGGGCGGTGATGGCGTCCAACTCCACCGCCAT
>DASZJZ010000001.1:0-10923 GCA_035947555.1 Thermoleophilaceae bacterium | reverse complement strand
GAGAGGGTCGGCACCACGGCGCCGCCGCCGTCCCATGCCGTGAAGAGGAAGCTGGACATCGGCTCAGGACCTTTCGTGTCGGTAGAGGGCTTCGAATCATCTCCTGCAGGACCACCGCGGTGCGGGCCCGGCTGAGCCCCTTGTCGCGGCGAAGGTACTTCCAGGTGGTCACGTCGGTGGCGGCGCAGAGGGCGAGGAGCCGGCGCTCGCGGGCGGCGCCGGTGAGGCCGCTGAGGGCGCCTGGGAAGGTCCGCCCGACCCAGTCGCGGTGGACGCGCCAGCCGTGTGCGAGCCCTTGGGCGACGGCCGGGATGCGGTCCTCGACGAGAAGGGCGCGCACGTTGGCGTCGCCGGCGCGCTCGTAGTCCTTGACCAGCACGCGGGCGGCGCCTGGGACGTCGTCGGGCACGGCGGAGTACCGAACCTGCTCGACGGTCTCCGCAAAGCGCTCGAGTGCCGCGACGAAGAGACCCTCCTTGGAGCCGAAGTGGTTCACGACCGTCTGAAGGGCCACGCCGGCGGCGGTCGCCACGTCGCGCAGCGTCACGTCGTCGAACCAGCGCTCGAGGAAGAGATCGAGCGCGGCATCGACCACCCGCCGCCGCGGCGGCGCGCCGCTGGCGCGTCGCGAAGGCGTCACCGGTGGCGAAGGCTAGGCGAGCGCCAGGTGAGCGGCGATGGCAAGTACGGCGAGCCGGCCGGCGATGGCCAAGCGACGGCGCACCCGTGGGGTCAACCACCGACCGGCGTGACCGGCGGCAAGGCTGAGCAGGAGGTGCCACGCGGCGGAAGCGACACCGACCCCCGCCGCAAACGCCGCCGCCGCAGCGGGCCCGTCGAGGGAGAGGGCGGCGGCGACGGCCGCAAACGACGCGATCGTGAGCGGATTGGCCGCGGTGATCGCGAGAAACCGGGCGAAGTGACTGCGCGCGCAGGCGCGGGAGACCGGCGCGGAAGCGGACGCGCGCGGCGTGTCGTCGCTTGCGGCGTGCGACGCGGCGGACGCGCGCGGTTCGTCGCTTTCCGGGTCTTCGCCGCCGGTGCTCCTGGCAGCGGCGGCCGCGTTTCGATCGCGCCCAATTGCCATCAGCCCGTGCACCGCGATCGCCGCTATCACGGTCGCTGCGATCAGCCGGAGCTCCGTCTCGTGGCTCGCCAGCGCCGCCCCGGCCGCTCCTCCAGCCGCCGCTGCGATCGCCGCGAAGCCCAGGTCGGCTGCGGCTACTCCCATTCCGGCCGCCACTCCCACCCGCGGGCCGTCCGTTACCGCCGTCTCCACGAGCAGCAGGCTCACCGCGCCCACCTGCATCGCGATCGCGAGGCCCGCGGCGAGTCCGGCGATCAGCGCGGCGCTTGGGTCCATGGTTCCGCAAGCAATACGAAACAGGACTGTGCGAACGCAAGCAGAAGCGCTGCAACTCTGCGACAATCGCGGCGGTGGACGCCGTAGACAGTGAGATCCTCAGACTGCTCCGCGAGGATGGCCGGCTGTCGTGGCGCGATCTCGGCGCCGCGGTCGGCCTCAGCGCCAACGCCGCGGCGGACCGTGTTCGACGCCTTCGCCGCGCCGGTGTGGTCACCGGATTCGTCGCCCTCGTAGACCCTGCCGCGGGCGGAAGGCGACTCGAGGCCGTCGTGGGGGTCACCCTCGCCGCCGGTACGGACTCCGACGAGTTCGCCACCGCAGCGGACCGCCTCCAACCGGTCACCGAGGTCCTGCACCTCGCCGGCGCCCCCGACTACCAGCTCCGCGTGGCGTGCCGCGACACCGCGGAGCTCGACGTGCTCCTGCGCACGCTGCGAATGCGGCTGGGCGCCGCGGACACCGAGACGAAGATCATCCTGCGCAGCGGGCCGCCGCCGGCCGAAAGCGAGATCGGGGGTTAGCGGGGCGGCACCAGCTCGTCCAGCACGTTCGCCAGCCCGTTCAAGTCGCTCAGCTCTCGCGTCGGCGGTGGCGAGTGCTCCTCTCCCAGCCGGTTGATCCAGACGGTCTTGATCCCCAGCTCGTTCGCCGGTGCTATGTCGTGGAAGTGGCTCTGCGCCACGTGCACGTGGAGGTCGCCGTCTGCGCCGGTCGACTCGTAGAACGTCCGCCAATGACCGTGCGCCGGCTTGTATGAACCGATCTCGGACGCCACCACCGTTCCGTCGAACGGCACGCCTATCGCCTCCAGCGAGGCGTCGATCAGATCCCGGTCGCTGTTCGTCAACGCGGCCAGCCTCCATCCGCGCGAGCGCGCCTCGGCCAGCGCGTCCGGCACCTCCGGGAACACCGGCCACTCGGGCAGCGAGCGGCCGAGGGAGTCGCGCTCCTCGAGCGGCAGCGCCACCCCCCGCTCCGTCGCCAGCTCCTCCAGCACCGACGCCATCACCTCGCGGTAGCTCGCGCCCGGCCGCTCCCGCTGCAGCCGTGGCTCCACGTCGTGGTAGCGCTCCAAGAGCCGCTCGGCCTCGGCCTCGCCGAACAGCCGCGACAGCTCTGCGCGGATCCCAGCCCTCCAGTCCACCAGCGTCCCGTAGCAGTCGAACGTGGCCCAGCGTGCCCCGGCTTCCACGCGTGGCAGCATCTCAGATATGCCCGAGCCCAACGTCGAGCTGGTGCGCGAGCTCCTCGACCGGTTCAACCGCGACGATCGCGCCGGCATCTTCGAGCTGCTCTCCGAGGACTTCGTAGCGGAGGTCCCGCCGTCACTGTCGGCCGAGCCGGACGTCTACAGGGGCCACGCCGGCGCCCAGCGCTACCTCGACGCGTTCGACGGTTTCATCGAGGACGTCCGGTTCGAGCCACTCGAGTTCCTCCCGGAGGGCGAGCACGTGATCGTGGACATGCTCCTGAAGGGTCGCGGCGCGTCGAGCGGGATCGCGGTGGAGCTGCGCTCCGCGGTGGTTCATACAGTCGAGGACGGGAAGGTGAAGCGGATGGACCCGCACCCGGACGTGGAAGCGGCGCGGGCATCGCTCGGGCGGATTGGATAGCGTCGCGCGGCGTGCTCAGGCTCGCGGCCGTCACTCTCGCCCTCACCCTGACGTGCGCCGCCACGGCATACGCCCAGGGGACCAATCGCTGGATCGAGGAGCGGGCCCCGCTCAACATCGCCCACCAGGGCGGCGAAGACGAATTCCCCTCGAACACCATGTATGCGTTCCGCAAGGCCCTGCAGGCCGGCGCGGACATGCTCGAGCTGGACGTGGGCGTGACGAAGGACAACAAGGTGGTGGTCCTCCACGACACCACAGTGGACCGCACCACGAACGGCCGCGGCACCGTCGCCTCCAAGACACTGTGGCAGATCAAGCGACTCGACGGCGCGTACTGGTTCGCGCCCCGGGCGCGCGACCACTACAGCCATGACCTCCCACGCCGCGCCTACCGCTTCCGCGGCATTGCCACGGGCCGGGCCGAGCCGCCGACGGGGTTCAAGGCGGCCGACTTCCGCGTGCCGACGCTGAAGCAGGTGTCGAAGGCGTTCCCGCGCACGCCGATCAACGTCGAGATCAAGGGGCGCACGCCTGACGAGGCCACAGAGGAGTACGTGCGCAACGCCGAGGTGCTCGCCCGCCTACTGCGGAAGACGAAGCGGAGGAACCTGATCGTCGCCTCCTTCCAGCAGGCCGCCGTGGACCGCTTCCACGAGCTCGTGCCGCGCATCGACGTCGCGCCGGGCATCGCGGGCGCCGCCAACTGGCTGCTGGCGGGCGGATCGCCGGGTCCAGGGGTGGCCGCCTTCCAGCTTCCGATCACCTTCGAGCAGGCCGGCACCACGCTGGAGATCACGACGGCCGAGAACGTGGCACGCGCGCACCGCGAGGGCTATGCCTGGCACAACTGGTTCTCGGGAGAGGACCGCGACGCCCCCGCCACCTGGCGACGCCTCATCGACATGTGCGTCGACGGCATCATGACCTCGCGCTCGCGCGCCCTCGAGCGCGTGCTGCGCAGGCACGAGCGCCCGGCCTCCTGCGGCTAGGGACGAGCGCCTGCAGGCCTGCCGCTAGCGCTCGGCCTTCTCCTTCAGCCCCTCCGCCGCATTGCCCACCAGGAAGTCGCGCACCTTGGCCTCGGCCGGTCCGCGCAGCAGCATGCCGAGCATGCGACCCGGGTCGGCCTCGAGCGCGTAGGTGGCGCGTGTCCGCCCGCCGCCGAGGTCCTCGAAGGACCACCAGCCGGTGAGGGACTTGGTGTCGCCCTTCTCCTGCACCCACCGGATCCCAGTCGGTGGGTCGTAGGAGAAGCGCAGCCGCGCGCGCACGCTCTTCACCTTGGCGTCCGACTCGGTCTCCACGAGCAGCGGCCGGCGCTCGCCGTCGCGGTCCAGCACCTCCACGTCCTTGAGCGAGCCCTGCCACTCGGGTGCGTTCTCGATGTCGGCGGCAATCTCGTAGCAGCGCTCGATCGGCGCCTCGATCTCGACGCTGCGGTCGCCCTTGATCGTTCCCATAGGCGCGAATCTACCCGGAGACGGCGAGCGGTCGCGCCAGCGTGCGCCGCCGGCCCACCACCACGGCCGCGCCCACGAACCCCACCGCCATCGCGAGGACGACGCCGGCGCTCCACGAGCTCGCCTCGACCACGGCGCCGCCGGCGGCCGCGCCGAGCGCCACCCCGGCCACGAGCGCGGTGAGAGGCCAGGTGTAGGCCTCGGTCGCCGTGCCCGGCAGCACGACGCGCTCGACGAGCTGGTTGCGCGAGGCGATCAGCGGCGCGATCGGGAGGCCGGCCAGCACCGCCAGCAGCGCCATCGTGAGCGGCGACCACGCCAGCGCCAGCGGCGCCACGCAGAGCGGCAGCAGCCATGCGAACACGACGTGGGCCCGAAGCAGCGGGGCATTGCCGCCGCGCGCGCCCCACACGAGGCCGCTGATTCCGCTGGCGCCCGACCACACCGCCAGAAGCACTCCTGCCATCTCCTTCGACCCCTCGGCCTCGCTGAAAGCCGGCAGCACCACCTCGAGCGTGCCGAACGTGAACCCCACCGGCAGGCTCGCCAGCACGAGCGTGCGCAGGCCGGGGGAGGCGAGCGCGCCGAGCCCGAAGGCGCGGCGGCCGGCCTCGGCCCGCTCGGGACCCGGCCTGCCGCTCAGCCCGGCGAGCATCAGCGAGGTGCCGACGAAGACGCACGCCGCCGACACGATCAGCGCGTACTGCGGCCCCACCGTGACCACGACCACGGTGGTGATCAGCGGACCCGTCACGAAGATGGTCTCGATCATCACCGAGTCGAGCGCGAACGCGCCGGCCAGCAGCTCCGGCCGCCCCGGCAGCAGGTAGGGCCAGCGCGAGCGCAGCACCGACGACACCGGCGGCAGCGAGGCGCCGGTGACGAGCGACACCGCCGCGAGCAGCGCCACCGGCGCGCCGGCCTCGCCGGCCAGCCAGATCGCCAGCAGCCCGGTGGCGTGGACCACGGCGAGCGGCAGCAGCATCTCCACGCCGCGACGGTCGATCAGCCGCCCCTGGAACGGGGCGCCGGCCGCGCTGCCGAGGGCGAGCGCGCCGGCGCAGAGGCCGGCGGCGGCGAACGAGTCGCTCACCTCCTCGACGTAGAGCAGGATCGCCAGCCCGCTGATGCCGATAGGGAGCCGCCCGATCAGCGTGGCCAGCACGATCATGGCCACGCCCGGGGTCCGGAGGATGCGGGCGTAGACGCGCACCCCGTGAGGATGGCAAGCTACGCCGCCGTGGAACCGGACGCAGTCGAGATCCGCGTGGTGGCCTGCCTGGTCGAGAAGCAGCGCACGACCCCCGACCAGTATCCGCTCACGCTCAACTCGCTGCGGCTGGCGTGCAACCAGTCGACGAACCGCGACCCGGTGGTCGACTACGACGACGCCACGGTCCGCGCGGCGCTCGACCGGCTGCGCCGGCGCAACTGGACGGGGTTGGCGACCTGGTCGACGACGCGCACCGCCAAGTACAAGCACCTGCTCGACAACGCGCTGCAGCTCACCCCTCCCCAGCTCTCGCTCCTGACCGTCCTGATGCTGCGCGGCCCCCAGACGCCCGGCGAGCTCCGCACGCGCAGTGAGCGCATGTACCGCTTCGAGTCGAGCGACGAGCTCGAGCTCACGCTCATGGAGCTGATCGAACGGGAGCTCGTGGCGCCGCTGCCGCGCCGCCCAGGCGAGCGCGGCCAGCGCTACGCCCACCTGCTCCAAGGGGAGCCGGAGGAGGGGACCGCGCCGCCACCCGCTCCGGCGCCCGAACACGCGGCACCCGCCGCCCCCGAGGGCGGGCTCGCCGAGCGCGTGGACCGACTCGAAGCGGAGCTGTCTGCGCTGCGGGCCGAGCTGCGCGCGTTGCGCGAGCAGCTGGAGCCCGCGCCCGAGTCAATTCGGCCAGAGGCGTAACGCCGCTCTCACCCCCCGGGGGAGGCGACCCGACAACAGGGTCATGCTCCCGGTGACCCAGCGGGACGCGCAGCTTGCCCCTGCGATCCCTCCCGTAGAGCCGAGTCCTCGGTTCGCCGCACGCGTGGCGAGCGGCCTCTTCGCCGGCCAGGCGCTGATGCTGTTCGTCATCAGCGTGCTGCCGCCGCAGGGCTCCGCCTGGCCCGCCCGGCTCGTGATCGCGGCCCTCTGCGCGGTGTTCGCGGTGGCGCTCCACATGACCGCCGACCGCATCGGCTCGCGCGGCCTGCAGGCGGTGGCCGCCTGCGGCACGGTGCTGCTCTCGCTGCACCTGCTGCTGTCGGTGGACGCCAACTCGCTGTCGGACGAGATGCTCTACATCTGGCTCGCGCTCTACGCGGCCTACTTCTTCCCGGTGCGCCCAGCGGCGGCCCAGCTCGCGCTGATCGGGGGCTCGTACCTCGTGGTGCTGCTGCTGTCGGCCCCGTACACGGTGGTGGCGGGCAGCTGGCTGACGCTTGTGGGCGTGCTGTTCCCGGCGGCGGCGCTGCTGCGCGCCGTCCGGGACGCGGTGACCGGGCTGGTCCGCAGCCTGGCCGAGGCCGCCCGCACCGACACGCTCACCGGCCTCAAGAACCGTCTCGCACTGGAGCAGGAGATCCACGTGGAGGTCGAGCGGACGCTGCGGGCGGACGAGGAGCTCAGCATCGTGATCGGCGACCTCGACCACTTCAAGGTCGTGAACGACGAGCTCGGCCACCGGGCGGGCGACGAGGCCCTGGTCCGGATCGGACAGATCCTGCACAAGAAGCGCCGCGCCGGCGACTCGATCGCGCGCACCGGCGGCGAGGAGTTCACGATCCTCCTGCCGGGCGCATCCGAGCACGAGGCATACCTGGTGGCGGAGCGGCTGAGGGTGACTGTCGAGCGGGAGTTCGCCGAGCACCCCGTGCCGCTGACCTTCAGCTTCGGCGTGGCCACCTATCCCGAGCACGGCCGCAACGCCGACGCCGTCATCGAGGCCGCCGACCAGGCCCTCTACGCGGCCAAGGCGCTCGGCCGCAACCGCTCGGTCATCTTCAACCGCGAGATCTCCGCGATCTTCGCGCCCGAGCCGGGCGGCCGCGGCGGGATGGACGAGACGCACCTCGCCACGCTGCTCTCGCTGGCCGAGGCGCTCGACCTGCGCGACACGGGCACGGCCGCGCACTCGCGCACCGTCGGCCGCTACTGCGGGCTGATCGCCAGGGAGCTCGAGCTGCCGACGGAGCGCGCCAAGCGCATCGAGGTGGCCGGCGTGCTGCACGACATCGGCAAGATCGGGCTGCCCGACGCGATCCTGCAAAAGCCCGGCCGGCTCGGGCGAAACGAGCTTGCCGAGATCCGCACGCACCCGGAGATCGGCGCGCAGGTGCTGAGCGGGCGCGGGCTCGAGGATCTGCGCGGCTGGGTGCTCGCCCACCACGAGCGCCCGGACGGCAGGGGCTATCCCGCCGGCCTGGATGATGCGGACATCCCCCTCGAGGCGAAGATCCTGGCCGTGGCGGACGCCTACGAGGCGATGACGGCCGATCGTGTCTACCGCGAGGGCATGGGGGCTAAGGCGGCCCGCTCGGAGCTGCTGCGGTGCGCGGGCTCGCAGTTCGACACGCGCGTGGTGGCGGCCTTCCTGGCCGTGCTCGAGCGGCTCGACCAGGAGCACGCGGCGGCCGAGGCGAGCGCTGCCTGAGCGGTGATACTCGGCGGCATGAAGCCGCGCAAGGAATCGGTCGCGCTGGTGATCGAGGGTCCTTCTGGGCTGCTGCTCGTGCGGCGGCCCGAGGACGACGAGAGCCTCCCGGGCGAGTGGGGCCTCCCCGCCGCCACGCTGCGACCGGATGAGACCGAGGAGGACGCCGTGTTGCGGGCGGGCCGCGACAAGCTCGGCGTGGAGGTGCGGCCGCTGCGGGTGCTGGGCGAGGCGTCGGGAGAGCGCCCGGACTACCGGATCATGATGCGGGACTGGGCGGTGGAGATCCTGGCCGGCGAGCCCGGGGTGCCGCAGGCCGGCGAGGGCACGCAGTACGAGAGCTGGCGCTGGGGCGAGCCCTCAGACCTGGTGCCGGCGGCGCGGCACGGGTCGCTCTGCGCCCGGGTGCTGCTACGCGAGCGCGGGATCGAGCCGGACTAGGCGGATCGCTCCGCGCCGCGGATGCCCTCCGCGCCCCGGCGCTCCCCGCGCGAGCGCTTCAGCGGCCCGGACTAGGCTCCTTGGCGTGACCTCTCGCCCGGGCATCCTCGCGCGCGGGCCCTGGCGTGCGGACCAGGTCGAGGCCCGCTGGCTCGACGAGGCCTACCAGCCGCCGGAGGAGATCCAGCGCAGGGCGGACGCCGCGGTGGACGGCCTGCGCGAACGGGGATCGCCCGCCCACGACGGCCTCGCCACCCGACTCGCCGGCTGGCGCGAAGACGGCGGCCGGCTGGTGCTCGACCTCCAGCCCTCGCGCTGGGCGCTGCGCCTGGTGGAGGGCAACGCCTGCGGCAGCCTGACCGCACTGTGCGTGGTGCGCTCCGAGGACGGCCGCTGGCTCGCCGGCCGCCGCGCAGATTGGGTGTCGAGCTGGGCGGGTCGCTGGGCGCTCGGCGCCGGGGGGGCCGTGGACATGGGGGAGAGCCCGACCGACACACTCTCCCGCGAGCTCCGCGAGGAGTGGCGACTCGAGCCGGAGCGCCTGACAGTCGAGGCGCTGGTCGAGCTCCCGGACGGGCTGGCGATGCTCGTTGGCCTCGCCACCGTCCCCGACGGCTGCGACCCCGTGCCCGACGACGAGCACGACGACTGGGCGTGGTGGCCCGCGGACGTGGAGCGCTGGCCCGCCGAGGCGGACCCGCGGCTCAGGCGGATGGCACGCCTACTGGACAGCTGACGCCGGTGCCGCCGATCCCGCAGTAGCCCCCCGGGTTCTTGGCCAGGTACTGCTGGTGGTAGTCCTCGGCGTAGTAGAGCTCCGGGGCGTCGACGATCTCCGTCGTGATGTCGCCGTATCCGGCGGCGCCCAGCCGCTCCGCGTAGCGCCCGCGCGAGGCCTCGGCCGCGTCGCGCTGGGACTTGGAGGTCACGTAGATGCCGGAGCGGTACTGCGTGCCCACGTCGTTGCCCTGGCGCATGCCCTGGGTCGGGTCGTGGCCCTCCCAGAAGAGCTGGAGCACCTTGTTGAAGGAGATCTCGGCGGGCCGGAACACCACGAGCACCACCTCGTTGTGGCCCGTGCGCCCGCTGCAGACCTCCTCGTACGTGGGGTTCGGCGTGTAGCCGCCGGCGTACCCGACCGCCGTGGTGTACACGCCCGGCGCCTGCCAGAAGATGCGCTCGGCGCCCCAGAAGCAGCCCATGCCCACGATCACCTGCTCGGTGTCCTCGGGGAAGGGCGGCTCGAGCGGCGTTCCGAGCACGAAGTGGGTGGCGGGCACCGGGAAGGGGCGCGTGTCGTGGCCCGGTAGGGCGTCGGCCGGGTCGGGCATGTCGGTCTTGCTGCGGAAGAGGAAGCTCACGTCATCGAGACTAGCGCCGGCCGGTTACGTTTCACCCCATGCCCGCGGTCACCGACTTGGAGCTGCCCGAGCTCGACTTCTTCGCGCCCGACCTCAAGGGCGCCCGCTTCCACCAGACCATGACCGGGCTGAGCCAGCGGAGCTGGCTCGCCGCCTCGCCGATCGGCTACTTCGTCCTCGACCGCGAAGCCGCGGCCTTCTTCCTGCGCACCCGCGCCGCCACCTTCCCCGGCATGAAGATCGCCGAGATGTTCGAGGTGCCCGAGGGCCCGCTCCTCGAGCAGATGCGGCGCAACATCCTCCACGTGAACGGCGACGACCACCGCCGCCTGCGCAACCTCGTGAACCCCGCCTTCACACCGCGCGCGGCGGATCGCTGGCGGCCGGCCATGCGCGAGTTCCTCGAGCGCCTGTGGGAGCCGCTCGCGACCGCCGGCCGCTGCGAGTTCGTCGGCGCCTTCGCCAAGCCCTATCCCTCGCTGACGATCGCCACCGTGATGGGCGCGCCGCTCGAGGACGCGCCAAAGCTGTACGAGTGGTCGAACCTGATCCAGCGCCAGTTCGACGGGCCCAGCCTCATGAACGAGCGCGAGGCCATCGAGCGCGCCTGCGCGGAGTTCTACGAGTGGGCGGGCGAGCTGATCGAGCGCCGCCGCGCGGACCCCGCCGACGACCTCATCTCCACGCTGATCGCCGCCGTGACGCCAGCCCACCCGCCCGACCGCCTCTCGGACGTCGAGTGCATGAACCTCGTGCTCAACGTGCTGGTGGGCGGCGTCGACACGACCCAGTCGCAGCTCGCCCACGCCGTGCGCCTGTTCGCCGCGCACCCGGACCAGTGGCGGCTGCTCGCCGAGCGACCCGACCTGGCGCCGGCGGCGGTGGAGGAGGTGGTCCGCTTCGAGCCCATCACGCCGTTCACGGCCCGGATCGCGATGGAGGACGTCACCTACCGCGACGTCCTCTTCCCAGAGGGCACCGTCGTGCTCGTGTGCGCGTTCACCGGCAACCGCGAGGGCATCCCGGACGGCTTCGACATCA